>JAEWOQ010000040.1 GCA_023460875.1 Pseudomonadota bacterium
CGTGTTCACCCCGGGCGACGCGGCCGACGTGCTCGTCACCATGAACCCGGCGGCCCTGAAGACGAACCTGAAGGACCTGAAGCGGGGCGGGCTGTTGATCGCCAACAGCGGGGCGTTCTCCCTCGCCAACCTGAAGAAGGCGGGCTACGCGGCCAACCCCCTCGAGGACGGGAGCCTCGACGGCTACGAGCTGTTGACCATCGACATCACCAAGAACACACAGGCGGCGGTCAAGGAGTCCGGGCTCTCGAACAAGGAGTCCAACCGCTGCAAGAACTTCTGGACCCTCGGTCTGATGTTCTGGATCTACGGGCGCGACATGACGCCCACCATCGGCTGGATCGAGAAGAAGTTCGCCAAGCAGCCCGCGGTGGCGCGCGCCAACGTCCTGGCTCTCAAGGCGGGACACGCCTACGGCGAGACGGCGGAGATCTCTCACTACCGCTACGAGGTGCCCAAGGCCCCCGTCGAGCCCGGCCTGTACCGGAACATCGGCGGGAACGTCGCGACCGCGTGGGGCCTCGTCGCCGCCGCTCAGCTCAGCAAGCTGCCCCTCGTGCTCGGCGCGTACCCGATCACCCCGGCGAGCGACGTGCTCCATGAGCTGAGTCGTCACAAGCAGTTCGGCGTCTCCACCATCCAGGCGGAGGACGAGATCGCCGCGGTCTGCGCGGCCATCGGCGCCTCGTACGCGGGCAACATCGGGGTCACCGCGACGAGCGGGCCCGGCATGGCGCTCAAGGGCGAGGCCCTCGGCCTCGCCGTGTCGACTGAGCTCCCGCTGGTCATCGTCAACATCCAGCGAGGAGGCCCCAGCACGGGGCTCCCGACGAAGACGGAGCAGGCAGACCTGATGCAGGCCCTGTACGGGCGCAACGGCGAGGCTCCCGTCGCGGTGCTCGCCGCTCAGAGCCCCGGCGACTGCTTCTACATGGCCATCGAGGCCGTCCGGCTCGCGACCAAGTACATGGCCCCCGTGATCTTGCTCACGGACGGCTACCTCGCCAACGGGACGGAGCCCTGGAAGGTCCCGGAGGTGGCGGACCTCCCCCAGCTCGAGGTGCAGTTCCGCAAAGATCCCGAGGGGTTCCACCCCTTCCTGCGGGATCCGGAGACCCTCGCGCGGGCTTGGGCCGTCCCAGGGACCCCCGGTCTACGTCACCGCATCGGCGGCCTGGAGAAGGACTACGACTCCGGCCACATCTCCTACGATCCCGCCAACCACGAGCGCATGTGCAAGGTGCGCGCGGAGAAGATCGAGCGCATGGCGCAGGACATCCCGGAGCAGACCATCGAGGAGGGCGTCGAGAGCGGCAAGCTCTTGGTGGTCGGCTGGGGCTCGACCTACGGCGCCATCCGTGAAGCGGTGCGACGCTGCCGAGCCAGTGGCCTCGACGTGTCCCACGCGCACGTGCGTTACCTCAACCCGCTGCCGCGCAACCTCGGCGACGTCCTCGCCCACTTCGAGCACGTCCTCGTCCCCGAGCTGAACCTGGGTCAGCTCTCGACACTGCTGCGCAGCCGTTACCTGGTGCCCGCGGAGAGCTACCCGAAGATCCAAGGGCAGCCGTTCCGCATCGCCGAAATCGAGACCAAGATCCGCCAGCTGCTGGAGAGCTAACCCCCATGTCGAACGTCATTCAGCCGGCACAGCTCACTCGTAAGGACTTCGCCACGGACCAGGACGTCCGCTGGTGTCCAGGGTGCGGCGACTACTCCATCCTGGCGAACGTGCAGCGGGTCATGCCCGAGCTCGGCGTCCCCCTCGACGACATCGTCTGGATCAGCGGGATCGGCTGCAGCAGCCGGTTCCCCTACTACATGAACACCTACGGGTTCCACACGATCCATGGTCGGGCTCCCGCCATCGCCCTGGGCGTGAAGGCCGCCAACCCCAAGCTCAGCGTCTGGCTGGCCACGGGGGACGGAGACGCCCTGAGCATCGGTGGCAACCACCTGCTGCACTGCCTGCGGCGGAACCTCGACGTGAAGATCCTCTTGTTCAACAACAGGATCTACGGGCTCACCAAGGGGCAGTACTCCCCCACCAGCGAGGTCGGGAAGATCACCAAGAGCACACCCTTGGGCAGCACGGATCAACCCGTCGATCCTGCGAGCTTTGCCCTCGGGGCCCACGGCAGCTTCGTCGCTCGCTCCATCGACACGGAGGCGCAGCACCTCACCATGGTGCTGCGCCGTGCCGCGGCGCACCGCGGAACGGCCTTCACGGAGATCTACCAGAACTGCAACGTCTTCAACGACGGCGCCTTCGATGGGTTCCGCTCCAAGGAGCACCAGAAGGAGCGGCAGCTCTTGGTCGAGCATGGGAGGCCGCTCCTGTTCGGGGACCAGAACGACAAGGGCCTCCGCTTGAATCCAAGGACGCTGGGCCTCGAGGTCGCCACCCTCGGTGCGCCCGATGCGAGCGGAAAGGTCGTCACGGAGCAGGACATCCTGATCCACGACGAGACGAACCCCGCGCTGGCCTACCTGCTCGCCCGCATGCCGTTCCCGGAGTTCCCAGTCGCCCTCGGGGTGCTGCTCGCAGAGCAACGGCCGACCTATGACGCCAGCTTCTGGGAGCAGAACGAGCGGGCCAAGGCCGCGCAGCCGGCGGATCTCGGAGCCCTGCTCCGCTCGGGAAACACCTGGCGGGTGTGACACGATGCCGGGTCCGCTGGCGTCCAACCGCGAGTTGGGCTAGGAGGCGGACCCGATTTCGTGGGTCGGGTGCACTCGGCCGGACCCTCGTCGCAAGCCCAGGAGGAGCTAGTCATGTCCACCCCCCAAGATGCCCGCGCCCGGCGCCGCCAGAAGGCCCGCCGCACCAAGAAGAACGTCGAGTGGGCCCTGAAGCGCGCCGCCGAGAACGACGCTGCCGAGAAGCCCAAGACGCCCCCCAAGACGGCCACTTGACCGTCTGCGTCGGGGCCCCACCGGGTCCCTCGCTTGGTTGACCGCCCGTCTCCTCCCTCGGGGACGGGCGGTGCCGCTTTGTGCGGGTCGTACTGCTCCCAGAGAGCGGCTCCCTCAGGGAGCCCGGAACCCCGCCGCTGCAGCGAGACTCCAACGCGTTGAGCGCCTCGAAGGGGGACGCGATCGCGGCCTCGCCGGCCAGGGTCGACAGGGGGCGCGCCCGGACCCAAGATTTCTCAGAGCGAAACACTCCCCATGGCGACCAAGAAGACCGAAAGCCCCGAGCACGAGGGCGATCTCGCGACGAAGGAACGTCCGAAGACGGATAAGCCGCGCAGGTATGTCGTGGTCTTCCACAACGACGACTACACGACCCAAGAGTTCGTCGTCGAAGTCCTCATGCACTTTTTCCACAAGGACATCACGGAGGCCACGCACATCATGCTGCAGGTGCACCGTCGAGGCTGGGGCGCCGTAGGCGTCTACACTCGGGACGTGGCCGAGACGAAAGTAGAACAGGTGATGGCCTGCGCCAGGCAGAACGGTCATCCTTTGAGATGCACGGCGGAACCTGAAGGCTTCGAGGGGTACCAATGAAGGTCAGCATGCACTTGGAGATCGCCCTGTCGCTGGCAGCCCAAGAGGCCCAGCGTCGGAGGCACGAGCTGATGACGGTTGAACACCTGTTGTTCGCCCTCGCCCACGACCAGGAGACGGCGCGGGTCATCGCCAAGTCGGGCGGCAACGTCGAACACCTGAAGCGGACCCTCGCCGAGGTGCTCGACCGAGAGATGACCGCGGTGCCCCTCGATGAGGACGTCGTGCCGACCCCGTCGCGCGGCTTTCAGCGGGTGCTGCAGCGGGCTGCCTGGCACGTGGAGTCGAGCGGCAAGGACGAGCTGAAGGGCTACAACGTCCTCGTCGCGATCTTCTCAGAGGTGGACTCCTACGCCGTAGCCGCCCTCAATGACTGCGGCACGTCCCGCTACGACGTGGTGAGCTTCATCTCCCACGGCGTGACGAAGGACGGCTCCGAAGCGACGCGTGAGCAGGAAGAGTCTCGGGAGGACGCCGCCCCCAGCCCCGAGGCCGGCGCAGAAGAGGGCGAGCAAGACGCCCTCGCCAAGTACGCCCTCAACCTGAACGAGCGGGCGCGCGCGGGAGACATCGAGACCCTCGTGGGCCGAGAGAAGGAGCTGCGGCGCGCGATCCAGGTGCTGGCGCGGCGCCGCAAGAACAACCCGCTCTTCGTCGGCGACGCGGGCGTCGGGAAGACGGCGCTCGTCGAGGGGCTGGCGACGCGGATCGTGGCCGGGGAGGTCCCCCCTGCGCTCCAGTCGGCCGTGATCTACGCCCTCGACATGGGCACCCTCGTCGCCGGGACCAAGTTCCGGGGCGATTTCGAGAATCGCATCAAGAGCGTGCTCAAGGAGCTCGAGAAGCGTGAGGGCTCGATCCTCTTCGTGGACGAGATGCACACGGTGATCGGCGCGGGGGCCGCCAGCGGCGGGACCCTGGACGCGGCGAACCTGCTGAAGCCCGCGCTCGCCAACGGCAAGCTGCGCTGCATCGGCGCGACGACCTTCGAAGAATACCGAACGCACCTCGACAAGGATCGCGCGCTCGCCAGGCGCTTTCAGAAGATCGAGGTGCTCGAGCCGACGGCCGCCGAGACGGTGCTCATCCTCAAGGGGCTCCTCCCTCGTTACGAGGAGTTCCACGGCGTCACCTACGACGAGGAAGCGGTCGAGGCAGCGGTCAGCCTCTCCGAGCGCCACCTGTACGATCGCAAGCTCCCCGACAAGGCCATCGACCTGATCGACGAGGCTGGCGCCGATGCCAAGCTCGAGGAGGGGCCTGGTGCCCGCGTCACCCTGGACCGCGTGGAGACGGTCGTGGCGCGCATGGCCCAGATCCCACCACGGCAGGTGTCCAGCAGCGACAAGACGGCCCTGAGGAACCTCGAGCAGGACCTCAAGAAGGTGGTGTTCGGCCAGGACCGAGCCATCGAGGAGCTGGCCACGGCGATCCGCTTGGCCCGCGCAGGGCTCCGCTCGCCGGAGAAGCCCATCGGCTCCTACCTGTTCACGGGGCCCACCGGCGTCGGCAAGACCGAGGTCGCCAAACAGCTGGCGAAGACCTTGGGCATCGAGCTGATCCGCTTCGACATGAGCGAGTACATGGAGCGCCACACGGTGTCGCGCCTCATCGGCGCTCCGCCTGGCTACGTGGGCTACGATCGCGGAGGTCTCTTGACCGAGGCCATCGCGAAGACGCCTCACGCCGTGCTGCTCCTCGACGAGATCGAGAAGGCGCACCCGGACGTGTTCAACGTGCTCCTGCAGGTCATGGACCACGGGACGCTCACGGACAACAACGGCAAGAAGACCGATTTCCGGCACGTGGCTTTGATCATGACCAGCAATGTGGGGGCCGCAGAGCTCGCGCGGCGTCCGCTGGGCTTCGGTCATCGCTCGAGCGAGGGTCAGGAGGACGTGGCGCTGCGCGCGACGTTCAGCCCCGAGTTCCGGAACCGCCTCGACGCGCGGATCCCCTTCGCGTCGTTGTCGCCGGATGTCATGGGCCAGGTCGTCGACAAGAACATGTTTGAGCTCGAGGAGCAGCTGTCCGAGCGCAACGTCACGATCCAGCTGACTGAGGCGGCGCGGAACTACCTCGCGGAGAAGGGCTACGACGAAGAGAACGGCGCACGCCCGCTGGCGCGCCTGATCCAGGACGAGGTGAAGAAGCCGCTGAGCAGCGAGATCTTGTTCGGCGCGCTCGAAGCTGGAGGGACGGCCGTCGTCGACTACGACGGCACCGCCCTCACCTTCCGTTATCGTCCCATCGAGGACTGACGGGAGTCGCGTCACCGTCTCCACGGCACCTCGCAGGGGGTGTATGAGACCAGCCATGCGCTGGGAGTTCTGGATCGATCGGGGCGGCACCTTCACGGACTGCATCGGGCGTGAACCGCACACTGGTCGGCTTCGCGTCGCCAAGGTGCTGTCGAGCGATCGCGCGCCGCTGATCGCCATCCGGCAGATCCTCGCGCTCCCGGACGACGCCCCGATCCCCCCATGCGACGTTCGCATGGGCACGACCGTCGCCACGAACGCCCTCCTGGAGCGCAAAGGCGCGCCCCTGGCGCTCGTGATCACCAGAGGGTTCCGCGATCTGCTCGAGATCGGCACACAGGCCCGTCCGGACCTGTTCGCCCTGGATATCCGCAAACCAAAGATCCTCTATCGAGAGGTGCTGGAGGTGGACGCTCGCTGCGATCCGAGCGGGCGTGTCCTCGCGCGCCCCGCTCTCACCCAGGTACGCAGGGAACTCACGGAGCTCCGCGCCAGGGGGCTCGACAGCGTCGCGATCGTTTGCCTGCACGCCTACGCGAACCCCGAGCTGGAGGTCGAGCTCGGTGACGTCGCGAGCGAGGTAGGGTTCTCCCATGTCGCCCTCTCCCACGAGGTAGTTCGAGAGCTCGGCCTGCTGGGGCGAGGCGACACGGCGACCATCGACGCCTACCTGACGCCCCTGCTGCGCAGCTACCTCGACACCCTGAAGGAGGAGCTACCCGGGAGCACGCTACGCATCATGCAGTCGAGCGGCGGTCTCACGGATGCGGCGCGCTTCCGTGGCCCGCACGCCATCCTGAGCGGCCCCGCCGGCGGCGTCGTGGGCTTCGGGCGCGTGGCGGAGGGGGCGGGCTTTCCTCGCGCCATTGGCTTCGACATGGGGGGCACCTCGACGGACGTGTCTCGCTACGACGGGCAGCTCGATCGCGTCTACGAGCGCGAGGTCGCTGGGGTCCGCGTGCGCGCGCCCATGATGAACATCCACACCGTCGCCGCGGGGGGAGGCTCCGTGTGCCGCTACGACGGCTACCGCATGACGGTCGGGCCCGAGAGCACGGGCGCCGAGCCCGGCCCCCTCTGCTATGGGCGCGCTGACGCCCGAGCCCTCGCCCTCACAGACATCAACCTCGTCCTCGGGCGCCTGCAGCCAGATCGATTCCCCTTCCCCTTGGACATGGCCCACCCGCTGCGCGCCCTCGACGAGATCGCGCGGCGGCTCGGCGACGGGCGCAGCACGGAGGAGATCGCGCAGGGGTTCTTCGAGATCGCCAACGTCGGCATGGCGGAGGCGATCCGACAGGTGTCGGTGGCCCAAGGCTACGACGTCCGCGACTACGCCCTGGTGGTATTTGGCGGGGCGGGCGGACAGCACGCCTGCGCCCTGGCGCGCTCCCTCGGCATCTCCACGCTCCTAGTTCACCCCCTCGGCGGTGTCCTGTCTGCCTACGGGATGGGGCTGGCGGACGTGACCTGGCACGGAGAGTTCGACGCGGGGCGCGCTCCCCTCGCCGCGTCCACGCTCGCCTCCTTGGAACCTCGCTTCGCCGCACTCGAGGAGGTCGGCCTCCGTGCTCTCGAGGCAGAGGGGCTCCCCCCCGCGGCCTCCACCTGCGTCCGATGGCTCGAGCTGCGTTACCAAGGCACTGAAGCGCTCGTCACCCTCGAGCTCGCGGACGCGGCCTCTCTCCGCGCCCACTTCGAGGCCACCTATGAGGCTCGCTTCGGGTACTCCCGCCCGGAGGCCGTCGTCGAGGTGGTCCAAGCTCGCGTCGAGGTGCTCGGTCGGGCCCGCCCTGCAGCCCCGTCGAGCCCGCGTCCCGCGAGGACGCTCGATGCACCTCGGCCCGAGCGCACCGGGCGGCTCTGGCACGACGGGCGTTGGTTATCAGAGGTCCCGGTCTATCACCGGGAGGCTCTGGCACCTGGTCATCGCTTGCAGGGGCCCGCCTTCGTGCTCGACGCGACCGGTAGCTTCGTGCTCGAACCAGGCTTCCGCTTGCAGGTGGACGGCGAGCTCCTCGTCGTGCGCGAGGAAGGTCATCACCGCGCCGCACCCGGCCGCGACGCGCGCACCTCCGAGGGTCCCGACCCCGTACGCCTCGAGGTCATGGGCAACCTGTTCATGTCCGTGGCCGAACAAATGGGCCGCGTCCTCCAGCGCACCAGCCTCAGCACGAACATCCGCGAGCGCCTGGATTTCTCCTGCGCAGTGTTCGACCCCGAGGGGCACCTCGTCGCCAACGCGCCCCACATCCCCGTCCACCTCGGCGCGATGGGCGACACCGTCCGAGCCGTCGTGAACGCCCACCCGCAGATGGCGCCCGGCGACGTCTTCATCAGCAACGATCCTGCGCTGGGCGGCTCTCATCTCCCCGACGTCACGGTGGTCACGCCGGTCTTCGATCGAAGCGGCCGCCGGGTCTTCTTCACGGCGAGCCGCGGCCACCACGCCGACGTCGGCGGTCTGACGCCCGGCTCGATGCCGCCCTTCTCCAAGACCCTCGAGGAGGAGGGCATCGTCTTTCGCGCCCAGCGCATCGTGAGCGCCGGCCGCTTCGAGCGGGACTGGGTCCTCGCGAAGCTCTCGAGCGGCCCCTATCCAGCCCGGAACCCTCAGGACAACCTCGCCGACCTCGACGCGCAGATCGCGGCGAACCGCGCCGGCGAGGCCCTCCTGTTGGAGCTCGGCGACCGCTACGGGCTCGACGAGGTGCACCGCTACATGGCCTTCCTCCAGGACCAGGCCGCCGCGCAGGTGGCCGCGGAGATCGCGCGCATGCGCCCAGGCGACCATGTGTTCTCCGACGGCCTCGACGATGGCACCCGCATCCAGGTGACCCTGCGCGTCACGGATGGGCAGCTACTCATCGACTTCACGGGCACCGCGCCCGAGCAGCCGAACAACCTCAACGCGCCGCGCGCCGTGACCTCCGCGGCGGTCCTCTACTTCCTCCGCTCCCTGCTCTCGTCGTCCATCCCCCTGAATCACGGCTGCCTGGCGCCGGTCAGCATTCATCTGCCGGAGGGTACCCTGCTGTCCCCTTCCGCGGGCCGCGCCGTCGCTGGCGGCAACGTGGAGACGTCCCAACGCATCGTCGACGTACTCCTCGGCGCGTCGGGCCGCGCCGCGGCGAGCCAGGGCACGATGAACAACCTGACCTTCGGGAACGCCCGCTTCGGTTACTACGAGACCATCGCGGGGGGAGCCGGGGCCGGGCCAGGGTTCGCCGGCGCGAGCGGGGTCCACACCCACATGACGAACACCCGGATCACCGATCCCGAGGTGCTCGAGAGTCGTTATCCGGTCCGCCTCGTGGAGTTCTCCTTGCGGCGCGGCTCCGGCGGTGTCGGCGCCTTCCGCGGCGGCGACGGCGTGTGCCGAGAGCTCGAGGCCCTCGAGCCTCTAGAGGTGTCGATCCTGAGCCAACGGCGCCACACCCCGCCCTTCGGACTGGCGGGGGGCGCGCCCGGCGCTCCCGGGCGAAACCTCGTGGCCGGACGCGAACTCGGCCCCTGCGCTACCGCCTCCCTCGCCATCGGCGAGCGTATCCGGATCGAGACCCCGGGAGGTGGCGGCTTCGGCCCCCCTCAGGGCTGAAGGGGCACCGTCGATTGCGCCTCCGCCGGGGCGCCGTCGGTCTCTGCCGGGCGAGACGCCGCCTCCTGGAGCGCTTGCGCCCGACGCTTCACGTCGAGGGCCACCGCGCAGCTGTTCGCCTGACGCTGCCGGGCGGCTTGCACGGCCACTCCCCCTCGACGAGCCCCTACGTCCCGGAGCTCGCCCGCAGCCTGGCTCCGAACCCTGAGCAAGAGCTCGCCCGTGCTCAGGTCCCAGATCCCGATGCGCGCGAAATGTTGGCTGCGCTGGAGTCGCTCCTGCTCCGTCTCATCCGCGTCCGGGATCGCCTCCGGCAAGCCCTCCGCTGGCTCCTCGTCGAGGACCAACGTGAACACCCTCGCCCGCTGGAATACGTCGATCGCGATCGGAATGTCGACCCGCGTCACGCTGTCCAACCCGCCGTCGTAGGCGCTGATCGCGAGCTCGTTGCGCGCCTCGTGCACCTCGTCCGTCCACTTGGAGGACAGCACGTGCAACGCTCGATACACCAGCCGCATGTTGAAGGGCTGCGCCGGCCGCTGACACACGTTGAACTCCGTGCAGACCTCACCGGGCGAACACTGGGCGCTCTCACGACACACCGCCCCGTCCTGAGGGTTCGTCGCCCTCATGTCGCGAAACAGACACGACGTGAAGCCATCCCGCAGGGACGTCGTCGCCGCTTTGCGCAGCTGCTCCACGTCCGCCGTGTCCTCGAGCCTGAGGCGCAGGTAGATGCCCGGGGTGTCGACGAGCTTCGCCACGTCCAAGTTCGGCGATGCGGAGTCCCCCGGATAGGTAGAGCTCCTCAGCTCCTGCGCCGCCGCTTCTACCTTGTCGCGAATCGGCAGCAGCTTGGGGCCGAGGCTCTGAGCCACCGCCCGCTGTTTGGCCATCAACGCGTTGCGCGCCTTCTCCAGGTCCGACTGAGCGACCCGATAATAGGCCACGAAGAACGTGACGAGGATCAGGCCTCCCCAGAGAAAGAACTGCGGCGGCAGCCCGCCAATCCGCGCACGCCCGGTAGCGAGCTGCCTTCGTCGCTCTGCGCGGGCCTGATTGAGGGACGGCAATCCCGGCCGATGATTCTCTGCCATGTGCTTCCACCTGTCCCGGCGAGCGAGCTCTGCCTCTCCGGGTCTCGAGGACCTCCGATACGACAACGCCGAAGAAGCACAAGCGGCTTCCTCGGCGCTGGCAGTAGGACGGGCCGGTGCGAGCTAGCTCGACCGGCCCCTCGAGGTGAGCAACCTCAGTCGTCCGCGGCCATCCGGCCAACCATGAAGCTCACGGCGGGATATCCGGCGAAGGCCGCCGTCTGGAAGACGCTCTTCACCACCAAGGCCGGCACGCGCTTGTCCACCTGGAGAATCACGTTACCCGGGAAGGGCTTGCCGGGGTTGATCTGGGTCCAGAGATCGCGCTTGGCCTTGAGGACGTTGTGGAGCTCGTCCACCCGCGTCAGGCGGTTGGCGTCCACGATGGCTCGCGTGCTACCCGCCGGGATGCCGTCGACGATGATGTGCGTGCCGGACACCGCCACGATCGGCGCCTCCAGCATGTCCACCGCGTTCTGGGCATTGGGGAGCTTCACGTTCTTGTCCACCGGGAGCTCACCCGTGGCGGAGAAGCTCGCCAGGAGGAAGAGCACGATGCAGAGCAAGAAGTCGATGAACGGGATCAACGGGATCTCCGTATTCATCGCGCGACCACCGCCGCCCACGACCTTCTTGCGCACGAAGCCCAAGCCGATGTGGTGCAGGAGGCGTCGCCCCGGGACGTTGATTGGTTGATGAAATCTGCTGAGTGGTTTTCCGCCCGACATGACTGTAGCTCCTCAGTTGGTGGCGAAGGTCACGTGAAAGGACGGAACCGTCTCCGTCTGCCCGCCCACGGTAAACTCGCGTGTCGGCACGTAGATGGCGTCCAGCACGGCGACGACATCGGCGAAGGGGGTGGAGTTATCGGTGTGCAACACGGCGCGGTCGAACTTCTTGTCCGTCGGTGCGCGGTGTGCGCCGTTCGCCTTCCACTCCGATTCGATCTTCTTGCCGAGCTCGGGGTAGGTCACGTCGCCCGACACCTCGACCGCCTTGCGGGGCACGTCGATGGTGTTGATGACGGTGGAGCCTTCCTTCCAGACGAGCTGGAAGTGATTCTCACCACGCATCTCGACGTGGAGCTCCTTGTCCTTCGGCGGCTCGTCCTGCTCGTCCTCCCGTGGAGGTCCGGGAACCTTGGCGTCCGCCTCGATGCGCGCCATGTGGGACCACACGGCTGTCACGAGGAGGAACATCACGAGACAAAGGAGGAAGTCGATGAAGGGGATGAGCGGAATCTCGTGATTGCTGGCGCGCTTTCCGCCGTGCCCACCAACGTCAATACCGGCCATATTCGGATCCTCGCTACTTACGACGACTACGTGTTGTCTGGAAGGGCAGCAACCGCTGCCCCGGTGTCAGGCAATTGTCCAGTTCCGACAACGGGCCTCGCCCATCGTTCCCGTCACCGACCCACTTTTTAGTTCAGTGGGCTCCACGATCGTGGATCGTGGAGGGCGACGGCGACGATGGTGAGGCCCCACGTCGCTCAATCAGACAGCCTGCTCCACACCCTGGAGGTTGACCTTCTGGCGGTTTGCCACCACCAGGTTGAGAACCCGAACGCTCGCCTCGTTGATGTCGTCCTCGAGGCCCTGGGTCTTGCCGTTGAGGAAGGCGAAGCCCATGAGGCACACGATGGCGGCCAGGAGGCCCCAGGCGGTGCAGTTCATGGCCTCGGAAATACCTTCCGCGAGGATGCGCGCCTTCTGGCTGGGGTCGACCGACTCACCACCGACCGCGCCGAACGCCTTGATCAGGCCGATGATCGTTCCGAACAGACCACAGAGCATCGCGAGGTTCGCGAAGAGCGCGAGGAAGCCCGTGCGCTTGTTGATCTTCGGCATCTCGATGAGAGCCGCCTCGTCCATCGCAGCCTGTACTTCCTCATCAGGGCGGTTGACCTTCACGAGGCCAGCCTGAACGATGCGCGCGAGGGGCGCGTTCGCGGCCGAGCACATCTTCACGGCCTTCGCGACGTCACCGGCGAGAATGCACTTCTGCATGGTCGCCAAGAACACGTCCTTGTTCACCGAAGCACCGAACAAGTACACGGTGCGCTCTGCGATCACGGCAACGCCGCAGATCAGCCAGAACGAGATGAGGTGCATCGCCCATCCGCCCTCTTGATAGTGGTGCCAAGCGTCTGACATTTGTGGTTCCTCTTGCGTGGTGTGTGCTGCGGACCGTTCCGCTGGCTCGTTCGAGCATCGTTGGAGCCCCCTGCGAGGAGGGGAAGCCGGGAAGGTCCTGACCCGCGATGCTCCGGCAAGCTGCCGCAATGATTGATGAATTTGGCTGAATTTCCGCCTTTCGGCGGATTCGGACTGTGCAATCTTGCTGAAATCCCCCCCGAGCCGTCAAGGCCGAAGGCCACAAAGTTCGATGTTCGAGTCGAGGGGGAAATTTTCAGCTGACGGGCGGGCCCCCGACGGATGCAGCGCGTGGATCCGAAGCGGCGCGGCGAGGTTCGGCGGACCAGGGAGCGATGAAGACCGGACGAGGTCCCGCTGGTCGGCGTTCGTGAGGCTCTATTATCTGCGCAGCCTGGGCTCGCCGTTCGGGCGCCTCCGCAAGGCTCCCGAAACACCCCACCTAGGAGCCTCCCTGCCGCGTCGCTGCCTCTACCTTCGCTACAGACCGGCGCGAGCTGGATGTCCTTCGCCGTCCTTCTTCTATGGGAAGCTGGAGCCGCGAGTCACCGTCCTCGGCTCTGAACGTTTCTCCCATCAGACCGTAGGCGCACCACGGGGTGCGCCGTTCTTCTGCCCACCGACGTGATCGCCGTCGATGACCACCATCTGTAACCACCGCCCAGGCCGACGGGTCCTGGTGGTCCGATGGGCCGGCTCACCCGAAGCGTCTGAACGGAGCACGTGTAGGAGCACGTGCGCGCTCCAGGGCCTGCCGATGAGGCTTGTCGATGGGCCTGTCGATCAGGTTGCGTTCGATCCAGCCACGTCGCTATAGTCTGCTGCCATTCGCCGGGTCTACGTAGGCCCGCAGCTCGACGATACACACCTCGTGCTTCGGATCTCGACGTCGGAACGTGACTACCGGACCCATCCATAGGATCATGGACGTCGAAGCACCGCGAGCCCGTGCGCGCTCTTCAGTCCCCGCGAGCAGCGCGCGAATGGAGCGCCGCAGGACATCGAGAAAGGGATAGGGGTATGGAGCTCTTGCTCAGTACGGTCAGTTCTTGGGACCAGCTCGTGAAGGCGTTCAAGCACAACCCGACCTTCATGGTCATGAACCTGTGCTGTCTGGCCATCGTGTGCACGATTGTCCTCGAGCGCTTTCACTTTCAGCTCACACGTTACCGGGTGAACTCCCAGGAGTTCTTCTCCCAGATCAAGAAGCTCGTCCTCGCGGGGAACATCGATCGGGCCATCAAGCTGTGTGACGCCGGGGACTATCCCATCCTGCAGCTCGTGAAGTCCGGCTTGACCCACGCGAACAAGGGCGCCGACGAGATCGACGCCGCCCTCAGCGAGCGCCTCGCGGAGCTGAAGCCCGAAGCGGAGAAGCGCGTGGGGGCGCTGTGGTCTCTGGCCAACATCGCTACCCTGATCGGCCTCCTCGGGACCGTGTCCGGTTTGATCGCGACGTTCGCCGCCATCGCTCGCCCCGATCTCTCCCAGGCGGACAAGCAGGCCCTGCTCTCGAACGGTATCGCAGAGGCCATGTACAACACGGCCCTCGGCCTCGGCATCGCCGTGTTTTGTATGATCACTCACATCATCCTCCACACCCGCGCCAAGGCCATCCAGCACGACTTGGAGGGCACGATGGAGCGCACCTTCAACCTGTTGACCATCCAGCGTGCCAGCGCGTGACTGGTGCACGAGTGATGGGTGCGGAAGCTCGGTGGTGCGAGTCGACGGGGTGAATCCGGATCATGGCTGAGCTGAGCGCCGCACAAAGGGCGAAAATTCGCCGGCTGAGCCAACCCAAGGAGCTGGCTCCCGACGAGGAGGGCGGCGAGCTCAACATCGTCCCCTTCCTCGACATCATCGTGAACATCCTCATCTTCGTGCTGGCGACGGTCGCGGTGACGTTCACGTCGACCATCGAGACGACACCGCCCGCCGCGAAAGGGACGGGAGTGCGCGCCTCCACGCCGACCGAGTCCCTGAACCTCACGGTGATGGTCGTCAACGAGGGCTTCTCGCTGAAGGCCTCGGGTGGCAACGTAGCTCCGGGCTGTGAGGGCATCGGGCCAGGCTTGGCCATCCCCAAAGCCGGCGGGCGCTACGACTACGCCACCCTCACCCGCTGCGCCACGAAGCTCAAGCGCTCGAACCCGGCGTTCGAAGAGGAGACGCAGGTCTACATCAGCGCCAACCCGGCCACCGACTACCAGACGATCATCCAGGTGATCGACGCTGTGCGGAGGATGCCGGATGGCTCCGGCGTCCTCTTCGACTCCGTCAACTTCCAGGTGAAGGAATGACCCTCGGGACAGGAGGAAGGCGATGAGCTCGGCCCAGCCGCCCACCCCCGCAGGCCGGACTACCCCAGCCCAGGCCTCGCCGGCAGAGTACAAGGCCGCCCTCAGGACGGCGATCCGGCGGAACGCCGCCGAGCCGGAGATCAACTTCCTGAACATCACCGCGATGCTCGACATCATGACGATCATCCTGGTGTTCCTCCTGAAGAGCTTGGGGGAGTCGACGGCGTCCGTGCCTCAGAGCGACGACCTGCAGCTCCCGAAGTCCGTGCTCCAGTCGGAGCCCTCACAGACGGGCGTCGTCGTTACCATCACCAAGAGCCAGATCCTCGTGGGTGATAACAAGGTGCTGACGCTCCCGAGCCGGGAGTCGATGACGCAGACCGGCGTGGGTGCGAGCAACAAGCGCAACGGTCCCAACGACTTCTACATCGTCCCGCTCGGCTCGGCGCTGCAGGCCGCCCGCAAGACCGACAAGCTCATCCAGCAGCGCAAAGGGTTGGACGGGGCCGTCTCGGAGGCGCTGATCGTCGCGGACCAGACCACGCCCTATCGGCTCCTCATCGAGGTGCTCTTCACCCTCGGGCAGACCGAGTTTGGGAAGTACCACCTAATGGTCATTCAATCGAAGGACGGCGCCTGACCACGGCACCTGACCACGGCGCCCTGGCCGGGGAGGTCGAGCGGCCCCCGCGGGCCGACTGACTCCGGTAGGTCCCCGGCCCTCGAGCGCCCCTCGCCCACCACGGTCGCCAACCACGGCTCCCAGAGCGGCGTCCGAGGCCACGGAGCGGCCTCGAGGGGCGCTGAAAGACGTCGATAGGCGCACAACGACCGCTTGCTCCCGGCTAGACGGGTGTGATACGCCATCGGCATAGGCACTCGCCCCTGCGGGAGAGCGGCCCTGTCCGGCTGGCTGTGCGCCTCCCTCGCTGGGAGCGTTCGGCTGCCACTGTCGAAGAGGTTGTCTCCGCGAGACCCTGCGGTCTCGTTTCAACCCCGACCGACTTGCTCACGGACGCGGACCCGCAGAGTTTCTCAATCATTCGTTTCCGGAACGAGGGCCCGAGGTTTCCAGCGTCCGGAAGACCCCAGTCGACGTGACCGCGACAGTATTGATTCTCGGCATCCACCTAGCGGGGTTGCTCTTCGCCCTGGGCCTCGGAGCCTGGGTGTTCAGCCGTTCGCACAGCTCTCCCGACGTGCGCCGCCTCTCCGCCGCCGTGGAGCGGGCGGGCCTCGCGTTCTCCTGGGGTCAGTACCGCTTGGTGGGACTCGCCACGGCGCTCGTGCTGGTCGCGACGATCGCGGCCGCGCTGATCTGGGGCCTGCCGGGGACCCAGTTCTCGAAGGCGGAGGCTGCCTTCTGGTTGGCGCTGGCGATCGCGGCAGGCAGCGGCTCGACCTGCCTAGCCGTGCATTTCGCGGGGCGAGTCACCCTCCGCGCGGCGGGGGGCGTCGCTGGAGCGAGCGGTCACAGCCAGGATGATGCATTGGTGCTCGCCGTGCGAGCCGGCGGCGCAGGAGCCGCCGCGGCGGAGGCTCTCGGCGCCCTTGGGTTCCTCGGCTTGCTGCTCACGGCCCTCGCCCTACAACAGGGGGAGGAGGTCGCCTCGGTGACGAGCCAGGTCGTGCGCTTGGTCGGCGGCTATGCGCTGGGGGCGGCGGTCGCGGCGGCGGTTCTGCATCGTGGAGCCGTCATCCTCAACGCCTCGACCCGGGTCGGAGGCGGACATCCGGAGCTACGCCTCACCGACAGCCGCAACCCCGCCTCCGTCTCTCACATGCTCGGCTGCAGCATCGGACGTTCCCTGCGCGTCACCACGGATTTCTTCTTGGCGACGAGCTTGGGGAACCTCGCCCTCGCCGGGCTCGCTGCGCACACCATCGAGCAGAACCCTGAGCTCTCCTTCACGAGCTTGCTTCGCTGGGCCCTGCTCCCCTTCCTCCTTCGAGCCTTTGGCGCGATGGCAGCCTGCTTTGGCGCCATGGCGACCCGCACGACCGCCCAGGAGGCGCCTGCGCTGGCTCTCTGGCGCGGCAACGCCACGACGCTCTTCATCCTCCTCGGCGGCGCCGTCGCGAGCGCCCGTTGGCTGGCGGGACCGGAGTGGTCGACGCGAGCCACCCTCGTGGCCGTGGCGGTCGTGGTGGTCGTGCTCGGCGCCACCGCTCTCTTCGACGTCCTCCGCACGCGGGCGAGGCCCGGCGTCGCCCACGCGCGCAACATCGTCGTCGTCGCTCGTGGCTGCGCTGCTGCGCTCCAGTCCGTGCCGATCCCCTTGGGGCTGCTCGTGGCCGCCTTCGCCCTCGGGGGCGCTCTCCTCCCTCAGACGGAGACCCCGGAAGGGGCGCCGACCCTGTGGGCAGCGGCCTTGGCCGTAGGCTCCGCCCTCGCCTTGGCCCCTCACCTCCTGGGACTCCAGCTCGGTGCCGTCGCGACGCGCACGGCCCACGAGATGCTCGCCTTGAGCAACGGACAGGCGCCGAGCCTGCAGCGGGCCCAGCGCCTCGCCGGGACTCACGACGGCTTCGCCACGGGAGCGCAGCTCGCCATCTCCGTCTCCGGAGCCGGCGCCGCGCTGCTCGGCGCCGCGGTGCTGGCCGGCGCCGTCATGCCGGCGGCTCTCGAGACGACGACGGAGTCGGTCGGCGCCTACGTGGGACTCTGGGGAGCGTGCGCGCCCCTGGGTGCAGCGCTCGTGCTCGCCTTCCTCGGCAACGGCGTGTGGAGCTCCTCCAGAGGAGCCGATCGCACCGCCGCGGAGGTGGAGCGCCAACTCACCCCTTACACGAACGAGGACGGTCGCCTGCTGCTGCCTCCGGATTTTGCGCCGAGCTATCGAGCGTGCATCGATGTGCTGAGCATCGAGCCACGCAAGAACCTCCTCGTCCCGTTGACCTTCGTTCTAGGCGCGCCGCTGCTGGTGGCCGTCGCCCTCAGGACCGCTTTCGACGCTGCCTCGGCGCTGGCCGGCCTCGCCGCCTTCGCGGTGGTCGCTGCGTGCGCTGGCTTGGTGGCGGCGTGGGCAGCGGAGGCCGCGGCGAGCACCCTGACGCCCGCCGAGCGCCTCGGAACGACGCCCCTCGGCGGTGAGGGTCGTTCTCAGCTGACCGTCGCGGGCGCCTCCATCCTCCTGCGGACCTGCGGCCCCATGGCCCAGGTTCTGGCGAAGGCCGCCGTCATGACCAGCCTGGCCATCGCCATCTTCTTGATCTGAGCCCGCACACCGGGCCGCACGAGCTCCAATAAGAGGACCGATACTTTGTCTTCACTCGCTGACGCGCTGTCTACTCTCTCCGACCGCGGCCTGCGCCGCCTCCTCGGTGCCCGCACATTCCTACGCGGGCTCGACTACGAGAAGCGCAAGGTCGTCGAGAACGTCGCCATCGACGAGGCCCTGGCCACCTGCACCGTCAAAGGGTCGGACGCCGAGCCCTACGACGTCTCCATTCGCCTCGGAGGTGAAGGCATCACCTCGAGCTGCAACTGTCCCGCGTTCAAGAAGACCGGGCAGCACTGCAAACACGTCGCGGCGCTGCTCATCACGGTGCGTAACAAGGCCCGCGCGAAGCTGCCGCGCCCCTCAGGGACGCCAGCGACTCAGTCGACCCCACACCACGCGGTCCCGCAGCAGCAACAAAGCCAGCAGGAGACGTCCAAGGCAAGCCGCCGGCGTGACCGCCGCAGGCGCGCACAGACGCAGCAGCTCGTCGTGCCCCCAGGGCACCGTCCCCCGCCGAGTGTGGACGCGACGGCCCGCCCCACCGGGATCGGGGCGTGGATGGCCCCCGAGGGCTCCACCCGTCAACTCCACCTCGAGTTCCGCGTCCACGTGCGACAGGGCGGCCTCACGGTCACGGTGCTCGACATGGACGCCCGCGTTCCTCTCCTGCCGAGCGTGGCCCTGAGCTGGCAAGCGATGTCGCCGACGCCGGATCGGAGCGCCCTGCGCGTCCTGGCCCGCTTCGAGTCGGGCAACCCGCGGCACCCGGCGGTCGACATTCGCGGCGAGGACGTGGCGGAGTTCCTCCCCCTCCTCAAGGACCGCCGCGTGCTCTTGGAGCCCGCGTTGATGCAGCTCCGCTTCGCGGACGAGCCCCTGCGCCCACGCTTCGATATGGAGATGGTCGGCTCGGAGACCATCGTCGCCAAGGTAGCGTTCGAGCGCGCGAGCGATGGCCGTACCTTCCCCCTCAGCAGCGGTGGCTGGTTCGAAGGCTGGCCCGGTTGGTACATCGACACCACGGAGGGCGTCACCCGCCCCGTCGATTCTCGCGTCTCTCCGGCCGCGCTGCGCCGGCTCCTCAAGAACCCGACGATCGCCGAGCCCGCGTCGGAGCTGATCAACGTGATCACATGGGCGCTGCCCAGGGTCGCTACGGAGGTGGGCGCGCCGCTCCCCGATCTATCCCAGGTCGCGGACGTCATCGACCTCCCCCCGACCTTCAGCCTCACCGCGAGCGGCAGCCTGACGGAGGCCGAGGCCTCGCTCCGAGCCCGCTACGGTGACATGGATGTCGAGGTCCGCGCCGACGGGATCTCCCCACCGGTCCTCATCATCCCCCCCGAAGAGGGCCAGAAGCGGGCGAAGTGCATCAGAACGGACATCCCCGCCCAGCAGGAGGCCGTCCAGCGGCTGCTCGACCTCGGCTTGAGCTCCGAGGAGAGCGGCGAGCGGTTCGTCGCCCACGGTGAGCAGGCGATCCGGTTCTGGTCCGAGGGGGTCACGGCCCTGCCGCACAGCTGGGATCTGTACGTGCCTCAAGAGCTCGTCGGGACCAAGGTCCGCAACGCGCCCCTCGCGGCCAAAGCGCGCGTGTCGAGCGGCGTCGATTGGCTCAACGTGAAGGTGAGCTGGGAGGCGGAGGGCGTTGGCGTGAGTCGGACGGAGCTGGAGCGCTGTCTACGGGAGGGGCGCAAGTACGTTCGCCTCGACGACAACACGTTCGCCCTGATCGACGCGGATCGTGTGCAGAGCCTCATCGACCGCGAGGTGGAGCTGATGACGGCCGCCGGGAAGACCGGCAAGCTCCCTCTGAGTCAGGCAGGGCGGGTCCAGGAGCTCCTCCAGCAGACCGACTCCGGCACCGTGGCCGCGAGCGCCAAGGCCCTCTTCCAGAAGCTCTCCACCATCGACGAGATCAAGAAGGTGAAGAAGCCGCGGGGCCTCAAGGCGACCCTCCGCCCCTATCAGGAGCAGGGGTTGTCCTGGCTGCGCTTCATCCACGACATCGGCTCCGGCGGCGTCCTCGCTGACGACATGGGCTTGGGCAAGACGATCCAGACGATCGCCCTGCTGCTCTCCCTGAAGAACGAGAAGAAGGAGGAGCCGCTGCGAGCGCTCATCGTCGCGCCGACCTCCGTCGTGACGAACTGGCACCGGGAGATCGGTCGCTTCGCCCCCACCATCACGGTGGCCCTCTGGCACGGCGCGCAGCGCAAGGACCAGCAGGACGAGCTCAGCGAGGTCAACGTCATCATCACCAGCTACGCGCTCCTGCGACGTGACATCGAGATCCTCAAGAAGCTGCGCCTCGACTACGTCATCCTGGACGAGGCTCAGGCCATCAAGAACCCGACCAGCGCCACGGCGAACGCAGCCAAGGAGCTCGGCGCCCCGCACCGGCTGGCGTTGACGGGCACCCCCGTGGAGAACCGCCTCAGCGAGATTTGGTCGATCTTCGATTTCGTCAGCCCGGGCCTGCTCGGCCCGCTACAAAAATTCGAAGAGCGCTATGCGCGGCCCATCGATCAGGGGGACTCGAAGACCGCGGCGCGCCTGCGCTCCGTGATCCACCCGTTCATCCTGCGGCGCACGAAGACGGAGGTCGCCAAAGACCTGCCCTCCAAGCTCGAGTTCGACAAGATCGTCGATCTGCCACCGGAGCAGAAGGCCATCTACCTCCAGGTCCTGCGGGAGGTGCGCGCCCAGGTCATGGGCGAGGTCGAGCGGGTCGGAGTCGCCAAGAGCCAGCTGCACATCCTCGCTGGGCTCACGAAGCTCCGTCAGGCTGCCTGTGACGCTCGCCTCCTGGGCTTGCCGAAGGAGCTGGGGCACGAGGACAGCGGCAAGCTCACCGCGCTCCGCGAGCTCGTCGACGAGGTCGAGAGCGGCGGGCACAAGGTGCTCATTTTCAGTCAGTTCGTGTCCATGCTGAAGCTCATGGCGAACGCGCTCGACGAGGACAAGATCCGCTACGAGTACCTCGACGGCAGCACCATCGATCGCGCAGACCGCATCGATCGGTTCCAGCTGGATCCGACGATCCCCGTGTTCCTCATCAGCCTGAAGGCGGGCGGCAGTGGGCTCAACCTCACCGCCGCCGACACCGTGATCCACTTCGATCCCTGGTGGAACCCGGCGGTGGAAGACCAGGCCACTGACCGTGCCCACCGCATCGGCCAGAAGAAGGTCGTCAGCGTGTATCGGCTGATCGCCGCGGGCACCATCGAGGAGAAGATCCTGCAGCTCAAGCAGAAGAAGAAGGATCTGGTCGCCTCTGTGTTGGAAGAAGACGCCGGCGGCGCCAAGAACCTCACCCGCGCGGATCTGGACGACCTGTTCACCACCGATTGAGCTCGGGCGATCTCGCGAAAGCTCCAGCCGCGCGGCTCGTTCGACCACGACCGCGCGGCGCCGCCGCGCGACGTCTACGGCCCATGGGGCGCGCCCACGGCCGCGCGGAGGCGCCCACGATCACGACGTCCACGGCTAGAGAGCGCGGGTCAACGCCGCATCGACACGCTCATGAGCATGCCGAGGGACACGAGCATGGTCACCACGCTGGAGCCACCGTACGAGA
>JAEWOQ010000041.1 GCA_023460875.1 Pseudomonadota bacterium
GCCCTCGACAGAGCTGGCGGCGACGCCGTCCCGGGGGGCGCCCCAGCGGCCGTCTCCGCAAAGAGCGCGCCCACGCGCGCGGCGCCTGAGCGCGCGGAGCCCGCGTCCACGCCGACGGCGTCCCGCCCGCTGACGGCGGAGTTCAGCGTCGGACAGACCCGCGGCCTCTCTCCGCGCACCGTGTCCGCCTCGCCGAACGCGTTCATCACCCACGCCGCGTTCCTCGGCTCGAGCGGCAGCGGCAAGACGACCATCGCGCTCTCGATCCTCGAGCACCTGCTGCTCCGAGGTACGCCCGTCGTGATGATCGATCGCAAGGGCGACCTGTGCACCTACGCGCGCCCGGAGTTCTGGGAGGCACCCGCTCCGGATCCGGAGGTCGCGGAGCGCAAGCGCGCGCTCCGTGAGCGCGCGGAGGTGTGCATCTTCACCCCTGGAGAGCCGCGCGGCCGGGATCTGATGCTGCCCGTGGTCCCCTCCGGGCTCGGCGATCTGCCGGCCCACGAGCGCGGCATGGTCGCCCGCCACGCGGCGTCCGCCCTCGGCGCCATGATGGGGTACCGCAAGTCCCGCACCGACGACACGCGGCTCGGCATCCTCGGCAAGGCCATCGAGCTCGTCGGCACCGCGACGACGGACAAGGTCGGCATCGGCGAGCTCGTCAAGGTCCTCGACGAAGAGGATCCCGAGCTGCTCTCCCTCGTCGGCAGGCTGGACACGAAGCACTTCCGCGCCCTGGTCGAGAACCTCGAGACCCTGCGCCTGCGCTACGAGCACCTGCTGCGCGAGGACGGCGAGCGCTTGTCGCCAGAGCTCCTCTTCGGCACCGGTGAACACCGCCGGCCGCGCACCCGTTTGTCGATCATCAGCACCAAGTTCCTCGGCGACAACGCCGCCATCGACTTCTGGATCGCGCGCCTGCTCGGTGATCTCTCCCGCTGGGCCAGCCGCTCCCCCGCGAGCAGCCTCCAGGCCGCCCTGTTCCTGGACGAGGCGGACATCTACCTCCCCGCCCAGACGAAGCCCGCCACCAAGGAGCCGATGCTGGATCTGCTCAAGCGCGCGCGCTCCGCCGGGCTCGGCGTCTTCCTCGCCACCCAGAGCCCCGGCGACCTCGACTATCGCTGCCGCGACAACATCCGCACCTGGTTCGTCGGGCGCGTCGCCGAGAAGACGGCGGTCGAGAAGATGAAGCCCCTCCTCAGCGAGAGCCGCGTCAACGTCTCCTCCAAGCTGGCGAACGCCAAGGTGGGCGAGTTCTTCAAGCTCCAGGACGGAGACGCCGTCGAGCTCAAGGCGACCCCCTCGCTCATGAGGACGGAGCAGCTCCCCGAAGACGAGATCGTGAGGTTGGCGCAGCGGTCGAGCGCCGCCGCGCCTCCTCGGTCGGCGTAAGAGCTCGGCACGGCGCCCGAGCGGCGCCGCGCCGCCCATGCCCGTCAGTCCGCCGGGCCCAGGGAGTTCAGGCAGAAATCGAACGGCACCGCGGTGATTCCCGCCGGCACCAGGACGGTGGCCTCCACGAGGGGTTCTCCCGAGTACCAGGCACCCTCCGCCGGATCCCAGCACGTCGTATTGAACGAGCTCCACGGAACGACGCCGCTCCCCGCCGTGATGGTGGCACACCAGCGGTCGTCGGGGTCCGTCGTCCCATTGGGCCCAAGGATGAGGAGGTGGAGGGGGGAGGTCACGTTCGCCGTGATGTCGTAGGCGATCCCGCTGCCCGTCGGCAGCACGGCCCCGGGCTCGGTGTCCGGCGCGCGCTGCTGATCGAGCGCGAACCCCAGGAGGGCGAAGCCGCTGAAGTCGCTCCCGTAGGTGACGCTGCCTGCGATGCACAGCGGCGCTCCCGCGGGGTGGTCGTCGAAATCGGCGGGGGTGCTCGTCGCCTCGTCGCTGTCCGTGAAGGCGTAGCCACGCCAGGAGCCGCTGAACACATAGCCCCCCTCCCCCACCACAAAGGAGCTGGGGCTCTCGTGCACGTCAAAGGCGATGTCGAGCGTCCCGACGCCGAAGGAGACCGGGACGTCTTGCACGAGGAACTCGAAGCGAACCTGGGAGGTGCTCTGCCCCTCCACCTGGACGATGCGGGGGTTTGCGGACAAAAGCTGCGCTTCGACCTCCTCGAAATCGCCTCCTGGCGAGCCGCGCTCGAGCATCCATCCGTCGACCAAGCTCACCTCGTACTGGCCCACGGGCACCTCCATGGAGACGGACGCCGTGTCGCCGGAGCCGTCCAGGGTCGCGGAGAGGGGCCCCTGGATAGCGAACTTGGTCACCAGCCGATACACGGTCCCCGACGGAGCGGTCCCGAGGAGAGCGAGTTCGATACGGCCGTAAGCTCCGTGCTCCTCGGAGCCGTCGTCCGGAGCCGCTTGACAGGCACCGAGAGCGCCCGCCGTCGCCACCGCGCCAATGAGAAGGATGATGCCGTTCGCACGGCGTGGAATGAATCGGCTCTTGGTCACTTGCATGTCCTCCCTTTCGGCACAGCCCACCAACCGCCGTGCCCGGCGCCCGATGATGGCCGCCAGCGTTTCCATCGTCCAGCACGGATCGTACCTGGCGCTCGCCGAGAGTGAGCGCGCGCTCAACTGTCGGTGCTCGCACCGTCCGCCGCGCTCGCGTGCTCACGCACGATCCATCGATTCGACGCCTGCATCCGCGCGGCTTCGAGGTCCTCTGCGATCAGCTCATCATCACCGAGGGCGGAGCGCCCTGCGACTCGAGGCCCAGGCTCATGGCCAACGTCAACAGCCGCCCCACAGAAGAGACCGACCGGTCTCATCACGTCACCGCGAGCCGTGCTCCGGGAGCAGCTCCCCGAACGCGAGGTCGTGAGGCTGACGCAGCGGTCGAGCGACGCCGTGCCCTCCACGTCGGGGTGACTCTGCCTCCTGGCGTCCGAAAAGAGACCGATCGGTCTC
>JAEWOQ010000042.1 GCA_023460875.1 Pseudomonadota bacterium
ACTCCTGGAGCGAGTCTTCCTCTGCCAGCCCGCCGACACACAGCCCGGGGCCACCGGACTCACCGGGCAAACACCGCTGCTCACCGGGGCACTCGTCGTTGCACAGGCAGAGGGCGGCGCAGGAACCTTCGTCGGAGATCCCCTGGTCGACGCCGAAGTCGTAGGCGAAGAACGCGCACAGGACCGGAGCCGTCGCGGCGTCCGCATAGCCGCAGCCACCGGGGGCGCCGACCGTGCAGTTCTCGTCGCACTCCGTGAGCCCGCCGCCGAAGTCCACGCAGTTGCCGCGACACTCGTCCTCTGTGGCGTTCGGATCGCAGGTCTCTCCGGGTAGCTTCCCGTCGGGGCGATCCGCGACGCACTCTCCGTAGCGGGGATCGCAGTAGCGATCGGCGGGGCAGTCGGAGTCGCTGTTGCAACGGGGCAAGCAGGCGGGGAGGATCGAGCAGGTGCCGTCGAGGCAGACGAACGGCTCCGGACAGGCCTGCTCGTCGCAGCTCGGCCCGCCCTCGAGCAGGAGGGGCTGGCACGAGAGCTCTGCGCGAGAGGCGCACTTGTCCGCGTTGAGGGGCGCCGTCCCGAAGGAGCAGCTCTGGACGCAGTAGCTGCGGTCGGCGCTGAAGGTCACGCACACGGCGCCCGCGTCCAGGCCCTGACATTCCGTGCTCGACGTGCACCCCGCGGTGCACAGGCCCCCGGGCGCAGTTCCGACCGTGAGTAGCGCGTCGGGGTCGTCGGCGCGCAGGCAGCTACCGCTGGCGCACTCGTCGTCGCTGGCGCAACGCTCGCCGATGCGCGCCTTGCTGGTGCCTCCCGCGCCCCCAGTGGCGGGCGCGACGAGCCTCACGTCCGGGAGGGTGTCGTCAGCGCCGTCGCACCCCGCGAACAATCCGAGGGCAAGCAGATGTGGGAGGGTGAGGGGGAGAAGCGAGGCTCGCATCGTGGAAGAAAGTCAGCGGGCGCGGCGCCCGGAGACTCGAGCTCCTACGCCTGTCGCCGAGGTACCTTCCGTCTTTAGCGCCGGCGCTGGGCCGTGTCGCCCCGCTCCGGGAACGTTCGCCCTGCGTCGCCTGCACCCGGCACCCGCGCCCGCGCGGGAGCCCTCACCGCGGACGACCAACCTGCGGAAAGCGCGGCTCTCGTTGGAATTTTTCACGAAGTTCAGAATCTTGTGGGCCAAATGACCACAAATTCCGGGGCCGCGTCCTCCTGTGGCTAGCTCGCTTCGCGGGCACCCAGTACCCTCGGACCATGGCCTTTTCATCGGTGGGAACCGCTTTCTTGAGTGTCGGTCGGGTCAGCGTCGCCGCGCTGCTCGTCGCAGCTGCCGCTTCTGGTGTCGCATGTGGCTCGCCCGAGGGGCGCGAGGGCGTCCGCGGTGACGGCCAGAGCGGGACCGGCAGCGGGGGCGAGACGGGCAGCGGCGGCGGCCTGCTCCCGGGCCTGCCAGGTGAGGACCCAGATCCCTCGGGGGGGCCCGACGGTAAGGAATACTGCCAGGAGGCGGACGTCGAGTTCAAACCTCAGACGCCCACCGTGTTCGTGCTCGTCGATCGTTCTGGCTCGATCTACGGCTTGATGCTCTGGGACCTGCTGCGTGATGGCGTGCTCCCCGTGGTCGCGGAGCTCCAGGGGGACGTCCGCTTCGGCTTCGGGACGTACACGGGGACTGCCGAGACGTGCACGGGCCTGGAGGCGCCCGCGACGCAGCCCGCGCTGAACAACTACGACGCGATCGCCGCGGCCTACACCGGGTTGGGTTCGGTTCCGCCCCAGGGGAAGCTCGAGACGCCGACCGCGTTCGCCATCCAGCAGGCGACGGATTTGCTGCTCGCGGACACCGAGGCCCCCGGTGAGAGGTTCATCTTGCTCGTGACCGGCGACGCGGATCCCGACTTCTGCGACGATCCGTCACCCCAGTGTGGCGCGGACGCCACCATCGCGTCCTTGCAGATCGCCCACTCCAAGGGGGTGAACACGCTCGTGTTCGCCATCGAGCACGACGGACTGCAACAGCCGGATTGGTTCCACTACTACGCCCAGGCTGGGCTCGGGCACCAGCCGAACTGGCCCGATGGACTCGACGTGGGCGTGTACAACGGCAAGCTGGACAGCGAGTGCAGGAGCCACGACTACTGGGCAGCGATGAAGACCGCGAACGGCAACGACGAGTTCTTGCCCGCGGGGCACTACTCCGCCGAAGGGAGCTCGGCGATGGCCTTCTTGAACGACGACGTCAGCGCAATCGCCGCGGGGATCAAGGACAAGGTCGAGGGCTTGAAGTCCTGCGTCTTCAACCTGGCGGACAGCAACGTCGAGGTGAAGGCTGGCTCCGAGTCTTCCGGTGACATCTACGTCGACGATGAGATTATCCCGCAGGATCAATGGCGCATGAACGACCCGACGACGCTGGAATTGCTCGGGGAGGCCTGCGAGGTCTGGCAGCGGCCTGAAGTGAGTAAATTCTTTGCTGGCTTCCCGTGTGACGCGATCATCGTGCGGTAACAGGCCGCCGAAGAGCGCCCCGCCGACGGAGACACGCCGTGCCCGCGTGGAGCGGGGACGGCGTGCCCTCCAAGAGCCAATGTCGGGGGCGCCCGCCTCCG
>JAEWOQ010000043.1 GCA_023460875.1 Pseudomonadota bacterium
CCCCCCCGCCCCCCCCCCCCCCCCCCCCCGCCGCGCCCCCCCCCCCCCCCCCCCCCCCCCCCCCCCCCGACGCGGGAGGGGCGAGCCGTCCCCGCGCAGTGACGGCTGCTGGGACGTTTGCCTCCCTCTGACGTCGTGCGTACACCTGGCGCATGACGCGACGACCCTGGCGCGCGAGCCGTGCCGTGCTCACACTCTGGCTCGGCCTCCTGACGGCGAGCACGGGCTGCTCGCGCTGCTCACAACCCGCCGAGCGAGAGCCGGCGCAGGGCTCGTCCACCCCCGCGCGCCGAGGCTCGTCCGCGGTCCGCGCCTCGTCCAAGGTGACCCCTTCGCCTTCCCTCACGCAGCGCGCGGCGGGGTTCGCCGCCAAGCTCGGCAAGAAGCACTTCCTGATCGGCATGGGCAACGACCTGAACGAGGACCACGATCAGGACGGCGCCTACGTCCTGGGACCGCCCATGGACCTCCACTACGCCTATCTGGTCGGGCTCGGCGGGAAGGGAGGCTGGCCCGACTGGAACCCGGGGGGCACCTTCGTGGACATCATGGCCGAGACCGCCCGCAAGCACGGCGTCGTGCCGATGTTCACGCTCTACTCCATGGCGGACGCCGGTGAGGGGCAGAGCGAGGTGCTCCAGGACGATGCCTACATGAAGGCGTACCTCGAAGGGGCGCGCTTGCTCTTCCAGCGCCTCGGGGCCTTCGGCGACCCAGCGGTCGTCCACTTCGAGCCGGATTTTTGGGGGTTCATGCAGCAGAAGGAGCCGGACCCCCGCGAGCAGAAGGCGCAGGTCGAGCCGCACGCGCCCGAGTGCGCAGGGCTCGGGAACAACGTCGCGGGGCTGGGCCGTTGCCTGGTGCGGCTGGCGCGACAGAACGCGCCGAAGACGTTGATCGGGTTCCACGCGTCGAGCTGGGCGCACCGGGAGCCGAAGATGGTCGCGGACTACCTGGTGGACCTCGGCGCCCGTGAGGCGGACTTCGTCGGCGTCGAGACCCTCGATCGAGACGCCGGCTGCTTCGAGGCGCGCAAGGACCCGAACTGTCAGCGGCAGGACGGCCCCTGGTACTGGGACGAGACGAACCAGCGCAGCCCCAACTTCCACGAACACCTCGAATGGGCCCGCGCCCTCGCGGAGCGCGTCGAGCGGCCGCTCCTCTGGTGGCAGATGCCCCTGGGCGTGCCCAGCGACGTCCCCGGAGGCAAGCCGGGGCAGTACCGGGACAACCGCGTGAGGTACCTATTCGCTCACGTGGACGAGTTCGTCTCCGCAGGCGGCGTCGGCGCGGTGTTCGGCGTGGGCGCCGCGAACCAGACGTACATCACGAGCGACGGCGGGCAGTTCAAGCGCGCCGTCGAGAAGTACCGCGCCAACCCGTTCCTGTTCGAGCCGTGATCAGCGCACCCGATCAGCGGGCGTGACCACGGCGCCTGTTCACGGCGCCTGTTCACGGCGCGGCGCGCAGCTGCCGAATGACCTTCGCCGGGACGCCCGCCGCGATCACCCCCGCGGGCACGTCGCGGGTCACCACGCTGCCTGCGCCGATCACGCTGTCCTTGCCGATGGTGACCCCCGGCAAGACGATGACGCGAGCGCCGAGCCACACGTTGTCCTCGAGCACGATGGGCTTCGCCTCCGGCATCTCGTCGCGGCGATCCGGCTCCAGGCGGTGGAACTCGTTGTCGATGAGCAGCACGTGAGGGCCGATCGTGCACTTCGAGCCGATGCGCACGTGCCCCGTCGCGGCGATCGAGCCGCCGTAGTTGATGAAGACGTTGTCGCCGATCTCGAGGGTGCCCTCGCTCCCCACCGCGATCTCCAAGGGGATCGGGCGCGACACGAGGCGCACCCGATCACCCAGCACGAGCTTGCCGTAGATGGAGATCGCCGGGCGACCCCACAGGCGCACCCGCGGCCCCATGCGCTCGGCGCGATGCAGGTGGAGACGAGCGGCCAGAGCGGCGCGGGCGTCCCCGGAGAGGCGCAGGGCGCTCCAACGACTCACGACCGCTCTCCCTCGACAACCCCGTCGACAGCCCCGTCCACAGCCCGGCTCCTTGCCCCGCTCATCGTCGGTCCCACCTTCCCCGTTTGGGCGCGCCGCGTCACCTCCCGGAACTCCTCGGGACCGAGAGCGGCGGCCGCGGACCGCCAGTACAGGAGGTTGGCGAGCAGGCTGCAAGCGGGGTTCGTCAGCAGCGTCCAGTCGGTCGCCAGCGGCGAGCTCAAGGTGGCGCGCAGGGCGCGCTCCAGCTCCGCTCCCATCCAGGGGCGCGCCACGGCCTGGAGCAACAGGAGCCGCTGCGCCGGGTGGAGGCGGCCGAGGTTCCCGGCCAAGGTGGTCCAAGCTTCGTCCCGAGACGTACGCCCAAAGAGCTCCACCTCCAGCCGCCCATAGCTCTCGTGAGCTCGGCAAAACGACTCGAGAGATCGCTCGGCGTGGTGGAACCCCTGAGCGCGCGGGTTGAAGCGGAACCCGACCCCGTTCTGAGCCAGGCGCCAGCCCAGCTCGACGTCCTCGCCCCGCAGACACTCCGCGTCGAACAGCCCCGCCTCCAAGACCCGCGCCCGGGAGACGGAGGCGTTGCCCGTCCAGAACTGCCGGTACGTCGGCTCCCAGTCTCCCCGCCCCATGGCCGCGTACTGCTTCTCCACCTGGACCTGTTCCCAGGCGATCCACGGTTGATCGTAGCGCGGCAGGGAGGACAGGGGGCCCAACACCACGATATCCCCCGGGGACGCGTCGTGGGTGCGCACGTGCTCTCCGAGCCAGTCGCGCGTGGGGACGACGTCGTCGTCGAGGAACACCAAGAGCTCCCCGCCCGCGGCGCGGATGCCCGTGTTGCGCGCGACAGCGGGCCCTGCGTTGGCCTGACTCAGCGCCCGGAGCTCGAAGGCGAACCGCTGCTCCGCGAGCCAGGTTCGCGTCCCGTCCGTCGAGCCGTCGTCGACGACGACCACCTCGAATATCTCTGGGGAAACAGCCTGAGAGCCGAGGGCCTGCAGCACACGCCCGAGCCGCTGGCGGCGATTGTACGTGGGGACGATGACGCTGAGCCTCGGTGCAGTCACGCCCGAGCAGCGGTACCATTCGGCATGGCCGTGTCAAGGACCCCCGCCCCAGGACGATCCTGGCGCACTCCTAGCCCCAAGCGGAGCTGCAGCGAATGGTGAGCTCTCCCGATCCCGTCACGGTCACGTCTGAGCGCACGGTGCCCTTGCCGCGCCTGCACCTCACGCACGTGGAGGGGCTGCGCGCCTTGGCCGCGCTGGTCGTCTACGTGAACCACGCCTACGCGCAGAGCTGGAACCCAGGCCTCGATCAGTTCCCTGAGGGGCCGCTGTCGCTCTTCACTTATAGCCTCGTCGCCGGGCACTTCGCCGTGAGCGTGTTCATCGTCATCTCCGGGTTCTGCTTGGCCTTGCCCGCCATCGACGGGAACGACCAGCTCCGGGGCGGCACGAAGAACTTCTTCAAGCGGCGGGCCCGGCGCATCCTCCCGCCGTACTACGCGGCGCTCTTCCTCAGCCTCGCGCTAATCTGGACGATCATCGGCGAACCGACGGGATCCCTCTGGGACGTACCCATCGTGGTGGACTGGCAGGCCATCGTGGCCCACGTGCTGATGGTGCAGGATCTCTTCCGCACGGGACGCATCAACTACGTGTTTTGGTCCATCGCGGTCGAGTGGCATATCTACTTCCTCTTCCCGCTCCTGCTGATCGCTACCCGCAAGTGGGGCCTCCTGCGGATCACGGTGTGGACCGTAGCGCTCACCTTCGCCATCTCCCTGGCGAGCAAGGGCACACGGCTGGAGCGCGCGTCTCCCCACTACGTCGGGCTCTTCGCGATGGGCGTGGTCGCCGCCTACATCGTGCGGAGCCAGAAGCCGGTCTTCACGAAGCTCCGCGCGCTGCCCGTTTGGTCCCGCGCGTCGGGCGGCCTCCTCGCGGGGGTCGTGCTGGCGATCGCCTACTTCGGGTGGGGCACGGTCCACGACAACTTCGCGCCCTTTGATCTCGGCGTGGGCCTGTTCGCTTGCGCCCTGCTCATCGCCACGAGCCTCAAGGAGACCTCTCCGTCCCGGAGGCTGCTCGAGTGGCGCCCGCTGGTGGTGCTGGGGACGTTCTCCTACAGCTTCTACCTCGTGCACGCGCCGCTGCTGCAGATCATCTGGCAGTACATGCTCCAGCCCTTGGGCGTGGGCTACGAGTACACCTTCCTCTTTTTGATGAGCGGTGGGCTCGGCCTGGTGATCGCGGGCGCCTTCGGCTTCTTCCTCCTCTTCGAGAAGCCGTTCTTGGGGCGCCGCGCCCCGTCCGTTCAGTTGCTGCCGGTGAGATCCGCCATCACGCAGTGATGATCGGAGGCGCGCCCGCAGCCGACTGCGAAGCTCACGAAATCCAGCTCTGGCGTGGCGTAGATCCGATCCAAGCGCAGGAACGGCCATTTCGTCGGGAAGGTGTAACCGAAGCCGTTGCCGACGGAGTTGAAGCCGTCCCGCAGGTGGCCGAAGGCGCGCCGGAGGACGGGACTGGGTCCGGGCAGGTTCATATCTCCCGCCACGATCACGGGGACGGTCTCCGCGCGGACCATGCGCGCGATGGCTTCGATCTGGAGCACGCGCAACCCGGTGTTCGCGTCGACGATCTCCCGCGACTCTCCCCGGAAGATCCTGCCGGTGCCCAGCTCCCGGCGCAGACCCTCCCCGCGCACGGCCCCGAGGCTCTCGCGTGGTGACAGGGGGTGCACGCTGTAGAGCGCCAGCGCGCCCAGCGGTGTGTCGAGCAGATACCGCATGAACCGCGGCGAGCGCAGGGCGTCCCCGTAGGGGAGCCGCTCGGGCTCCGTGACCTCGACCACCGGATGACGACTCGCGAGCACGAACTGGCCCGAGAGCTCGACGACCGGATACCTCCGCGCGAGCTGCTCCACGAGCTCCTCACGCCCGAAGGCGGACTCCTGGAGCAGCAGCACGTCCGGATCCGCGTCCCAGATCCCCGCAGCGACCGCCTCGGTGCCCCCGTGGAGCGAGTCGACGTTGTAGCTGAGCAAGCGCAGCCGGGGCCCGTCGTCCGCCCAGACGCGCGGCAGCGACCAGGCCAACCCCATGAGCGGGAACAGCGCGATCAGCGCCGCGACCGCTGGCGCGACCAGCAAGGCGCGGGGCCCCACCCACAGCGCGAGGAGCGCGATGGGGACCAGGGGCGCCAGGTAGAACACGTTGGGCAGGTACAAGCCCACGGTCGTCGCCCAGTGAGCTTCCCCAACGAAATGGAGCAGCACCGCGACCACGCCCAGGGCGACGGGGTACGCCACCACCAAGGCTTGGCCAGCACGTCGAGCCAGCCGCCGCAGCCTCATCGCTCCAACCGCACCAGCTCCCGCTCAGAGCGCGGCCGACACGCGGCGCGAAGCAGCGGCGACCTCGGGAGCGCGCCGCGCGAGCTGCACGAGGAGGTCCCCGATGCGATGGGCGTTCTTGGCCATGTCGAAGCGCTCCTCGCCGATCTGCCGGGAGCGCCTCGACATACGTCGCAGGAGCTCCGGATCCCGAGCGAGGCGCTCGATCCGATCCCGCAGCCCCGCGGCGTCGTCCTTCTCCAACAAGAACCCGCTGGCGCCGTCCTCGACCGCCTCCGCGTGGGCTCCGACCCGTGTCGTGATGATCGGCAGCTCCGAGGCCATGGCCTCCCCGAGCACGACCGCCAGGCAGTCGCCGCGCGTAGGCAGGACGAACACGTCTGCCTCCCGATAGAGGCGGAGGAGCTCCTCGCTGTGAGGCTTGAGGCCTCGATAGACGTGGATGCCCTCCTCCAGCGGGACGTCCGCCCCGGTGACGAGGTGGAGCTCCACCACACCGCGCAGGTGGTTCCGGAACATGTCCAGGAGAAGATCCCCGCCCTTGCGCTTGAAGTCGCCTCCCACGAACAGCAGGCGCAAGGGCCCGTCCCGATGGAACTGCTTCGAGCCCGCTGGCGGATAGTTCGAGAGGGTGGTCCCGGGGGGGAGGATCGTGACGCGCTCCCCGTCCACACCGTAGTCGCGTATCAACGACTGACGCGCCCACTCGGACCAAGTCGTGAACCAGCTCACCTGCCGCATGACGGAGCGGTGCGCCCAGAGCTTGGCCTGCTCGATGGGCTCTGGATGGACTCGATCCCCGTACCAGGGCGACAGCTCGTCGTAGTTCTTCGGGGTGGCGTCCAGCGACAGCAGCGTGGGGACGTCCTTCATGACCCCGCCCAGGAAAAGCCCGATGGTCTGGGTGTTCACGAACAGCGCGTCGAAGCGGTGCGCGGCGCAGGCCTCCCGGAGCGCTCGCCACGCGCGAAAGCTCCCGCGCACCGTCCAGTTCCGACCCACCAACGGGATCTTCGCGAACTCACCGGGCTCGAAGGGCACGTCGAGCCACACAGCCTCGAAATCCGTCCGCTCCGCCAGGGCGTGTTTCAGACTCATCCCGTAGGCGACGTGCCCCAGGGACTGCTCCATGACGAAGCCAATCTTCGGTTTCATCCCATTTACCTTGCTCACTCGCGGGCTCGCGCCCGGCCTCCGCCTCAACCTCGAAACACCGCGCTCCCGATGAACCGCCGCACCCCCACCTCGGTGATGGTCCGCTTCGCGTCCGCCACCTTCGAGACCTCGAGGGGGACACAAAGCAACGCCTGGTCCGCCGACTGGGCGATAGCCACGGCCGTGGCGCTGTCCCGCACCGGCCCCAGGGCGACCACCAAGCGGTCACCCGCGCGCCGCAAGGCCTCCAGCTCGGCCACGAACTGCTTGAGGTGGGTCAACGGGACGCTCGTCGCATCCGCCATGCGGATCGGCTCACCCAGGTGCAGGGAACCGGTGTACGCGAGGGCGAGGGCGATCTCGAGGGTGAAGCGCGGCGGCATCGCGCCCGCGGGGACGAGGGCGAGGGATCGCCACTCCGCTCGCTGGGTCGCCAGCCAGAGCCGCTGCCACTCCGGGTGCTTCCAGGGGGCGTCCTGCTCCTCCGGTGCGACGACGGCGGACACCGGCGCCGAGGCGAGGTCATCCGGGGCCCGGACGACGAGCTGGGTTCCGCGCTCGGAGTCGGTCGGGGGGCGATTCGAAGAAGGGAGCACTGACACTCTAGTATTCCACCTGACGTTCTGCATAGCACGGCGACGGGGAGTTGTGACCCCGGACTCCGCACGACCCCGTCCCCTCCCCGGCACTTTTCAGACCCGGTCGTCCCGCCGTTCCGTGGTGACGGGAAGGCCCCTTGTAGGCCATTGGCTCGGACGAGATCGGTGACGCGGGGCCGTGCAGTTTCGGTGTACACCCCGCCATGCATCCTCGGTGTGCAGTCGAGCGTCACCGCGCGCTGCGTCACCGTACGTCCTGTGCTGGGTCGACGCGCGTGCGCCGTGCGCAGGTCATCCGCGCATCGCCGCGAATGCGGCCGTGTCGACGTGGCGTGCGCCGTGCGCTGGTCATCCGCGCGCTGGGTCACCGTGCATGCGGCCGTACGCTGGGTCGCCGTGCATGCGGCCGTACGCTGGGTCTCACTGGCCCCGCATGGCGCGGAGCGCGGCCTTTGGCTAGAGATGAAGCAACCAGACCGCCTCGACGAGCGTCCTCGCCGACGTCGATGGAGACGCCGCTGACCCGCGCGAGGCGCCCACTCCGAGGAATGCTGCCATGGCCGACATCGACGTGAGCGTCATCATCCCTACGTTTCGTAGGGAGCAGGAGCTCGTCGAGGCCGTGGACAGCGCCCTCTCGCAACGCGGCGTGGAGGTCGAGGTGCTCGTGCTCGATGACAGCCCCGAAGCTTCGGCGCGGAGCGTCGCCGCGGCGATCGACGACCCACGGGTGCGCTACGTCGCCCGTGAGGTCCCCTCGGGCGGCAGACCGGCGTACGTCCGCAACGAAGGCATCGAGCTGGCCGGCGGCCGCTACGTCTACTGCCTGGACGACGACGACCACGTCCTGCCCGGGGCTCTCGCAGCGCTCGCGGGCGCCCTCGACGCGGCGCCTCGGGCGGGGGTCGCATTTGGGCGCGTCGAGAGCTTCGGTCCGGATCCGCAGATCGTCGAGAGCTATCGCGTCTGGTTCGACTGGGCGGCCCGGGCGGCCTCACGCTTATCGCGGTCCAGCTGGCTCACGGCCGGGACCATCCTCTTCCGGGGCACGCTCATCATCAACTCCGTGTGCATGATGCGGCGCGAGCTCGCCCGCCGCATCGGCGGCTACGATCCAGCGATCCCTTACTACGAAGACGTCGAGTTCTTCACCCGAGGCATCCGCCAGTTCGGTCACGTCTTCGTCGATCACCCGGTCTTGCACTACCGCACCGGCCGACCCTCGATGATCCACGACTTGAAGGGTGACGGCGCCCCCATCGTGGAGTCGTACAAGCGCATGCACGACAAATACAAAGTGCAGCACGGCGCCCTGGAGTACCGGGCCCTGCAGATCGCCTCGAAGCTCCTGCCACTCGACGGACCCCCGCCCCGATGATCCGCCCCCTCGTCCACCGCTCCAAGCAGACACTGAAGACCACGCTGTCGTCGCTCGCCCAGCGACGTAACGCCAAGCTCCGCGCCCTCCCTCCCCAGCTGTGGGGGCTCGACGTCGACGCGTCCGGGCGCCTGTCCTTGGAGGGCCTCGACTTGGCGGACCTCACCGCCCGTTGGGGCTCGCCGCTGCACGTCGTGCACGCCGCGGCCCTACGCCGTAACGCGCGCGCCTTCCTCAACAAGGAGGGCCTCGACGAGGAGGGCCTCGACGAGGAGGGCCTCGACGGCGAGAGGGCACCACCCTGCGAGGTCTACTACTCCTACAAGACCAACCCCATCCCTGGTGTGCTGCGCCTGCTGGACGCCGAGGGGATCGGCGCAGAGGTCATCTCCGAGTACGAGCTGTGGCTCGCCCTCCGCCTCGGGGTCGACCCAGCGTGCATCATCTTCAACGGACCGGTCAAGTCCGACGCCTCCCTGCGCGAGGCCATCGGCCGTGGCATCGCCCTCCTCAACGCGAACCATCGGGAAGAGCTGGCGCGGATCGGAGCCATCGCCGCGGAGCTCGGACGGCGCCCCGTCACCGGGGTCAGGATCTGCACGAGCGCCTCCTGGGGGGGCCAGTTCGGCGCCCCCATCGGCAACGGCGAGGCCCTCGCGACCATCGGAGAGGCTTGCCGACACCCCCACCTCGACATGCGGGCGCTGCACGTTCACTTTGGCGCCCCCCTGCGCACCGCGCAGCAGGTCCGGCAGCTGGTGGACGAGACACTCGATCTCGCGCACCTGGCGGCCCAGCGCCACGGCTTCGAGCTGGGCATCCTGGATTTGGGCGGGAGCCTGGCCATCCCCACGGTTCAGGCGCTGAGCGCCCGAGACAAACGTCTGAACATGACGTTCTTGGCCGACCTCCCAGCTCCGGACCCCGAGCGCACGCTCGAGATCCGCGCCTATGTGCGGCTGGTACGCCAGCTGGTGCACGCGGGCTGCCGCCGGCGCGGACTCCCGGTCCCCCGGATCGTGCTGGAGCCCGGGCGCTCGCTCACAGGCAACACACAGATGTTGCTCACCACCGTGCACTCCTTGAAGCACGCCACGAACGCGGCTCCCTACGCGATCCTCGACGCAGGCATCAACCTCGCCCAGAGCGTCCAGAGCGAGTTCCACCAAATCTACGCCGCCACGAAGATGGACGCCACGGCCAGCAGGAGCTACCGCCTGGCAGGTCCGATCTGCAGCCCAGGAGACGTGCTCTATTGGGCGCGCAGCTTGCCGGAGCTCGCGCCAGGCGACACCTTGGCGATCATGGACGCTGGCGCCTATTTCGTTCCCTTCGCGACGTCGTTCTCCTTCCCACAGCCGGCCATCGTGCTCGTCGACGACGGCGCGGTCCACCTCCTCCGGCGCGCAGAGCGCTTCGAAGACCTCGTGCTGTGCGATGATCCCTGCTGAAGAGACGCTCGCGAAAGGATCCTTGCGACGATGGAAGTGAAGTCGCCTGTGGCCACCATCGAGGCACCGCGCCTCGCCGTAGCCCCGACGACCAGCGGTAGCCCGGCGACCGCGCCATTCCTGCTGACGATGCCCGAGTACAACGGCACGCTCGCCGCCGTGCGCTGTCTAGGGGACCACGGCGTGCCCGTGACCATGGCGGAGACGAGCCTGTCTGCGCCGGCGCGGTGGTCGCGCTACGTCACCCGGCGCGCGGCGGCGCCGCCCATCATGGACGCAGAGCGGTTCCTCGATTGGCTGATCGAGTTCGGCGTGAGGAACTCGGGCCACGTGCTCTACCCCACCTGCGACGAGCTCGCCTGGCTGATGGCCGCCCGCGCCGCCGAGCTGCGGCGCCACTTCGAGCTCTACCAACCGCCGGAGCGCGCGATCCTCAGCCTGCTCGACAAGAAGGTGCTGCACGAGCAGTGCGGTGAGCTCGGCATCCCCACCCTCACGTCCGTCTTCCCGGAGACCGCCGACGCCGCCTTGCGCAGCGGCAAGGAGCTCGGCGTGCCCCTGCTGTTGAAGCCCCGCACGCAAATCCTCCTGACGAGCCGCAACAAGGGGGTGCTCGTCACGGAGGCCCGCGCCTTGCCCCGGGCCTACGCGGAGTTCGTCACCGCCAACCGCTACCACCCCCTGTTCGCGCGCGCCGTCCCCGGCATCGAGCGGCCCATGCTGCAGACCTACTGCCCCGAAGCGGCCGCCGGCATCTACTCCCTCGCGGGCTTCATCGGTGAGCAGGAGCATCAGGTCGTGGCGCGGGGCGCGATGAAGGTCCTGCAGCGGCCACGGCGGCTGGGCGTCGGCATGTGTTTCGAGGAGGCGCCCGTCGACGACGCGGCGCTCGCCAGCCTCGTTCGGCTCTGTCGGCGCGTCGGCTACTACGGCGTCTTCGAGGCGGAGTTCGTCCCCCGCGGCGGGCTCCTGCACCTGCTGGACTTCAACCCGCGCTTCTACGGACAAATGGGGTTCGAGACCGCTCGCGCCCTCCCGCTCGGGTACATGGCCTGGCTGGCCGCTCGCGGGGACACGGCGGGCCTCGACGAGGCGATCCGCCTCGCCCGACAGTGGCAGGAAGGCCGGGGCTATGTGTACTGCCATCGCTCCTACCTGAAGCTGGTCATCAGCCTACGTCGGCTCGCCGGGCGCATGCCGCCCGACGAGGCCGCGCGCTGGCTGAGCTGGCTCGAGAGCCGTCGAGCGCAGGGCCTGGCCATCGACGCGACCCACGCAGCTCACGATCGCGGCCCCGGCTGGGCGTCGCGGGGGCACGAGCTCTACCGCGCGCTGCGTCACCCGCGGTCGTTCCTGCTGACGACGGTCCTCGAGCCCTGAGCGACGCGCGGCCCTCGGCCGCCCTGACCTGCGGGGACGCCCGCCTTCAGGGGAACCGAGCGCCGAACCACGCGACGATGCGGTCGACGAGCAGTCGCCGATCCACGAGCGCGGTGTAGACGTGATCTGCCTTTGGAAAGAAGGTCACGTCGACGCGGCGGTCCCGCGCGATCGAGGGCAGCAGGTCCGCGAACTGACCCTCGTAGTTGTAGCCGTACATGGAGTGCATCCCGCCCGCGAACACGAAGAGCAGCGCGGCTTCGCGGGTCAGCATCGCTGTGTAGTCCCGCTCGAGCTGCTCCAGGGAGGGATAGTTGCGGCTGTAGATGACCTGCGCCGGACCGTCCGTGCCTTGCTGACCCGCCAGGCGCTCCGTGTACTCGGCGAGCTTGCGCTTGCCGTACATCTCCCAGAAGCGCCGTGACAAGAAGCGCTTGCCATAGTGCCGCAGCTGAAACTCCCGCGTCCGGTAAGTGTAGCCCTCGATGAAGATGGCCCCCGCGACGCGGCGGTCGTCCCGGGCGATCGAGTGGGTGCTGTCGACGCCGGAGCAGAGGCCCAACGGGACGAAGCGCTCGGCCCCGGCGCGCTCGGTCAGCGCATCCATGGCGTCGCGCACGTCCAGCACCGCCCGCTCGAATTCGTTCACGCGCTCCGTGCGCGGGGCGCTGTCGCCTTGCCCCGACAAATCGAAGCGGAGCATCGGGTAGCCCCGCGACGCCAAGCTGCGCGCCAGATCGACGTAGAGGCGGTGCGGCCCCGAGTGGCTGTGCATGCCCACGTTGGAGGAGATGGCGACGGGGGCGTCGGGGCGCAACACGGAGGCGTCCGGTTCCGTAAGGACGCCGACGATGCCCTTACCAGGGCCGAAGGTGAAGACTTTCTCGCGCATGGGACTCGAGGAGTTCGGCGGGCGGGGCTCAACCGAACTGAGAGGCGATGGCTTGCAGCATTTCGTTGGCGACGGAGGCGGTCTGGAACTGCCCGGGGCCGGCGGTCGGATCGGGGACGACGGTCACGCTGGTCGCGACGTCCCGTTCCCTCCAGCTGCGCCCCAGCTGCTCTGCCTCGTGGCTCGGCGCGGACACGAGCACGTTCGCTCGCTGAGCGCGGGGCGGCTCCGCCGCCACCATGTCGACCCTGCGCAGGTCTTTCTCGAGGGCCGTTGAGAACGGATACCCCAAGAGCTCCTCTCTCGTCACTCGGTCCGCCTCTGGATCCTGATCTAGGACGCGCCGCTGACCCGCCACGAGCTCCTCGACGTACTTGCCTCCGTTCACGACCGGATCCCACAACACGAGGCTCGCGAAGTGCACCTGAGCCGTCGCGGCGAGGGGCGCTCCCAGGCGAAAGGCCACGGCAGAGATCTTCGCGGTGGTGGCGAGATCCTTCAGCTCGTGGGCAGCGGTGACGATGTCGCTGCGCCAGTTGTCGAGGGAGCCGGCCCCCGTAGCGCCGGCCGAGTCGCCCGTCCCATAGTAGTCGAAGCGGAGGACCGGAAACCCCTGCCGGGAGATGAGATCCGCGAGCCTGCGGAAGGCCCAGTGCGTCCGCATGTACTCCTGCGGCAGCGACGGACACAACAACACAGCGGTGTCCCGCAGCCGGTTGCCGCGCGCAGGATGATAGAAGCCGTACAGCGGCTCCTTCGAGCTCCCGAAGAAGATGGCGCCCACCTTCAGGACCCTCGGAGCGTCTTCTGCACCTTCCGGAACAGACGCCCCACCATCGGGACCTTGGACTCCAGCGCCCGGACCCCCGAGGCGGCCACGGCCGAAATCGGGCTCTCCAGGCGTTGTGACGTGGGCAGCGGGATCTCGGTGGTCGGGGTCGGCGTCGTCGGGGTCGACACGGCCGTCTCCGGGAGCTCCGCCGCGATCTGCCGCAGGGAGTTGAGGAGGAGGCTCCGAGGGCTCACCTTGGTGCCGAGCCGCTTCTCGATCGCCACGGTGACCTTCAGCGCGAGCAAGGAGTGCCCGCCCAGGGTGAAGAAGTTGTGGTGCGCTGAGACGGCGCTCACCCCGAGGGCCTCTCGCCAGATGTCCGCCAACACTTGCTCCGTCCCTGGCTCCGGCTCGGCGAACTCCTCGTCCGCCTCGACCATGCCGTCGGGAGGTGGCAAGGCCTTCCGGTCGAACTTGCCGTTCGGCGTCAGGGGGAACGTCTCGATGTCCACGAAATGCTGCGGGACCATGTAGTCCGGCAAGATCGTACGCAGGAACGCCCGCAGCTCCGAGTCCGTCACGTCGCCCTTGCGGGTCACGTAGGCCACGATCCTCACGTCCCCGGGCCGGTCCTCACGGGCCAGCACCACCGCCTCCTCCACGGCGTCATGCCGCTTCAGCGTGGTCTCGATCTCACCGATCTCGATGCGGTAGCCGCGCACCTTCACCTGGAAGTCGTTCCTCCGCAGGTACTCGAGGTTGCCGCTGGGCAGCTGCCGGACGATGTCGCCCGTCCGATAGACGCGACCTTCGCCCCCAAACGGATTCGGCTGGAAGCGCTCCTCCGTCAGCTCGGGGCGGTGCAGGTAGCCCCGCGTGACGCCAGCGCCGCCGATGAGCAGCTCGCCCGGCACTCCGAGCGGACACAGCTCCCCCGCAGCGTCCACCACGTACACGCTCGTGTTGTCCAGCGGGCGACCGATCCACATGCGCTCGACGGGGCGCGACACCAGGTAGCTGGTGCTCCACACGGTCGTCTCGGTCGGTCCGTACACGTTCCACACCGCCGGGACACGCTCCACCAGCTCGTGAGCCAGGTCGAGCGGGAACGCCTCGCCGCCCACCAACGCCTTGGCGAACTCCCCGTCGCGCAGCCCGCTGCCCAACAGCAGGCGCCAGGTGGCCGGCGTCGCCTGGACCAGCGTCACGCTCCGCGCGCGGATCAGCTGGAGCAGCCGATCCCCGTCGATCACGTCGTCCTTCGACGCCAGCACGATCTTCGCGCCCACCGCCAGGGGCAGCCAGAGCTCCGTCACCGCGATGTCGAAGGAGAGCGTCGTGATGGCCAAGATCGTGTCCGACGCGCTCACGCCCGGCGACTTCGCCATGCTGTTCACGAAGTTCACCGCGGCTCCATGGGGCACGATCACGCCCTTCGGCTTACCCGTGGAGCCCGACGTGTAGATGACGTAGGCCGTGCCGTCCCCGGAGGACGGTGCCTCGGAGGACGGTGCCAGCGCCTCGGACGCGCCGCTCGCCACGTCCGCCTCTGGCGCGTCGATCACCAACACCTGCGCCTCGTGCGCCGGTAGCTCGTCCTTCAGCCCGAGCTCGGTGACGATGCAGCGCAGCTGCGAGTCGGCCACCATGAACTCCAGCCGTTCCCGGGGGAACGCGGGATCCAAGGGGACGTACCCGCCGCCCGCCTTCAGCACGCCGAGCAGCGCCACCACCATTTCCGGAGATCGGTCGAGGTAGAGGCCCACCAGGACGTCGCGCTCGACGCCGGCGGCCCGCAGCCGGTGCGCGGCCTCCGTGGCCCGCCGATCGAGCTCCCCGTAGGTGATCTCCTCGTCGCCGTAGACCACGGCCACGCGCTCCGGCTCCTCCGCCGCGCGCTGCTCGAACAGCTGGTGCAGCCCAAGCTCCCTGGGGAAGTCTCGGTGGGTGTCGTTGACGGCCAGGATCGCGCGTCGCTCCGCCTCCGGCAGGATGTTGACGTGGCGCACCGTGCGCGTCGCGTCCTCGCACACCGCGGACAACAGCTGCCGGAACTGCTTCAGGAACCGCGCGATGGTCGCGCGGTCGAACAGATCCGTCGCGTAGTCGATGCCACCCGTCAGGCCATCGTTGGTCTCCTTCACCCAGAGGTACAGATCCGTCATCGCGACCGGCGCGTGCACGTGGATCTGCGAGTAGGCCAGCTCGCCGATGTTCGCGGCGCGATCCGACACGTTCTGGTAGGTGAAGAACGCCTGGTAGATGGGGGTGCGGCTCGTGTCTCGCGGGATGTCCAGATCCTGCACGAGCTGCTCGAAGGGCATGTCCTGGTGCGCGTAGGCGTCCAGGGCCACGCGGCGCACGCGCCCGAGGAGCTCCAAGAAGCTCGGATCGCCGGACAGATCGGTGCGGAACACCAGCGTGTTGACGAAGAAGCCCAGGAGGTCCTGCGTCTCCGGCAGGGAGCGGCCCCGGATGGGGGTCCCCACGATGATGTCCTCCTGCCCGCTATAGCGAGAGAGGAGCAGCTGGAAGGCCGCCAGGAGCACCATGTACACGGTGGCGTCGGCGCGGCGCCCCAGGGTTGCCAGCGCGTCCACCTCGGCCTTCGTCAGCAGGAAGGGCTCCGTCGCGCCAGCATAGGTGATGCGAGCCGGGCGCGGCCGATCCGTCGGCATATCGAGGATGGGCAGGGGCGCCTTCAGCTGCTCTTGCCAGTAGTTGGCCTGCTCCTCGAGCTCCGAACCCTGCAGCCAGCGACGATGCCACGCCGCGAAATCCCGATAGCGGATCGGCAGCGGCGGCAGCGGAGAGGGTTTCCCGTGCGCGAAGGCGCCATAGAGCGCGTCCAGCTCGTTCAGGAACACGTCGAAGGACCAGCCGTCCCACACGGCGTGGTGCACCATCCAGAACAGCACGTGCTCCTCCGCCCCAAGGCGGTAGAGCGCGCCCGTGAAGAGCGGACCTCGAGCGAGGTCGAAGGGACGCGCCGCGCGCTCCTCGAGCAGCTCGATCAGGTGGGCCTCCCGCCGCGCCGCGGGCACGTCCGAGAGGTCGATCAGCGGCAGCAATCGAATCGTGACGTCGGCGCGCACGATCTGCACGGGCTCCCCGTCCTGTTCCCCGAAGACGGTCCGCACCACCTCGTGCCGCGCCAGGATCTCCTGCATCGCCCGCTCCAAGGCCTCCGTGTCCAGCACCCCGCGGATGCGGAACGCCGACGGCAGGTTCTGGACCGCGAGCCCGGGGTCGAGCTGCTCCAAGAACCAAAGGCGCTGCTGCATGAGCGACAAGGGAGCCGGGGCGCCCTCCTCCAGCCGCGAGATGGTCGCCTTCTCTTGCGGGGCCGCGGTCGACTGGGACTCCGGCAAGAGCGCCGCGAGCCCGGCCACGGTGGGCGCCTCGAACAGCTTCCGGAAGGGGAGCACGATGCCGTGGTCCCGCTGCAGCCGCGCCAACACCTGCGCGGCGAGCACGGAGTGCCCGCCCAGGTCGAAGAAATTGTCGTGCACCGAGACGGACTCCACCCCCAGCAGGTCTTGGAACGCCGCCGCGATGTGAGCCTCCGCCTCCGTGCGCGGCGCGACGAGCTCCGTCTCCCGGGCGCCCGCCGCGAGGGACGGCGCCGGCAGCGCCTTGCGATCGACCTTCCCGTTGGGCGTCAACGGGAACGCCTCGAGCTGGACGAAGTGCTGCGGCACCATGTAGTCGGGCACCGATTCGCGCATATGCGCCTTGATCTCCGCGTCTGTGAGCTCGATGCCAGCCTCGGGTACGACGTAGCCGATGAGGCGGCTGTCGCCGGGCCGCACCTCGCGGATGACGGCGACCGCTTGTCGCACCGACGGCGTCCGAGCGATGGCCGCCTCGACCTCACCGAGCTCGATGCGGTAGCCGCGGAGCTTGATCTGGTTGTCGTTGCGGCGCAGGTACTCGAGGTTCCCGTCGGGCAGGTAGCGAACGATGTCGCCCGTCTTGTAGATGCGCCCGCTCGCGTCACCGGAGAGGGTGTCCGTGACGAAGCGATCCTCCGTCAGCTCGGGGCGGTGCAGGTAGCCGCGGGTGACGCCGTCCCCCCCGATGTGCAGCTCGCCCGGCACCCCGACGGGCACGGGGTTCATGTGAGCGTCGAGGATGTAGAGGGTCGTGTTCGCGATCGGCTTGCCGATCAGGATGCGCCCGCCCCCGGGGGGAATGCGGTAGCAGGTCGACCAGACTGTGGTCTCCGTCGGACCGTACATGTTCCACAGGCTGGAGGCGTGGCGCGCCAGCTCTCCGGCGAGCTCCCGCGGGAGCGCTTCGCCACCGCAGAGCATCTTCAACGTACCGTCGCCCTGGTAGCCCGCGGCGAGCAAGAGCCGATACGTCGACGGGGTGGCCTGCAGCACCGTCACGCCGTGCGCCGCGATGACCTCCCGCAGCAGGGTGCCGTCGGAGGCGGTCTCCTTGGTCGCCAGCACGATCCGCGCCCCCACGGCGAGGGGCAGGAACAGCTCGAGCACCGCGATGTCGAAGGAGAGCGTCGTGACCGCGAGCAGCACGTCATCGGAGCTCAGCCCCGGCTCCTTCGCCATGCTGGTGAGGAAGTTGACGACCGCCACGTGCTGGACGCAGACGCCCTTCGGCTTCCCGGTGGAGCCAGACGTGTAGATCACGTAGGCGAGGCTGTCGGGCGTCGCCTCCTGCTCGGCGACGACGCTCAGGGATTCGGCGCTCTCCCCGCTCAGAGCCTCCTGCTCCTGGTCGAGGCACAGCACCGCGGGGGCGGTCAGGCCGAGCTCCTCCTGGAGCTGGCTCTCCGTGACGAGCACCCCGATCCGCGAGTCCTCCACCATGAAGGCGAGTCGATCCCGCGGGAACATCGGATCGAGGGGGACGTAAGCGCCCCCCGCCTTGAGGATCCCCAGCAGGCCGACCACCATGTCCAGGGATCGCTCCGCGCAGAGGCCGACCAGCACGTCCCGCTGCACGCCCATGCGCCGCAGCCGATGTGACAGGCGGTTGGCGCGCTCGTCGAGCTCCCGGTACGACAGGGAGTCGTCTCCGCACACCACCGCCACGCGCTCCGGGGTACGCCGCGCCTGCTCCTCGAGGAGCCGATGCAAGGGCTGGTCTCTGGGGAAATCAGCGAAGGTCGCGTTCCACTCGTAGAGCACGCGCGCGCGTTCCCCTTCGGGCAGGCACGAGAGCGCACCCAGCGACGCCTCCGCGTCCCGGGCGAACCCCTCGAGGAGCTCCTCGTAGGCGGAAAGCCAGCGGCGGATGGTCTCCTCCGCGAACAGGTCCGCGTTGTACTGGCACTCCAGCACGACGGCGCCCCGCGTCTCCGCGGCGTTGATGAAGATCTCGAAGTTCTCGAAGCTCCGGGGGGTCGAGCTGAAGGAGACCGCCAGCCCCTCGAAGGGCAGCTCGTCTCCGCGGATCGCCTGATCCACGTTGAACAGCACGGACACCACGGGCATCCGGCTCGGATCCCGCGGGATGGAGAGCTTCTTCAGCATGCCCCCGAAGGTGACGCGCTGATGCTCGTAGGCGTCGAGCATCGTGGAGCGGACGCTGCGCAGGAGCTCGGCGACGCTGCTGGTGTCCTCCACCTGCAGGCGCAGCGGGAGCGTGTTCACGCAGTGCCCCACCAGCCCCGCCTGCCCAGTCACCGACTGTCCTGCCGCGGGGATGCCCACCACCAGCTCAGACTCACCGGACAGGCGCGCCAGGAGGGTCGAGAAGCCGGACAGCAAGACGGTGAAGAAGCTCGCCCCCTGCTTGGCGCCCGCCTTCTTCAGGCGAGTCACGAGCTCCGGGCCGAGGGGGTAGTCCTCTCGACGGGCGGAGTAGGTCTTGCTCGGCGGCCGCGCCGCGTCGAGGGGCAGATCGAGGGACGGCAGCGAACCGGAGAGCCGCTCGACCCAGTAGCGCTCGGCGGCGGCGTACTCCTCGGATCGCTCGAACTCCCGCTCGGCGCGGGCGTAGGCGCTGAAGAGGGGAGCTTCGGGTAGCTCGGCGGCCTTCCCCTGGCGCCGCGCCGTGTAGAGCGCGCCGAGATCGTTCAGCATCACGGCCATCGACCAGCCGTCGCAGACGATGTGGTGCGCCGTGAAGGTCGCCAGGTGCTCACGCTCCCCCAGCCTCAGCAACCGCACCCGGAAGAGCGGACCATACTCCAAAGAGAAGGGCCGTTGGACCTCCTCGGCGAGGACGGCGCGGACGCGGAAGCCGCGATCACGCTCCTCCGCTCCACTCAGGTCCTCCTGCGCCACCGCGATCTCCTGGGTGGTCGCGACGCACAGGGTGAGGCCGTCGGGGCTGAAGGTCGTGCGGAGCGCCTCGTGGCGCGTCACGAGATCCTGCACGGCGCCCTCGAACGCCGCCACGTCGAGGTCTCCCGCGAAGCGCAAGGACACCGACTCGTTGAACGCCGCCGAGGCGTCCTCCCCCATCTGGGTTGCTGCCCAGATTTCCCGCTGACCTTCGGTGGAGGGTGCCGTCCCGGACAACTCCGAGCCCGCGAAGGGATCGAAATCGACGGCGACGAACTGGGCTTTGTCTGTCTCGGGGGTGTCCATCAGTGCTCGACCTTCATGAACTTCCCGCGCTCGGCGGGGTTGGGGACGTACCACGCGGGGTTGCCATCGGGATCCCTGCCCAGGCGCGCCCCGGGGACCGGCGGCCGCAGGGCGTCTTGCGCGCCCGCTTCCTTCCCAGGAGCGGCAGGGTAGAAGCCGGCTTCTTGCATCGCGCGCACGCTGCGCTTGAAAGCGTCGATGAGGAAGTCGACGTCGGCGTCCGTGTGCGCTTCCGTCAAGAAGCACGGGAAGCCGTCCCAGATGTGCACGCCGTTCTCTCGCAGGTAGCAGAACAAGAGGTCCTGCATGGGGTGATCTTCGAGCTGTACCGCCTTCCAGAGCGAGCTGAAGTGCTTGACCTCGACCGGCGCGCCCGCCTGCTGGAAGAAGGCGTTCAGGGTGGTGGCGAGCCGATCCGTCTGGGCGTTGATGCGCTCCTGCAGCGCGGGCCCCTGAGCCTTGAGGTACTGCAAGGTCGCCCTCGTCGCTGCCATGGTGAGCGGGTGGCGCACGAAGGTGCCCGCGAAGTAGGTGACCCCCGCCGTCGGCCTCGAGTCGTCGCCGAACTGCCAGTGGCCGCCGTCCAGGGCGTCCATCCAGGCCTGTTTGCCGGCGATCACCCCCAAGGGCATGCCGCCGCCAGCGACCTTACCGTAGGTCGCCAGGTCCGCCTGCACGCCGAACAGGGCTTGTGCGCCGCCGGGGTGAGCACGGAAGCCGGTGATCACCTCGTCCCAGATGTACGCGCAGCCCGCCTGTGTCGTCACGTCGCGGAGCTCACGGAGGAACTCCACGGGCCGAAAATCCGGGCGGCGGCTCTGCACGGGCTCCACCATCACCGCGGCCAGCTCGGAGGCGCGCTCCTTGATGATCGCCAGGGACTCGGGCGTGCCGTAGTCGAGCACCAGCACGTTCTGGACGCTCTCGGGGAGGATGCCCGGCGCGGCGGGGATGGATCGCAGGCGCTTGGTCCCACGCACGATCACCTCGTCGAAGATGCCGTGATAGGAGCCGCTGAAGACGACGATCAGGTTTCGACCGGTCACGGTCCGGGCGACGCGCATGGCGCCCATCACCGCCTCGGAGCCCGTGTTGCAGAAGGCCGCCCGCTCGAGGCCCGTCAGCTCACACACGAGCTTCGCGCACTCCCCGACGGAGGGCTGCATGGGTCCGATCTCGTAGCCGGCGTCGATCTGCTCTCGCAGCACCTGCTGGATGAGGGGAGGCGCGTGGCCGAAGAAATTGGAGCCGAAGCCGTTCAGCGCGTCGACGTACTCGTTCCCGTCGATGTCCCAGATGCGGGAGCCCGACGAGCGCGCCGCGACGATGGGATACACCAGCTCTTTGATGGGGGGGCGGAAGCCCGTGACCACCCGGGGATCCGCCAGCTCTTTGCGGTGCTCCTGCGTCCAAGCCTTGGACCCGCGCGTACGATGAGTATAGGAGGTGGTGAGCGCGTCGAGGGCGGCGCGCTGCCGCGGAGGCAGATCGCCCGCGTCGTCGACCTGAATGCGGGCGATGGCTCCGAACGCCTTCTTCACGTCGTAGCGGACTGGCCCTGCGGGCTCGTCTCCATCGAGGTACGGTGAGGAGCGCTCGCCCGACGAG
>JAEWOQ010000044.1 GCA_023460875.1 Pseudomonadota bacterium
GGCGGAGGAGTGGGGCTGGTGGAGGGCGCCGCTCCGCCCGCGCCCGAGGGCGCGAACTCCGGGCTCCGTCGGCTGCGAGGGATCTCGGAGGAAGGCGTCGCTCCGGCTGGATCGGTGGACCGTCCCATCTCCGAGTCGCGGCCGCGGGGCAGCGCCCCCCCTGCTCTGCCGCGACCGTTCCAGCCGCTCTCGCCCGCCGGGGGCACGCTCGTGGCTGCCGACCCCGGCGGGACTCCGCTCGGAGCCGCGACCGGGGGCACGCTCGTCGCGGAGGGAGAACCGAGCGCCCACGTCCCCGCGCCCGTCCAGGCGCGCCCTCTCGCCGGCCCTGGCGGAACGCTCCAGGTCGACGCGCTCCAGGTCGAAGGCCGAGCGCCGCCCTCCAGCCGCTTCGGACCGCGGAGCAGCCGCGCGGCGCGGGCCGTCGTCGCGTCCCCCCTGGGGCGCCCGCAGCGGGTGGGACAATACGAGATCATCCGCGAGCTGGGGCGCGGCGGCATGGGCGTGGTCTACCTGGCCCGCGACAGCCGCCTCGGTCGTCGCGTCGCGCTCAAGGTCCTCCAATCGGACAATCGAGAGCTCACGGATCGCTTCATCGTCGAGGCGCAGGCGACGGCACAGTGCAACCACGAGAACATCGTCGTCATCTACGAGGTCGGTGAGCACGAGGGCGCCCCCTTCATGGTCCTCGAGTACCTCCAGGGCCAGACCCTCGCCGAGCTGCTCGAGAAATCCGGAGCCATCCAGTTCTCGCGGGCCGTCGACATCATCGTCTCGGTGGTGCGGGCCCTGACTCGCGCCCACGCGCGGGGCATCGTGCACCGCGATCTCAAGCCGGAGAACATCTTCCTCACCGACTCCGGGACCGTGAAGGTGCTCGACTTCGGCATCGCCAAGGTTTTGCGCGAGGAGGTTCACGATCCGGGCTCCACCATCCGCGGCGCCAACATCCACAGCACGGGCATGGCCGGCACCTTGGCGTACATGTCCCCCGAGCAGTGGCTCCTGGGGGGCGCGGTCGATCATCGCGCGGACGTGTGGGCCGTAGGCATGATCCTGTTCGAGATGCTGACGGGCTCCCACCCGCTCCTCGAGGATCTCGACTCGCTCCGGGAGCGCGTCACCCGCCCGGAGCTGCCGATGCCCTCCGTGCTCGAGCGCAAGCCGGACCTCGTGGAGGAGCTCGCCCACATCGTCGATCGCTGCCTGCTCAAGGCGCCGTCCAAGCGCTTCGAGAGCGCCGAGGTGCTGCTCAAGGCCCTCGAACCGTTCCTGCCCGGGAGATTCCGGGCCTGGGGCAGCTTCGATCGCGGGCCCTACACGGGCCTGCGCGCGTTCCAGGAGGAGGACGCCGCCTGCTTCTTCGGTCGCAGCGAGGAGATCGCTGCGATGGTCACGCGCGTGTTCGACTACCCCATGCTGGCGGTGGTCGGCCCCTCCGGCATCGGCAAATCCTCGCTGATCCGCGCCGGCGTCGTGCCGGCGCTGCGCAGCTTCGGGACGAGCTGGCGCGCCCTCGTGGCCCGCCCCGGACCACAGCCGCTGTTGTCCCTCGCGACCATGCTCCACTCGGTGGCGGACCTGTTCGAGCAGGCGGGCGAACCCCTGCCCGACATCACGAACCTCGCCATTCGCCTGAAGCTGGAGCCCGGGTACTTGGGCCAGCTGCTACGGCAGCTGGCGCGCACCACCAGCGGTCGGTGCATGCTGTTCATCGATCAGTTCGAGGAGCTCTACACGCTGTGTGAAGCCCCCGAGCAGCGCCAGGCGTTCACGCGCTGTCTGACCGGCGCCGCGGACGACGCGACCTCGCCCGTGCGGCTCGTGATCTCCGTGCGCGCGGACTTCCTGGGTCGCGTCAGCGAGGACGCGCAGTTCATGGCGGAGCTCTCGCGGGGGCTGTTCTTCCTGGGTTCGCCGGGGCCAGAGGGTCTGCGCGCGGCGCTGGTGCAGCCGGCGGAGATGGTCGGCTATCGCTTCGAGGACGAGGCGATGGTCGATGAGATGGTGGCCCATTTGCGCTCGACCCCAGGCGCCCTGCCGCTGCTGCAGTTCACGGCCTATCAGCTGTGGGAGAAGCGGGACGCTCGCCGCAAGCTCTTGACCCGTCAGAGCTACGAGGAGCTGGGCGGCATCTCGGGTGCGCTGGCCAGCCACGCCGATCAGGTGCTCCACAAACAGAGCCCCGAGGCGCGCGCCATGTGCCGCGCCCTCTTCCTGCAGCTCGTCACCCCGGAGCGCACGCGGGCGGTGCAGGAGGTAGAGAACCTCTATGAGCTGGTGAGCGATCGGAAGATCCTGCGCCAGGTGCTCGACGATCTGGTGCAGTCGCGCTTGCTCGTCCTCAACACGGGCGGAGGAGGCGGCGGCGCCACCGTGGAGATCGTCCACGAGTCCCTGATCGAGGCTTGGCTCACGCTGCGACGCTGGCTGGAGGAGAGCCACGAGGACAGCATGTTCCTCGAGCAGTTGCGCGGCGCGGCGCGCCAGTGGGCGAACAAGCGCAAGGACGCCGGCCTGCTCTGGACAGGGGAAATGGCGGAGGAGCTGT
>JAEWOQ010000045.1 GCA_023460875.1 Pseudomonadota bacterium
CCCCCCCCCCACGAGTCCCCCCCTCACGGCGCGGTGTGACGGCCCCCGCCGTCCCACCACTCACCTGTGACGGCCCCCCCGACCGTCACCCTACCCGACGCGATGATCCCCCAACCATCGCGTCCAGAGACTCTCGAGCTCAGTCGACCCCCGCGCGGCGCGACCACAGAAACGCGTCACGGCGCTCTCCCTGCAGCAGCAGGTGCTGATGCAGCCGCCCGGTGCGCCGGTAGCCAGCGCGCACCATCGCCGCGGTCAGCTCCAAGGAGTCGGCCAGGGTGCTCCCGAACACCGCTCCCATGCCCTCCTCTTCCAGCCGCGCGCCCACTTCGCTCAAGGCAGCCGCGACGAGCCACCCCTCCTTCTCACCCCTCGGCGCCGAGACCACCTCGACCAAGGCGTTCCCGAAGCAGGGTTGGCTCTCGACCGAGAGCAGACACGAGAAGCCACCGCGCCCCGTCGCCAGGTAGCACTTCTGCTCTCCCCCCCGGCCAAAGGGCTCCAGGTCCGTCAGCGCGCGCCCCGCGCGCGCCGCGGCCGAGAGATACCGTGTCACGTCCACGCTCCGAGCCTCCTGCACCTTCACCAGCGGGAGCTCCGCGAGCACCTGGGAGCGCACCAGCCGCCGCGCGGCCTGATAGGTGCGCTCCACGTGATCGAGCGCCGTCGCCCCACCCAAGATCGGTCCACCGAGCCGCTTCGGAGCGCGGCGGGCGGCGACATCCGACACGAAGGTCGCGCCCATCACGTGCGCGTCCGTCCGCCTGTAGAACCCCGGGATGTTGCCCTCCTTGCGGAACCCCATGCGGAGCCACGCGGGAGCCTCTTCGCGCTCGACCACCGTGAAGGCCCGCTCGAGCCCCTCCTCCTCCGCGACGCGACGCACGACCTCTCGCTTCAACGCGCTCGGCCCCGTCCGAAAATCGACGACACGCAAGACGCGTGTCCGTCGATTCACCAGGAGACACAGCGCGACGTCGCCCCTGTGGAAATGAATCTCTTCCGTCTGCGGCTTCGCGACGACGGCGACGTTCCCTCTCATTTTCCCCCCGATTTCCTTCCCCAAACCACCGATGGCGACCCCCGCCTACATCGGCGCCCCGTCTGAGTGTGTTCCTGAGAACGCCCCCCAGGCGAAGTCGCGGTATCAGTTATCACGCGCCGCGTCGGCAGATCAAGACGCAGCGTCCGCGTTCACGCAGGAAAGTTGTCCACACCTCCTTTTCGTTCAGAGGTCCTAACAAATAGTTCACTCCGTCGGCGCGGCCGACCACCCACGCGCCCACCCACGCGCCCACCGAGCACGCACCAGCACATCGCCCGGCAACGAACGCAGCAGGCCCGAAGCACGCGACCAAACCGCTCCCATCCTGGCGAGCCATTCGGATGACCCATCCAGACCCGTTCGGATAAACGAGCGCGGCCAAAGAACGCACGCCGCCCATAAGCTCCCCGCGCTGGGGGCCGTTCCCCCCTCGCCCCGTCTCAATCAGGGGCAGCAGCCCTCAGAACCGACGTGCAGGGGTTCCCGCCCCCGATCCTCTGCCGTGCAGCGCTGCGCGTAGCGCCGTCGACCGCCGTCGACCGCCGTCGACAGGCGGCGGCGACCAAACAGCGGCGCCCCCGCTCAGCCCAGGTCGCTCACGTCAGCCAGATCGACGCCGAGGGCCGTGAGCGCCGCGCCAAGGCGCTTGCGCGGGATCGAGACGCGCGTCGGCATGCCCCCGTCGAGATCGAACAACTTCAAAAAGTCGATCCCGCTATCGAAGCGCGCCGCCACCGAGACGCTCTCCCGATCCACCACGACGCTCACGTCCTCACGCTCCTGACCGATCAACAAGAGCAACGTCTTGTCCACGCGACGGTAGCCGTCCGTGATGTCGACCAGCGCCACCCCGCCGCCACCCCGCCGCGACAAGCGGCGATAGCTCTGCGCCGCGCGGCGCGTCGCCTTCTCGATGGGCACCAGCTCCGCGGCGGCCGCGTCGATGGGCTCCCAGAGCGAGTCGTCCGCGAGGCGCCCCACCAGGTGGCGCACGATGATGCCGAACAGCCCCTCGTCCCGGGGCCGCCCGCGCAGCGCGCGATCGATGCGCTCCGCCGCGGGGCTCGGCGTACCGAGGCGCGTGTCGATGGACCACGCGTCGGCGTCGCACCCGGGGTACGGCTCCTCGCCCCCCAAGATCCACTTGGCGGCGCTCGCGAGCCCATCGAAATCCGTGTGGCACAGCACCGTGTCGACGGGGCCGATGCGCTCCACCAGCTCCGGCGTGATCATCTCCGGGCACGCGCCGTGCTGGGCCTTCGTGCGCAGCACGAAGCGCGGGTCGTCCGCGTAGTCCCCGTGTCGCTCGTGGTCGTGGTGGTCGATCCAACCCCGGAGGCGCTCCCCCAGGCCGTCGATCAGCTTGCGCGTCACCTTGTCGAACCCGCCGCCGCCAGCGCCGGCGAAGGCGATGTCCAGCACGACCACCCGCCCCCTCAGGCTGGCTGCCGAAGGGAGCTTACGCGGTGTTCCGAAGGCGAGTGTGGGCATCGCGCCCGGCGTGGTGGCTGCCATGAATAGTCCGAGTTCCCCGAGCCACGGCTGATAGCACGAAGCCTGGGCGGGCACCGTGACGGCTGATATTGTCTGCGCCCCGTGACCACCGCGCCCACCCCTCAGACCACCCAAGAGCTCTTCCGACGGGCTCTCCACCAGCCCCTCCTCGAGACCGATTTCAGCCACCTCGGCCGCAAGTACGCCGGCAAGGTGCGCGACTGCTACACGACCGACGACGGCCGCCGCATCATCGTGGTCACCGATCGCATCAGCGCCTTCGACCGGGCGCTAGGCACCCTGCCCCTGAAGGGCCAGCTCCTCAATCACGTGGCGCGCTGGTGGTTCGACGCCACGCGCCACATCGCCCCCAACCACCTGCTCGAGACGCCGGATCCCAACGTGATGATCGGCCAAGAGTGCGAGCCCCTCCCCGTCGAGATGGTCGTCCGCGCCTACCTCACGGGCACCACCTCCACGAGCATCTGGGTGCACTACGAGCGCGGCGCCCGCACCTTCTGCGGCCACGCGCTCCCCGACGGCCTCCGCAAGCACCAGCAGCTGCCCGAGGTCATCGTCACCCCGAGCACCAAGGCCGCCCACGGCGACCACGACGTCTCCGCCTCCCGCGAGGAGATCCTCGCCGCCACGGGCATGCCCGCGAGCGACTTCGACGAGGCAGCCGAAATGGCCCTCGCCCTGTTCCGAGAGGGGCAGCGCATCTGCGCCGAGCGGGGCCTCTTGCTCGTGGACACGAAGTACGAGTTCGGCAAGACGCCGGACGGACGCATCGTGGTCATCGACGAAATCCACACCCCCGACTCGTCCCGCTATTGGTTCGCGGAGACGTATGCGGAGCGCTTCGAAGCGGGTCAAGATCCAGAGAGCTTCGACAAGGAGTACCTCCGCAGGTTCCTGGCGGGGCAGGGGTTCACCGGCGACGGTCCCGTCCCTCCCATCCCGGACGAAGTGCGGGTCGAAGCCAGCCTGCGTTATCTGCAAGCCGTCGAACGAATCACCGGCGCACCCTTCGAACCAAACCTCGAGGAGCCCATCGCCAGGATCCAGAAGAACCTCGCCGGCGAGTAGTCGGCAAGTCGTCGAGCCCGCCCGATCCCGGCGGCCGGGCTCGGCCCACGGAGAACTCCCATGACGACCACACCCGCCGTCTACCTCGTTTCCGCCGCGCGGACGCCCATCGGCTCGTTCCTCGGCGCCCTGTCGACCCTGAGCGCGCCCCAGCTCGGAGCCGCCGCGATCCGCGCCGCCCTGGAGCGCGCGCGCCTCGAGCCGAGCGCCGTCGACGAGGTCTTCTTCGGCAACGTGCTCAGCGCGGGCATCGGTCAAGCGCCCGCCCGCCAGGCCTCCCTGGGCGCGGACATCCCCAACACAGTGCCCTGCACCACTGTGAGCAAAGTGTGTGGCTCCGGGCTCCAGTCCGTGGTGCTCGGCGCCCGCGCGCTGTTGCTCGGCGACGCCGCGATCGTCGTCACCGGCGGCATGGAGTCGATGTCCCGCGTGCCCTACTACCTGGACCGCGCCCGCACCGGCTACCGCATGGGCGACGGCAAGATCGTCGACGGCATGATCTTCGACGGGCTCTGGGACCCCTACAACGACTTCCACATGGGCAACGCCGGCGAGCTGTGCGCCCAGGAGTACGCCCTGTCCCGGGAGGCCCAGGACGCCTTCGCCGCCCAGAGCTACGAGCGCGCCCGCGCCGCCATCGCCAGCGGCGCCTTCGAGCGGGAGATCACGCCCGTCGAGGTGCCGCAACGCAAAGGGGATCCTTCTATCGTAGCCCAAGACGAGGAGCCTGGCCGCGGCGATCCGACCCAATTCGGCAAGTTGCGCCCCGCCTTCACCAAGGACGGCACCATCACCGCCGCCAACGCCTCCACGATCAACGACGGCGCCGCCGCCGTGGTGCTCGCCAGCGAGGCGGCCGTGAAGCGCTTCGACCTCACGCCCCGCGCCCGCCTCGTGGGCTACGGCAGCGCGGCGCAGGCCCCGGAGTGGTTCACGACGGCGCCGGCGAAGGCCATCGAGGGCACCCTGGCGCGGCTCTCCCTGCAGACCCGCGACATCGATCTCTGGGAGATCAACGAGGCGTTCTCCTGCGTGACGATGGCCTGCACCCAGCTCGCGGGCATCGAGCCAGAGAAGGTGAACGTCCGCGGCGGCGCGGTGGCCCTCGGTCACCCCATCGGCGCCTCGGGCGCGCGCATCCTCACGACCCTGCTCCACGCCCTGGAGGACGAAAAGAAGAAGCGCGGCCTCGCCACCCTCTGCATCGGCGGCGGCGAAGCCGTCGCAGCCGTCATCGAACGCCTCTGAGCCCCCGAACGGGCCCCGATCCGGCGACGCCTTGGAGCTGCGGGGGCGCTCCGAGCTCACCTCCGACGGGGGCTCGATCCGGCGCCTCACCGACGTGAGCCGAGGCGTGAGCTGAAGGATGGCGTCGCCA
>JAEWOQ010000046.1 GCA_023460875.1 Pseudomonadota bacterium
CGCGGTGGACGGCGTCGCTCACCGCCCGCGGTTCGGCGAAGCGCACCTCCGTCTTCTGGGGATGCACGTTCACGTCGACGAGCCGCTGAGGGAGCTCGAGGTAGACGACCCCGCGCGGGTAACGTCCGCGCTCGAGCACGCTGCCGTAGGCGTGGGCGATGGTCCCCGCGAGGGCCCGATCCCGTACGGGGCGACCGTTGATGAGCACCTTGAGGCCCGCCGCGCCCTGGCGGGCCCGTTCGGGGCGAGACAGGAGGGCGAGGACGGTCAGGGGGCCGCGCTCCCCGCGACACTCGATGAGCTCCTCTTCACCGAGGAGCTGGCGGACACGCTCCTCCCGATCGCGGGCGCGGCTCCAGGAGCGCACCTGCCGCCCATCGCGGACCAGCGTGAAGGCGACGTCGGGGCGGCACAGGGCCGCGTCGAGCACGACGTCCCCCACGTGCCCCGACTCCGTGCCCGTCGAGCGCAGGAACTTGCGCCGCGCAGGGACGTTGTAGAACAGATCCGCCACGCGCACCGTCGTCCCCACCGGGCCTGCCGCTGGACGAACGCGGGGCTCGCTGGCTCCCTCGGTGACGAGCTCGATTGCCTCGTCGCTGTCGGCGGTGCGTGTGCGAAGGGTGAGCCGGGACACGGAGGCGATGCTGGGCAGCGCCTCGCCGCGGAACCCGTAGGAGCCGAGCTCATCGAGATCCGAGAAGCGTCGCAGCTTGCTCGTCGCGTGCCGTTCGATCGACAACCGCGCGTCGCCGGGGGGCATGCCACGTCCGTCGTCGGCGACCTCGATGAGGCCGATGCCGCCGCCCTCCACGGTCACGTCGATCCGCGTCGCGCCCGCGTCGAGTGCGTTCTCGATGAGCTCCTTGGCGACGGAGGCTGGGCGCTCGACGACCTCTCCGGCGGCGATACGGCTCGCCAGCTCCGGCGAGAGGACGGCGATGGTGGGCTCCACGTTCGGGAGGATGCCACCGATCGCCGCCGCGCCCAAAGAGGCCATGGGTGTCGAACGACGGCGAACGGCGCGTTGCGGAGGTGACCGCCCGCGTGAGCCGCGGAGCGGTCGAGGGTGGTTCGCGGAGCCCGATTTCCCCCGGAGCCGCTCTACTCCTGCTCTGCCCTCGTACGCTTGGCGAAGGAGCGGAGACACACGGCAGCGGAGACACAGCGGCGGAGACACAGCGGCGGAGGGCGCGGTCAACGCGGCAGGTCACCGCCCTCCAGGTCACCGCCCTCCAGGTCACCGCCCTCCAGGTCTCCGTCGCCGAGGAGCCACGTCGGTTGGGAGTAGCAAGCGGCCTGCCCTGCTTCGGCGTGGACCTCCACGCGCACGTAGCGATCGTCGAGCTGGGGGGCGTAGCTGGCCGTGTCCGCGTCGTTCGCCTCGCTCAGGACGGCGCCGCCGTCGCCGATGAAGCGGATGCTGTCCGCCGCCCGCGGCAGCGCGACGGAGAGCCGATCCCCGTCGACGAAGAGCCGCGGCGGCTCGATGGGCTCGACCTCCGTGTCCTTGGTCTCGCACACGAAGAAGTTGCAGGCAGCGACCTCCGTGAAGAGCTCCTCCCGGGTCGGCTCCGCGCTCTGCACCTCGACGAGCTGATAGCCACGGGTCAAGCGATAGTCCTCGTCGTGGATGTCGCCGCCCCCCGTCAAGCAGACGTAGTGGCCCATCCCGAGGCGTCGATCGACGAAGGCCAGGTTCGCCTCCACGTCCGTGGCGCCGCTCACGACCTCCATGCCCCAGAGCCCGTCGATGGCGTCGAGCTCCTCGTCCGTCAGCGGTTGGCGGGAGGGATGCGCCCACGCGATCACGCCGCCGACGTCCTGGACCATGGCGCTGATCGTAGCGATGTCGTGCTCGAAGTACCCGAGGGGCCGGTCGGAGGGATCCGCGAGGGCGCCGTCGGGCAAATAGGCGAGCACGTGGGGCTCGACGCCGGACTGGGGTTGCTTGGCGCTGTACGCCTCGATCCCGAACATGTGCTGGATGCCCGACACGCCCGGATCCGGCGCGACGAAGTTGTGCCCCGTCATCCACACGAAGCCGTGCGCGTGGGGCTCGGGCAGATCGCGGAGCCGCTCCTGCTGAGCGCGTGGCGAGATATCGGAGTGATCCGGGGCGCTGTGGGTGTGGCCGCTGCCCTTGATCCGGTGCGGGCCCGGTCGATGGGGGAGATAGGCGTAGAGGCCGTCCCCGCCGAGAGGTTGGAGCGGCAGCGCGGCGTGGTGCGGAGGCGCCCAGGTGGAGCTCGGCGCCTCCGGCGTCGCCGCGTCGCGCGCCTGGGCGTCGTCTCTCGGTGGGGCGGGCTCATCGAGGGCGGCTGCGGGTGGGCTGCGCTCATCCTCGTCTCTGGCGTGGGCTGTTTGGCGTTCGTCGACGGCGGAGCCCTCACCTTGCGTGCACGCGCTCACCGCCAGGGTGAGCAGCGCGCCCAGGGGGAGCGCCACGTCGTGCGCCAAGGGCCGAGCGGAGTAGGCACGTCGACGCCTGAGGGCGAGCCGCGGAGGGCGGGGGGAGCAGGTGGTTCTCTTCACCGCGCCCGTCTAGCGCAGGGAGAGACGGGTGCTCGTCGTCACTGGCGTCAGCCGTGGTGCGGCAACCAACCCGCTCGGCGGGCCGCTTCGAGGATGCCGCCGCCCTCCGTCGTATGGGCGTCGAGCACGCAGGTGGCCACGCGCTTCACCTCGTCGGGTGCCTGGGCCATGGCGAAGGCGTGCCCTGCCCACTCGAACATCGGGACGTCGTTGAGCCAGTCACCAACGACGATCACGTTTTGGCGCGCCACCCCGTGGTGTTGCGCCAGCCAACGTACGGCGGTGCCCTTGGACGCGGCGCTCGAGCGCACGATCAACCCCCACTGACCTTCGAACCCAGGCCGTCGCACGTCGAACCACGCGCAGTACAGGCCTCCCTGTTGGTTCAGCCTCGTCCCCACCTCGCGCACGCGCTCGGGCGTGCCGAGGGCGACCAGGGCCATGACCTGCTGGTGGACGCCCCAGTGGTGGAGAGCCGTCACGCGCTCGACCTCGAGGCACTCGCGAGACCAGAGGGACACGTAGCTCAGCAGCTCCGCCCCAGGCGCGTCGTAGTACACCGCGTCACCAGCGAACACGAAGCAGGTGAGGCCAGCGTGCTCCACGGAGCGGAGCGCCGTCCCGACTTGGACCGCGTCGAGGGTGGCGAGGTGGAGGGCGCGTCCGCTGTGCGCGTCGACGATGTGGCTGCCGTCCACGCAGGCGACGGGCCCCGTGAGCTCCAGCTCCTCCGCGACATGTCGGGTACCCGAGTAGAGGCGCCCGGTGCAGAGGGTCACGTGCACTCCCGCGTGTCGGAGCAGGGCGATCGCCTCCCGATCGCGATCGTGCACGAGACCGTCCGGGTCGAGGAGGGTGCCGTCGAGATCGGTAACGAGGAGGCGAGTCACGGGGAGGTTGTCCTGCAGATGAAGCGAGAGGGGGAGGAGCCATCATGGGGTGGCTCGGGAACGCCGCTCGGCCGCTCGGAGATGCCGCTTGAGAAATGCCGAGAGCCCGACGACGGAGCCCTGGGGAGGGGCTGGTCGACGGGCTCTTCGAGCGACGAACGGCGCCAGAGGCAGGCCGGTCGTCTCGCCCTCGAGGGCTGGTGCTCAGCTCGCAGCGCTCTCGGCGGGAACCACCGACACCTTCTTCTTGGTGCGGCTCGCCCACTCGAACTTCACCACGCCGTCAGCGAGGGCGAAGAGGGTGAAGTCCTTGCCGAGGCCGACGTTGCGGCCGGGGCTGATGGTCTGTCCTACCTGGCGCACGATGATACCGCCGGCGCGGATGGACTCCCCGCCGTACACCTTCACGCCACGAAACTGAGGATTGGAGCCGCGCCCGTTACGGGTCGAGCCACCGCCTTTTTTGTGTGCCATTAGGCCTTGACCTCCGTGATCTTCACCGCGGTGAACGCCTGACGGTGACCGTTCTTGCGTCGGTACTTCTTGCGCCGACGAAACTTGAAGACGACGATCTTCTCGCCGCGACCCTGGGTCAGGATCTCGCCGGAGACCTGCGCGCCAGCGACGGTGGGCGTGCCGAACTTGGGGCTGTCGCCGCCGACGAAGAGGACGTCGTCGAAGGTGATCGGATCGCCGGGGTTCCCGGCGAGCTTCTCGACGTGGACGGTGTCGCCGGCTGTGACTCGATACTGCTTGCCGCCGGTGCGGATAACTGCGTGTGCCATGGTGGAAGGGGCGCGAAAAGTAGACCCTCGGCGGGGCCTTGGCAAGCGCGGAGCCAGCGCGGTGGACGGTCGAGCCCGGGTTTTCGAGGCTGGCGACTCGCGAAGGGCGTTTGAGCTGCATTTTTAGCCTCTACGACCCACAGGCGCAGCTGAAAGGGTGATCAGGGGTCTGAGGCAGCTCGGGCAGGGCAGCATGAGCGGAGCCCTCGGGCAGGGACCCGCGGTAGGGCCTCTGGAGGCGCTGCCCCCGAAGAGCTCTGCCCCATAGGGAGCAGCACCGCGCGCGGTTGACGCCGCGTGGACCACGGTAGGAGCAAGGCGCACACTCCGGCGGGCGCCGGGCTTTGGTATGCTGCCCCCTCATGAGTGCCCCACGGGCTCGTAAGACGGACGGCATCGCTTCGACGAGCGTGACGAGGCACAGCGGAGAGGCGCTGGTGAGCACGCGCAGACCGACGCGCTCCAGGGTGAGGACCATGGAGAGGACCAGTGCGGGCCGGCTTGTCTCGACGATCGCGTCGGGCGTGGCGCTCGGCGTGATGCTCAATGTCCTCACCACAGTCCTCACCACAGGGGTGAGCTTGGCCGCCGAGACGAGCGACAAGGGAGACCAGGGACCGCGGGGCCCTCGAGAGGTCGCCCCGGAGGGCGTGACGGACAGCTCCCGCCGTGGAGCGACCGGCACCTCCGCGGAGGACGCCCGCGAGAAGGTCGCGGTCGAGGAGGAGGGGACGTCCGCCGCAGGTGAGAAGAGCTACCAGTTCCAGGCCATCGAGGTGGAGGGCAGGCTCAAGGCGCCGCAGATCCTGTACTTCTTGAGGCGGGTGCGAGCCGAGCTGCGCGCGGGGCGGTTGGGCCATCGCTCGTTCCTGCCGGAGCTCCAAGACACCCGTCGGAGCGGCGCCCTGCGATGAGCCGCCGCGGCGAACCAGGCAAGCTGCTGCGGGTGGCGGCCGTGTGGGGCACGCAGGTGCTCGCGGTGCGGCAC
>JAEWOQ010000047.1 GCA_023460875.1 Pseudomonadota bacterium
TCCCTCGACGGTGCCTGGAGCGGCGCGGCCGTCGGTTCCGCCCGGCAGCGCGACGCCGTCGCAGGCGCCGAAGCGGGGCATCGATGTGTGGGAGGGCCGCCCTGGTGTCCCCATGCACCATCACCGCCCGGGCCCACGCCGCGTGCAGTACGACGCCAAGGCCCCCGGCCCCGGTGGTCCTGGACGTCGTCCCGGTCCTGGTGGCAGGCCGATGGGGCGCGGCGCGCGCCATCGGGGCATCGGCTCCTTTGGCAAGGGCAAGGGAGCAGGCGCCCCCGTCACCAAGGAGCGCTCGGCCCACAAGAAGGTCGTGCGGATCGAGGAGTCAGTGTTGCTCCAAGGTCTCGCCGGCAGCATGGGCATCAAGGCGACCGACGTGCTGCGCAAGCTGCTGCAGCTCGGCATGACGGGGATCAACATCAACAGCACCCTCGACGCCGACACGGCGAAGATCGTGGGTAGCGAGTTCGGCTGGGACGTCGAGGACGTCGCGCTCAGCGAAGAGGCGCAGATCCAAGCTGCCCAGGGCCTCGAGACCAGCGCGGAGCCCGAGGACGCCGTCGAGCCACGGCCCCCGGTCGTGTCGGTCATGGGTCACGTCGATCACGGCAAGACGAGCCTCTTGGACGCCTTGCGTGAGTCGAACGTGGCGGCGGGCGAGGCCGGCGGCATCACCCAGCACATCGGCGCTTACTCGGTGAAGACTCCCCGGGGCACCATCACGTTCCTGGACACCCCGGGTCACGAGGCGTTCACCGCCATGCGTGCCCGCGGCGCCCAGGCGACGGACGTCACGATCCTCGTGGTGGCCGCCGACGACGGCGTGATGCCGCAGACCAAGGAGGCCATCAGCCACGCGCGGGCGGCCAAGGTGCCGATCGTCGTCGCCATCAACAAGTGCGACAAGCCCGAGGCGCAGCCCGAGCGCGTTCGTCGCGAGCTCAGCGAGGTGGGGTTGGTCCCGGAGGAGTGGGGTGGTGACACCCTGATCTCCGAGGTGTCGGCGCACACCAAGCAGGGCATCGACGACCTGCTGGAGCGCGTGCTCCTGCAGGCGGAGCTGCTCAACCTGCGCGCGAACCCGAACAAGCCCGCCACCGGCATCGTCGTCGAGGCGCAGCTCGATCGGGGCAAGGGGCCACTCGCTACGGTGCTCGTGACCGACGGGACCCTGCGGGCAGGGGACGTGGTGCTCGCAGGGGCTGGCTACGGCAAGGTCCGCGCGATGCACGACTCCCAAGGTCGCACGTTGAAGGATGCGGGGCCGTCGATGCCGGCCGCGCTGATCGGGCTCAGCGAGGTCCCACGGGCGGGCGATCAGCTCTACGTCGTCAAGGACATGAAGACCGCTCAGGAGCTGGCGGACTCTCGCCGCACCAAGGAGCGTCGCAGCTTGGCACCCTCGGCGGGCAACAAGCCCAGGTCTCTCGAGGAGATCGCGAAGCTGATGTCCGAGCAGGAGCAGCTCGAGCTCAAGGTCATCATCAAGGCAGACGTGCAAGGCACGGCGGAGGCGGTGTCCGACGCCCTGCAGCGGCTGACGACGGAGAAGGTGCGGGTCAGCGTCGTCCACTCGGCGGCGGGCGCCATCACCGAGAACGACGTGAACCTCGCGGTGGCCGCCGGGGCGATCATCATCGGCTTCAACGTGCGCCCCGCAGGCAAGGCCACGTCCCTCGCTCAGCAGGAGCAGGTCCAGATCCGGCAGTACAGCATCATCTACAGCGTGCTGGACGACGTGAAGCTGGCGATGGAAGGCCTGTTGGCGCCGAAGCTGGTGGAGAAGGACATCGGCAAGGCCGAGGTGCGTCAGACGTTCCGGGTCAGCAAGTCGGGGACCATCGCTGGTTGCATGGTCACCTCCGGCTTCATCCGGCGCGGCTGCAGCGTGCGGCTGATGCGCGAGGGCGAGCTGGTCTGGGAAGGCAAGCTCGGGAGCCTGAAGCGCTTCAAGGACGACGTCCGCGAGGTGAAGGAGGGCTTCGAGTGCGGTCTGTCGCTCGAGGGCTTCAACGACATCAAGGTCGGGGACATCGTCGACGCCTACGAGATCGAGGAGATCAAGCAGAAGCTCTGAGGTGTTCATCGGAATCGGCCGCGTCGTGCTGCGCCTCCCCGGCGCTCGATCCCTTAAGGATCGGCGCCGGGTGGTGAACAGCTACAAGGATCGCTTGAAGGCGCGGCTGTCCGTGTCCGTCGCCGAGGTCGGGGACGGCGATGATCATCGGACGGCCACCCTCGGCATCGCCTTGGTCGCTCGAGAGGCGAGCGAAGCGGACGAGCTCTTGGGTCGGGCGATCAACGCCGCAGATCAGCTCGCCGACGCGGTGGTGTTGGATCGCAGCCGGCGGGTGTTGCCGTGGCATTCCGGGTGGTCGGAGGCGACCGAGGAGTGAGTGCCGAGGAGTGAGGTCGGAGCCCAGCGATGGCAAGCACAGGAAGCATTCGTAGTCGGCGTCTGGCCGGGACCATCCGCAAGCATCTCAGCGCAGAGCTCGGGCGGGACATCGCCGATCCGCGCTTGGTGGGGGTGAGCCTCCAAGAGGTGGAGCTGTCGTCGGATCTGGGGCTGGCGACCGTGGTCGTGCGCATCGACTACGGCGATGACGGCCTGGATGCGCGCAAGGCGCTCCTCGAACTGCTCCAACGGCTCGGGCCGCGGCTCCGCGCGAGCCTCGCCCCGCAGCTCCGCATGCGACGGGTCCCGGAGCTCCGCTTCCGTTACGACACGGGGCAGGATCACGCCCGCCGCATCGCCGAGGTCCTCCAAGAGATCCGCGAGGAGGAGGCCCAGCGGCCACCGGGCGACGATCCGCCCGGCGAAGACTGAGGACCTCCGGAGACCGAGCGGGGCTCGTCCGAGGACCGCCAGAAGACCGAGCGGGGCTCGTCCGAGGACCGCCAGAAGACCGGCGGGGCTCGTCAGAGAATCGCCAGAAGACCGAGCGGGGCTCGCCGAACAAGGCCGCCTCGCGGCTCCCTAGAACTCGGCGCCGGTGCGCTGCACGACGATCAGCTGGACGCGCCGGTTACGGGCGCGGTTGGCGTCGTTGGTGTTCGGGACGAGGGGCTTGTCGGGACCATAGCCCTTGGCCGTGAGCCGATTCTCGGGGATGCCGAGTTTGATTAGAGAGGTCTTTACGGCCTCGGCGCGGCGGTGGCTCAGTTGCCGGTTGTAATCCGGTTGCCCCGTGTTGTCCGTGTGCCCCTGGATCTCCACCCGATCGATCTCCGGGTGCGCCTTGAGGGCCTCGGCGATCTCCTCGAGGATCGAGAGGGAGTCCGGCAGGATCTCCGCAGAGTCGTAGAGGAAGTGCACCTGGCGCTTTAGCTTGAGCTCCTTGTCCGTCACCTCGACGTTGGGCTGCTCGGGGCGCTCGTTGAGGCTGAGGCGCGCCTCGATGTCCTTGCGGGACTGGATGTCGAAGTGGGCCACGGTGGTGAGGTAGCCGGAGCCGGTCGCAGTGACGGTGGCGCGCCCGAAGGGCACGTTGCGGAACTGGAAAGCGCCGGTCTCGTCGGCGATGAGCTCGAGCTCGCGACCGAGCTTGTCGGTGACCTTCACGGCGGCGTGGGGGATGGGCTCGCCGGTGGCGGCGTCCACGAGCAGGCCCGTGATCGTCGCGACCTTCGGGAGGGGATCGAGCTTGCACTCGACGGGCACGATCACCTCGGTGGCGCTCGCGGTGTCCCCAGTGCTCTCGTCCACGGCGCCGTCGTCGAAGGCCTCGACGGGGATCTCGACCTCACAGCGCCCCTCCTTGTAGCCCTCGGCGGTGACGACGAAGGTGTAGCTGCCGGGGTCGAGGGCGTCCGTGCGGAAGGCGCCTGCGGAGTTCGCTACCATGCCCGTCCGATCGCGGCCCTCGTAGCGGAGGATAGCGCTGGGGATGGGCTCACCGTCGGGGGTGGCCAGCACCCGACCCTCCACATAGCGGCGTGGCTCGAGGTCGCCCATGATGACCCGCTCGATCTCCCGCGGGGGTTGGGTGTCGACTGTGTAGGAGACGCCGAGCCAGACCACGTAGGGCAGCTCGGGTGTCGTCTCCTCGAGGAACCTGCTCGAGCCGCCCGTGGCGACGTCGAGGGCCGCGGTGAGGCCGAGGCCTTGCCAGGGGTGGACCCGCGTGCCCAACGAGACGCGGGAGGGCATGGCGCTGAGCCGGCCATGGTCGCCGAGGCAGCGATCGCCGCGCCGCGCGGCGCTGTCGATGTTGCAGACGTAGCCTTGGCGGTTGACGGGCACGTCGAGGGTCCACTCCACGAAGGGCCGGAAGATATCGGCGAGGTACTCGACGCCGAGCCCAATCTGGAAGCTGTCCACCCGCGACAAGCCGAGCCCGAAGCGCTCCACGCGCTCGATGGGCTGGCCGCGGCCGTCCGGCGGCGCCGTGGTCTCCAGGTCCTTCACGACCTGAGCGGAGTTGTCGAAGAGGTAGCCGAGGTTCGCGTGGGCGCGGATCGGGATACGATCTTCCTTCCTGCGCCGATTGCTCAGGTCCGCGGTGCCGAGGGCGCGCAGGGCGAAGCTCGTTCCGCCGCCGTCGAGCCCCACGCCGCCGGTGCCGTTGAGCAGCAGGAGCTCGGCCTCGCCGCCGTAGGAGAAGATCTCGTCGGCCTCGGTCGGCTGAAACACCTTCACGCCGAGGTTGGCGTCGCCCAGCACCTGCAGCAGCTGCGGGCGGCCGAAGCTGTTGGAGGTCGAGGAGTTGTACACGCCGAAGAAGGCCTCCAAGAAGGGCCAGGGGGTCGCGGAGACGGTGAAGTTCGCGGCCATCCGAGAGACGTCGTCGCCGAGCAGCCGGTCCCCCGACGAGCGGTCGAAGCAGGGCGCCGCGTTCGTGCACAAGAAGTCGCTGCCCGCGTAGAGGCCGCCGTACAGGCCGATGCGGAAGGAGCCCACGGGTCCGGAGGCTGCCTCACGCACCCGCATCAAACCCGTCGAGCCGCGCAAGGAGTTGTGCGCGCGCAGGGCTTCGCTGCGACGCCAGCGCTCGTAGTCGTCGCCGTCGGAGCCGAAGCCGTCGTCTCGGAGGTACTCGGCGTCCTCGAAGGTCGTGTCCGCCAGCGCCCGGCTCGAGATGGCGGGCTCCTC
>JAEWOQ010000048.1 GCA_023460875.1 Pseudomonadota bacterium
GCGACGACGACTTCGACGACGACGAGCGGGAGTTCGTCGACAAGATGCTGCAACGCTTCGGCATCCCCGAGACCGAGTGGGACGCCATCTTCCCGCTGGTGGAGCACGACGAAGCGGAGGCGGCGATCCGCGGCCTCGACGAGGCCAGCCAGAGCGAGACCTTCCAGTTGCTGCTCGAGGCCGCCCACGCGGACGGTCGCATCGTGGACTCGGAGCGCGATTATCTGAAGATCGTGGGACGCGCGATCGGGCTCTCCGACGACAGCGTCGAAGCCCGCATCGCCGGCTTCGGGCGCTGAGCGGGCCACCGCGCCACGTCCCGCGCGCGTCGGGGTCGCCCACGGTGCCCCCACCTGCGCGGCCTCTCGGCGAGCTCCTGCGCGAGGTGGCCAAGGTGGGGCGACCGCGCCAGGACGCCGCGCAGCCCGTGCCCACGCAGCTCGTGCCTGCGTGTCTGGGGCCCAGCTTGCTCGAACCCGCGCGGCTCCTCACACTCGAAGGAGGAGGGATCAGAATGATCGCTGAGGAAGTCATGACGACGGAGACGATCAGCGTCGACCCGACGGCGAGCGTACGCGACGCGCTCGATCGCATGTTCGACGCCGGCATCCGCCATTTGCCCGTGGTGAACGAAGGTGACCTCGTCGGGATCCTGAGCGACCGAGACCTCCGCGGCCTGTGGGTGCCGCCGGGCTCCCCCATGGGCCCGCCGAAGGACGCGTCGAGCGAGGCAGAGCACGTCAGTGACCCACCCCGCGGGACATCGAGCCTCCTGGACCAGACCGTCGGAGAGCTGATGAGCAGCGACGTGATCGTCGTGACCCCCGAGACCGAGCTCGGCGAGATCGTCGACCTCATGCTCGAGCACCGGATCGGCGCGGTGCCCGTGGTGCGGCAAGGGACTCAAGAGCTGGTCGGCGTGGTCAGCTACGTGGACGTGCTGCGCGCCGCTCGCGACAGCCTCTGACCCGCTCGAACGACCGACACCGAGCCACCGCACTATCACCGCCGCGACGTCACCGGCGCGACGTCACGGTGTCGAGGCGAGCCCGGGGCGAGCCCGCAAGACGTCGGTCATCTCGTCGGCGAAGAGGGGACGTGACACGAGGAAGCCTTGGGCCTCGTCGCACTCCTTCTCTCGCAGCATCTCGAGCTGCCGCTCGGTCTCCACGCCCTCCGCCACGACCCGCATGTTCAGGCTCTTGGCGAGCGTGATCACCGTGTCCACGATGACCTCGCTCTCATGGCTAGTGTCGAGAGCTCCCACGAAGGAGCGATCGATCTTGATGGTCGTCACGGGAAACCGCTGCAAGTAGGTGAAGGACGAGTGCCCCGTGCCGAAGTCGTCGATGGCCAGAGACAGGCCGAGAGCGCGCAGCGCCTCGAGCCGCTCCGTCGCGTCCTTGAGGTCCTCCGTGAGGACGCTCTCGGTGATCTCCAGCTCCAGGGAGCGAGGGTCGACCCCCGACGCCCGGAGGATCTCCGCCAAGCTCTCCACCAGGTCCGCCTGCATCAGCTGCACCGCAGAGAGGTTCACGGCGACCACGGGCGGATCGATGCCCGCAGCGCTCCAGCTCCGCACCTGCTCACAGGCTTGTCGGAACACCCACTGGCCGATGCTCACGATAGCCCCGCTCTGCTCCGCCTCGCGGATGAAGGCGCCGGGGGCCAGGAGCTCCTGCCCACGCTTCCAGCGCACGAGCGCTTCGACGCCCCGGACCCGGTTCGTCGCCACCTGGATCTTCGGCTGGTACTGGACGACGAAGTCTTCCTGCACGTTCGAGCTGCGTAGCGCGTCCGCGAGCGTCCTGCTCGCCACGTACCGCTCGTACATCTCCGCCACGTAGAACCGGTACCTGCCCCCCTCGACGACGTGCTGCCGGGCGAGGTCCGCGTTCCGCAACAGGTCCTCGGCCGTCTCCCCGTCCGGCGGAAACAACGTGATCCCCAGGCGCGCGCGGACCGGGACCAGGCGCTGCTCGAAGGCGATGGGCTCGGAGAAGCTCCCGAGGATCTCCGCGGCGAGGCGCTTCGCGTCCTCCTTTCCCTCGATCGACGGCTGGATGAGGCCGAACTGATCCCCGTAGAGCCGCCCGAGCACGCCGTTGGTGCTGGCGATCTCCCGGAGGCGCCGCGCGACGGACTTCAGCACCCAGTCGCCGGTCCTCTGGCCCCAAACGCGGTTGATGCGCGCGAAGTCCTCGATGTCGATCAGGTGCAAGGCCAGAAAGCCCTGCGTCGCGGCGGCGCGCTTGCGAGCCTCCTCCAGCAGCTCGTGGAACGTGGGGCGATTGGGCAGCTCCGTGAGGGGATCGTGACGCGCGAGGTACCGGACGCGCTCGGCGTGCCGCTGCTCTGCCTCCAAATGCTGGACGAGCTGCTTGCTCAGCACCCGCGAGCCCCACAGCAGCACCACCAGCAGCGCGGCCACGACGGACAGCAACGTGATGAAGCTCCCCCAAGCGGACTCGGCGAGCTGCTCCGCCTCAGCCGAGATCCCTTGAACGAGGCGCTCCAACGTCCGTTGCTGGTCGTCGCTCCTACGGCTCGCGCGCTCGAACCACGCCAACGCCCGCTCGTTCGACGAGGCGCGCAGCTGCTCCGGAGCCGCCAAGACGGCTCGCAGCCAGCGCCGCTCGTCGTCGAAGGGCTCCTCCTCGATGAGCTGTTCGTAAGCCCTCCGGTCGAGGCTATCGGCGCTCGAGAGCTCGAGCTCCCGCAGGCCGTCCTCCTCGAGGACGAGGTTGCGTTCATAGGCCTCCAGGACCTCTGGCCTCGGCGGGGCGTTCCCCAGCAACACCGCCCCGAGGGCGCGCTCGCGCGAGAAGCGCTCCTTGAAGACGAGCAGCCGCCGGTACAGATCTGCGCGCTCGGCGAGGTCACGGGTCGGCAGCATGACCGCCGCGAACCTGTCCGTCTCGTCGAGCACGACGCGGATGGCGTCGGAGTAGTCGCTGAACACATGGAGCGGATCGACCTCGCCTGCGTCCTTCCGCCGCCGCACGCTGGCGAGCTTCTCCTCGACGCGCAGCGCGGCCTCGCGCAGGGTGTCGATGCTCTCGAGATCGTCGGACTCGTTCAGTCTGCGCCTCAGCCGCCCTTCCACCTCATCGGTGACCTGGCGACACTGGGGCAAGCGTGACGCGAGGCCGTGCACGCCAGCGGCGGCGGCCGCGGTGACCCCTCGCTCCACCTGCAGGGCGTGCACCACTCGGCCGATGTCGACCTCGATCTGGGTGCGGACGACTACGTTCTCGGCCTCCTGCAGCTCGTCGCGCCACTCACCGGCGAGCAGCGCCGCGAGCAGGACGCATCCGCTCAGGGGGGCCGCCACCACCAGCGCAGCGCGGTTGAGGAGGGAGCTCACGGTCGTCACACCGCAACACGGCCGCTCCGGGCGTCTCCTGTACGCCAGGAAGGTCGGCCAGGGGGCTGAGCCGACACACCCGCGCTCGGTCGGGAGGCCCGTCGGCGCGCCCGACGCGGCTGGGTACGTCAGCTCCGAGCGACGAAGGACTCGAAGACGCTCCCCGTGTCGTTGCCCCACTCCCAGTTGGTCACGATCCCCACGCGTCGGAGCGTGAGCGACGTCACCCGGCGGTGCACGTCTCCGAAGGCCCGGTGGAGCGCTGCGCGCCCGGCGACGTACGCCGTGAAGCGGGCCCCGTCACACAAAACCCGCAGCCCGTAGGGCACCCCCCACCTGATGGCGCTCCCCACGTTCGTCCACACGGCGTCGTAGATGTCCTCGAAGCCATCGAAGCAATAGAAAGAGGAGATCGACGCCCCCGCGAAGTGATCGTGCAACCAGGTGCCGACGATGACGTAGTTCTCGGGGTCCTGCCACAGCACGATCCCCGCGCGCCCCTCCTGGCCCTCGCCTCGCCCCGCCCCTGGTGGCCGTACCCTCACCTCCAGATCGGCGAAGCCCGGCGCTGCCCAAGGGCAGGTGTAGACGGTTCGTCCTCTGGAGGTGAGGGAGCGCGCGTCCCGCACCTCCGCGCCGCGCCCCGGGGCGACGACGATCCGAGCGGCGCCGAGCTCCTTGCGCCACGGCCCCGCGCCTATCGGTCGCCCCTCGAGGTCGCCCGGGCGGTCGCTGAACTCGTCCTGCAGACGTACGACACGCCCCTGAGGGACCGCCGGCATCTCGATGCGCGCGTTCTCCGGCACGGGCACGTCCCGCGGCAACACCCGCAAGGAGGACAGCGCGCCACGTCGCACCTCCTCGGGAGCGTCGAGCTCGATGCTCGTCAAGGCCCCCACCGCACCTTCGAGGGTGAGGCGCTGCGTCCCGTCCACGATCACGCGGAGCTCCTCCTCCAGGGCCACGAGCTGCAGGCACGCCGTGCCTCGCGGCGCGCGCCACTGGACCTCCCGCGCCCCCGCCTCGTCGCCAGCCGAGCCGCGCTCCAGCCGCAGCCGCCCCTCCCCGAGCTCGAGCTCATAGGTCGACGCCACGCCACCTGGCCCTCTGGGCCCCCCCTCGCTCCCGCAGCATCGAACGCGCACCGGCGCGCCGCCGAGTTCGATCTCGAGATACACGAGGCCGGCGGCCCCCGCCCACTCCGCGCGCCCGCGCTCGACGTCCCGCCCCAGGGACACGCCCAGGGTAGCCAGCTCCGGCGCAGCGGCGACGCGCACGCCGTAGACCCGCGTGTCGACACGAAAGCCGATCTGACCGAGGACTCCCTGGTGTACACCCGGGTAGACGAGGCCCTCGTGTCGGTGTCGGGTGAGCGCCAGGGGTCGCATGGCGGGGTAGCGCCCGCCGAGGCCCGCCTCCGCGGCGGAGACGAAGTACGCCGCGTGCGTCGACGTTCGTGCGATGACGAGCAACAGGGGCACGTTGGGCAGCCCCGAGATCAGCGCGAGGTCGTTCCCCTCCACGCGCGCCCGCAGCTCCCCGTTGTCCCCGCCCGTGGAGTGCACGACGAAGCCGAGCTCGGCGAGCCGCGGATCCGTCGGCACAGGGCGCTCGTACAGCCCCACGGCGAGGCTGTCGTCCAAGGGCTCTCGGCGATGGATCCTCGGATCTCGCAGCAGCCAGCCCGCGAACTTCCGCAGGGTCAGCGCTCGTTGCCCAGAGCGCGCCCAGCGGAGCAGCCGCGATCGCGCCCGCTGGGTGCCCCCTGCGCGCAGCCACGTCGCCAGGCGCTTCTCGATGGGTTGCTCGATGTGTCCTGATTGTGAGGCGTTGTGGCCGTTCAAGACGCCCACCGCGAACACCCCCACGCTCCCAGCGGCGAGGGGCCCATAGGCGATGCCCTGCCGGCCCCAGCCGTCCCATAGGAGGGGCTGCATGCGCAGCGCGCCGTGATCGACCGCGATCCGGCGCTCCCGATCCACCCCCAGGCGGGCTGCGCCGCTCGTCGAGAGGCTGCCCAGCGTCCGCCCGGAGTCCCGCGCGACCTCGAAGTCATCCCTCACGTGCATCATGATCCCGCCGGTAAAAGAGCTCTTCGTCCCCCAGGAGGTGCGCCAACCACTCCCCCCGCGCGACGTCTCGCAGCGTGCGCCAATCCGCGCGCCCGAACAGGCGCGTCGTCTGAGACCGGTACTGAGCCAACGCCCGCTCCTTGCGCGGCAACACGTCGCCCACCGGCACCGCGCAGCGCAGCTCCCTCAGGAAGGCGCCGCGCGTCCGCCAGCCATGATCGAGGCGGCGACGTCGCTCCCCCGCCCGCCCCAGCCCGACCCAGGGGTACCCACACCAGAGCCACACCGGGTACTCGTACAGGCGCACCCTGAGCCTGGCGCGCCGCAGCGCCGACAACACGATCGCCGTCGTCGCGGCGTGGTCCGCCGGGCCATCCAAAGCGTGCGGGACGTACACCTCCTCGGGCTGGCAACGAGCAGCGAGCGCAGCGACGCGCGCCACCGCGTGCGCTCGCTGCTCTGCCAAAGCGCCGTCGCGGTACCCCAGGAAATGCAGGTGAGATTCCGGCAAGCCGAGCTCCGCCGTCGCCGCGACCGCCTCTCGCCGACGCAAGGCGCCCAGGCTCCGCGCGCTGAGAGAAGGGCCCGCGTGGGAGCGCTCTCCATCCGTCATGAAAGCCACCCGCACCGTGGCCCCCGCCTCCCGCTTGCGGATCATCGTGCCCCCGCAGCCGAGCGTCTCGTCGTCGGGGTGAGGCGCGAAGATCAGCGCCGAGGCGCCCAGCTCTCGGGGCGTCGGCTGGACGCAGCGCGCGACGAGCCAGCGTTTGCCGAGGGCGGTCAGCTGAGGTCGCATCGAGCCTCCAGCGTGCGGGCGTACTCGCCGCACAGCTGCTCCGAGATGCGACGCCACGTGAAGCGCTCCTCCACGGAGCGCAGGCCGCGCTCGACGAGCGCCGTCCGGAGCTCGTCATCCCTCAGGACCCGCGTAATGGCGCGCTCCAAGGCCTCGGGGGCCGCAGGAGGCACCAAGATGCCCTCCTTGCCCTCCTCGACCACGTAGCTCATCCCGCCCACCCAAGTCGCCACGACGGGCACCCCCGAGGCCATCGCCTCCACGAGGCTCATACCGAACGCCTCGCTGAGCGACGGGTTCACCAGCACGTCTGCGCCCCGGTACTCCTCGGCCAGGTGGGTTCGGTCCACCTCGCCCACGAAGTGCACCTGACGCAGCACGTCCCGATCCACGCGGGCTTTCAGCTGCTCGAGGTAGTTCCCCGAGTAGAAGCGGCTCAGAGCCCGCACGCTGGGTTCCCGCGACAGCCCGACGATGTAATCGAGCGGCGTGGGCTCATACGGGCCGACGACGCGGAGCTCGGCGCGTGGGCGCTCCCGCAGCAGCTTGGCGAACGCGTCGAGCAGATCGTGCACGCCCTTCTCCGGGGAGATGCGTCCCACGAAGAGCACCGTTCCCCCCTCGGGATCCGGCGGCGGCTTCGGCTGGTTCCGTCCGAAGGACGCCAGATCGACGCCGTTGTGCACCACCCCACAGCGATCGGACAGCTCCGGAAAGCGGGTAGCGACCCGGTCGCGGACGTACTCACTGCAGCCGAGCACTCGATCGACCCGGCTCAGGCGAGCCTCCGCCGAGCGCCGCCCGATCTGAGACAGCCACTCGCAGTGCATGTGGAGCACGAGGGCCGATTGGGGCAGCAGCCGCCGCAGGACGGGCGCGTACTGCGAGAGGTTGTGCACGTGCACCACGTCGTAGTCCGACTCCGCGAGCTCGCAGGCGAGCTGGAGCACGTACCCGATGCCGTAGAAGCCGGACGCTGACCCGACGGGCCGGACCTTGACCCGCTGAACGAGCTTCTGCACCGACGCCAGCGGCTGCTCGATGTCGACTCGTTCGTAGCGGACGCCGTCTCGCTCTTCGGCGCGGGGCTGCCCCGGGAACCATCGGCCGTAGACGACCACCTCGTGTCGCTCGGCCAACCTGCGCGCCACCTCGTAGGTCCAGATCGCGACGGAGTCCGCCTTCTGGATCGGGACGCTCGTCCGGCTCCACGGTTGATTCAGGAGCGCGATTCTCATCGCCGCCGAGGAACGGTCGCGGGTGGCGGCGAACGCAGGAGAATTGGCGGCTACGCGGGGCGGGCTCCCGACGGTCGAGCAGCCCCCTCCCGCTTCCCGCCCCCAGCGCCCAACGCGCGGTCCGCGGTGAGGCCGCGCAACAGGGCCGGTCCAACGGGTTGGTCTTGCATCCAGCTCGCCATCGCGGGCACCCAGCGCTTCTCCCAGCCCGCGTCCAGACGCAGCCGAACGAAGCTAGCGAACAACTCGTCGAGGGCGTGATGAAGCGCGTCCAGGAGGTTCATGCGCTCGAGGAAGCCTTCGTCTGCGTCCCGCGAGAGCACCGCGGGGACGCTCGCCCCCGACACCCCGAGGGTCGCGGCGTCGAGCACCAGCGCGAACTCGTGGCTCTCCGTGCGTAGGACGAGCCGAGCTCGGGTGGGCAGCTTGTTTTGCCGGAGCGCCTCCTTCGCCTCCGCGGTCGAGCTGGGATGGATGCCCCGCAGGGCTATCCGCTCGCCCGGCTGCAGCTGGGATTCCATGCTGAGAGGGCTATCCAACCAGAGCTCCAAGGGCCCCGCGTCGACCACGAACTTTCCGTCGAAGGTCTCGCTGCAGAACCACAACCAGACCAGGAACTCGGCTCCGAGAAACCGCGTCGTCTCAATCCGCTCGATCAGATCCATCAGGCGCCTCGCTTCTCTCCGGCCGCCAGCCGACGGATCCCGTCGCCCGCCCCCTCACCGCTCGCTCCTCGCGAGAACAACGTGAGCTCGCTCGCCCCGAGCGCCTCGAGCTGGTCGTCCGAGAGCCCCCCCCTGACGGCAGCCGCGTAGGGGCTGTCCTCGACGAGCTCGAGCCGGAAGGTCTTCTCGAAGAGGGCAGCGAAATCGTCCTTGACGCGCCTGGAGTGGTTCCAGAAGCGCACCACGCCCGCCTCGATGTCCCAGCACACATCGATCGACTTCGACACGGGCAGCACCTTCGTGCGCAGCCGCGCGACGAGGCGCTGCTTGAGCTCGGTCTTCTCCTTGCGGCTCAGCTTCTCGCGCCCGGTCCGGGCGAGCAGCTTCTCCTCCTCTTCGGTCATGCGCGCGTTCAGCAGGGACGTCGGCACGCGCCAGCGGTCCACCCGAAACCCGAGGAGGAGATACGGCTCTCGGTACATCTTCTCGTGGTCCAGCTCGAGATCGAAGACCTTCTCGATGACGCACCAGCCGCTCGCCTGGTCGGCCTCGTCCTCGGGACGCAGCGGCACGAAGGCGCGCAGCCGAGCTGCCTCCACGTACTTGTTGCGAAACCCCTTGGGCGGGGTCCCCTGCACGAAGAATCGAGAAAAACTGAGGGTTCCGCGGCGTGCTCCCAAGGCGACTTCCTGCTCCTGCTCTGCTCGAAGCCTGCTTCCGGCTCGAGCGGGGTGCCGCATATCCGCTCGCCTCTCTCCCGTCAACGCGGGCCGCCCGTCCCCCACACGGACGCGCCGAGCCATCGCGCTCTCCCGGCGCCGCTTCTCCTCGACGGCTTCTCCTCAGCCGCCCTCGCTCCCCGGTCCGACGCTGCCGTCGAGCCCCCGTCGCAGCGACTCGATGAACGCGTTGCGGAGGAGCCCGCCGATGGTCGCCCAGACATCGGCGCTAGGATCGTCAAGGTCGCCGCGCAGCGGGACACGTGTCGCGATGGTGTCCCGTGGCTGGTCCTCGAGGACCTCCGAGGTCACCTCGACCACGCCCTCCCAGACCTTCGTCAAGAAGCCTTTGTCGTCGTCCCCGAGGTCGAGGACCTTCAAATTTCGACGAGGGCTCGGTCTGCTGCTGCGCGGGCTGGGGCCCCACCACGAAGTTGACCTCGGGAGAATGCAGCGCGAGCTCCGCCACGATCGAGCCCCTCAGCAGGGCGTCCCAGGCGACGGACAGGTCGATGGTCCCTTCCCCCACGATGATTTCATGTCACGCAAGCGCGCGGCGCGCCCCCCGGAAGGACCAGGGCACAACGCGCCGCGCTTTGCGTTCCCTCGGGGCGAGTCGCCCCGGGTGACCAGCTCAGCGGTCTGCTCTCACGCGAGGATCGCGTTGAGCAAGCCACCGCCCGAACCGAAATCCTCGGTGGGGTGGCCCGCGGCGGTGATGAGCGTGCTGAGCAAGCGCGCGTTGCTCGCCCCGCCAGCGTCGACGTAGGCACCCTGCTTGAGCATCCCGCCGCCGCTGCCCGCGATGATGATGGGCAGGTTGGAGAAGCTGTGGGAGGGGCCCTGCGCGACGTGGCTGGTCCACATGGCGAAGGCGTTGTCCAAGAGCGGACCGCTCGCCGTCGTGAGCTCCGACCACCGATCGAGCAGGTGCTTGAAGGTGTTCATGCGGATGCGGTCGATGGCGATGTGCCAGTTCAGCGCCTCAGGGATCGCAGTGCCTCCGGAGCCGTCGCTTTCCACGCGGTGACTGACCCAGTGGAACCGCTCGATGGTCTGCCCGTTGAGGCTGTACCGCGTCTGGTCCGTGCCGTCGCCGATCTGGAGCGTCGCGACCCGGTTCGCGTTGCAGGCGAACGTCAGCCCGACGAGGTCCATGTGCAGCTTGGCGACCTCCTCGATCTGACCGTTCTGCCGGAAGGCTGAGCCCGAGTTCATGGCTTCGAGGGCCGTGAGGTTCACGTTGGATTCGCTGCAGGCGTCTCCCATCTCGTGCATCGTCACCTCAGCGTCGCGGATCGTCGTGAAGTGCAGGTCGAGCCTGTCACGATCGGCCTGGCTCAGCTGCGGCTTGCTCTTGAGCCAGTTGATCTGGTCCCGGACGAGATCGTTCACGCTCTTGCGCCGCGTCGCGAGCATGTCCGCGGTCGGCGTGGGCTCACCGGTGCCCGTGTCGAGCAGACCCGCGAGCCTCTGGTAGACGTTGAACGGGTTGCCCTCGGCTGCGCGCACCTGGCCCGCCGCGCTGAAGGAGAGCTTCTCGTCGATGTAGCCCTGCTTCATGCCCGAGTAGAGCGTGAGCGGGGCCACGCCCGCCGGGTTCAGCGCCTGGGCGATGACCGTGTCCGCGGACGGACCCGTCGAGGTGGCGTTGTTGGCGCTCCCCGTCGAAGCCCGCCCCGTGAGGCACTGCACCAAGCCCTGAGCGTGTCCGCACCCCGTCAGGCCGCCAGGGTAGTTGACCCCGCGCACGATGAGCAGGCGCGACGCGTGATCCGCGAGCAAGCCCGTGCAGCGGTCGGCGGCGAAGGCGTTCATGCCCTCAGTCGTGAGCGGGCCGAGGCTCGTGGGCCAGAAGCGCTCTGGCTCGGACTGGTACTGCTGCACGACGCCGTTCGCCGTGCAGATGAAGAGGCCGAAGACCGGCGGCTGCGCGTCTTGTGCGAAAGCCGAGCGCGCCGGCAACCCCTCGAGAAAAGGAAGGGCAATCCCAGTCGTTCCGGCCGCGTAGAGGAAGGCTCGCCTGTTGATTCTGCGTCGGGGTGTCATGGGTTGGGGGTCCTTGCAGTCGTGAAGTCGGGGCTCGTGACCATCGAGAGGAGCAGTTCGCTGATCGAGGTGTCCCGATCGATGCTCTCTTGATGGAGCGATGTGAGCAGAGCGGTCTCGCTGGCTCCCACGTCCCGAGCGAACGCGTACTCGGCGAGGTGCACCACATAACAGGAGTGGGCGACCGGGTCGTCCGCGAGGATCGACGCCAGCTCCGTGATGTTCGAGAAGGCGGGCTCGCCTGCCAGGATCGTGAAGACGCCGGATGTGTCGACGGGTTGCCCGTTGTCGGTCGTCCGAACCTGTCCCATCGCGTCGAAGTTCTCGAGGGCGAAGCCGGGCGGGTTGATGACGCCGCCGTGGCAGCCCTTGCACGCTCCCACCTCCGTGTGCGCCTGAACCCGCTCACGGTTCGTCATGCCCGGGACGAAGTCCGGCAAGGGCGGGATCTCTCCAGGCGGCGGCTCGAGCTTCGCGCACAGGATCTTGTTGTTGATGTCCACGCCCCGGTGGATGGGATCGGGGTCGTTGAGGGTCGCGTTGTAGGCCAAGAACCCGACGCGCGTGAGATAGCCGGGACGCTCGGGCCCGAGGGTGACCTCCGTGAGCCCCGGTCCCTGCGCGGTGAGCCCATAGAACGGCGCCGTGACGTCGTTCACGAACGCGATGTTCGAGGTCAGGATCTCCCGGAACCCGAACCCAGCCGTGAACAGGCGATCGAAGAAGGCGCGATCGGCTTCGTAGAGCACGTCGTTGAGGGCCTCCGTGTAGGTGGGGAAGGCCTGTTGGTTCTTCAGGATCGAGCGGTAGCGAGACAACCCGAACAGCTGCTCGTGGAAGGCGAGCACCGCACCGCTGGAGGCTGACTCCGCGAGCATCGAAGACGCCACGCTGGCGAGCCCCTCGTCCGTGTCGAGCCCACCCGAGAGCGCCAGATCGATCAGCTCGTCGCTCGGGGTCGTGTTGCGCAGCAAGAACGAGAGCTTCGTGGCGAGCTCGGTGCCGCTCAGACGAGAGCCGTCGGGCGAGACCTCGACGCGAAACAGGAACTGCGGCATCTGGAGCAGCGCCTCGATGAAGATGCGCGCACCGTTGGTGGCCGGATCGCCGCTCTCGAAGAGGCTGGCGCCCGAGTCCCAGGTCGCCCGCAGCGCGACGCGCTCCTCGTCCGCCAGGCCACGACGGAAGGCTCGCCGCGCCACGACGTCGATGAAGGCGTCCGGATCCGCTACGTCGCCGATCCGCGCCAACGCAGCGGGATCCCCGGCGAGCGTCTCCGCGACCGTCTCCGCGCTGCGTTGGTAGTCGAGCCTGAGCGTGTCCGTGATGTACAGGGCGCGCTCGTTGTTCTGGAACTTGCCGTCTGGCGGGTCCGGCGAGAACCCCGAGGACAAGCCAGTCCGCTCTGGCAGGAGCAACACGTCGCGGACGCTGTTCTCCCACTGCTCGTGGGTGAGCCGAACCACCCGGAAGTAGCTCGGCTTGCCCTCGACTTTCAGACCTCCAGGCAGCTGAACGATGCCGCCACCGCCGCCACCGGACCCGTCGCCCCCGGAAGAGTTCCCGTTGTTGGGGCCGCCGGAGCCGCCCCCCTCCTCGGAGAGTCGCCCCGTACAGGCGAGCGCGAAGGCCGGGATCAGCCCTAGCCACAGAACGCGTTTCATGAGTGCACCAAAGCACACCTAGCCATGACAGGGGTCAGCTTTTTTTAGCTGGATACGTTATTTCGACATCCGTGATCAGTCCTCCGAGATGCGGGAATTGGGACTGTTTGTCGGCCGTCACGAAGAGGGCCTGTCACTGTAAGTTTTCCAGGAAGTCGGAGATCGCGGCGGAGGCGAAGCACGGGATTCCGTGGTTGCTCTCCCCGTACTGCGGGTCGTTGTGGTTGCACCACGTGACCGGCTCCGAGCACCCCTGGAAGTCGACGCAGCCCGGGCTCACGGTGCCCGGGCACCCGGCGGTGTCGATGTCCGAAGGCGCGCTGTTGGCGCTGCAGCCGTTGCTGGTTCGGTAGGGCACGATGTCCTTGGCACCGTCGCCGTCGT
>JAEWOQ010000049.1 GCA_023460875.1 Pseudomonadota bacterium
GTCCGCGGGTTCGCGGACGTCGGTCCCCGCGCGGGTCGCGGGGAGACGGAGACGACACTCTCCAGGGGAGAAACCGCTCGCTGTGGCGGTACGACTCCTCTCGGACGAGAGCCTGGACCAGAGGGTCTAGGCTTTCGCCGATTTTGGGGTCCGCAAGGGGCGAGGTGGGTGGAGCCCCCGGCACGGCCCCTGTGTAGGAGAAACGTGTAGGAGAAATCAGGGCGGAGAGGTCGACGAAAGCCCCTCGCGCGTGATTCAACGCAGCGGTGAGTCATCCGCACCTGTGGCTGGGGTGGTCTTGCTTGTGTCTCGCTGTCGGCGTGTTCGGGTGTGATCTCCTGAGCCGCGACTCGGCTTCTCAGGAGGAGGCGTCACGCGCCACCGTGCAGGCTGCCCGCTCGGAGGAGCCCGCCGCCGAGAATGCGGCCGCGGCGCCGGTATCGCCCACGTCCTCGGAGGAGCCGTCTGCGGACCCTGCACCAGCGGATCCTTGCGCGGAGGAGTGGGCGCGCGTGTCCGCGCTCGAGGCGTTGCCTGGCGCGCCCCGGCTGGAGGAGAGGCGCGTCGAGGTGTTGGCCCGCTCGCCGTCGACGCCAGTGGTGTTCCTGCGTGTACCGGGGGAGGGTGAGGAGCTCCCAGCTGCGGCCGCTCGGCTCCGCGCGACCCTCGACGAGGCAGGCTGGAGTCGCCCCGCTTTGCAGGAAGTGCTCCGACAGACCCGGCTGAACCTGCCGCTGCGCCGGCGCGCCATCCTGCGGGAAGGATACCTCTACGCGGAAGAGCCCGCGGCGGCGCTGCGCCTCGCGGAGACCCTGCGCTTCGACCATCTGTTCGACGAGCCGGAGATCGTCGTCGAGCGCGGTGGGGAGAGCTTCATACTGAAGAAGCGCAAGGGCTACTACGCCCATCCCGAGGCGCTGACGGAGCCGGCGCACTTGCTCCTCTTCGATCGCGTCAGACTGCCGCAGGAGCCCGTCACCAGCCCGCTCCACTTCTCCTTGAGTACCTTGGCGAGTGACCTCGGCTTCTCCTCGGCGCGGCTAGAGCGCCTTACCCGGGAAGGGGCCTTGGCGGAGCTCGACTACGCGGGGGTGAGGTCCCAAGGGGTGCTCGACCTGAGCTCGCCGGAGGCGACCCTGCGCTGCGAGCGCGTGTCGCCGGAGCTCGCGGAGACGTTGGCTTCGCACCGCCGCTGGGCTCTGCGTCGGCACAAGGCGTTCGTTCACTTGCGAGGCGTGATCGACGCGATGGTGGAGGAGGCGCTGCCCTTCGACGAGCCCAAGACGGAGATCGGGCAGCAGGACGGGCAGCTGCGCCCGGCGTGGATCACCGCGTACCGCAAGGGGGAGCTCGAGTACGAGTTCAACGGCGACCGGTATCCGGTGTTTGATGGACGAGGCCGCCCCCGTGTCCCCCAGGTCTGCGTCGACTTCATCACCGACGCCTTCGAGCGGGCGGGTGGGGGTTGGTGGCTCGAGCGCAACAAGCCTCGTCAGCGCCTCGGCGGCGTCATCAACTTTCGCCGGCTCGGCATCGAGAACACCAGGAGCGTGGAGAGCCTGGCGGTGTTCGCCTGGATGACGCCGGAGTGGTTCGACGTCCACTGGCTCCCCCGGGCCGAGCGCGTCCCCTTCGGCCAGCGCCAGGAGTTCTTTCGACACCTGGCGGAGCACGCGGAGCGCTACCAGCTCGGCGACGTGATCGTCATCTATGGGCTGCGCTCCGACGACCGCAACCACTACCATTCGTTCTTCGTGTACGAGGAGGATCCCGTCTCCGGCGCCCCCGTCGTCGTCGCGGCGAACGCCGGGCGACCTCGCCTACGCACCTGGGAGGGGGAAATGCGCTCGGCCCCCAAGCGGACGATCGTCGCGCGCCTGCGGCCGCGGCTGTCGTTCCTGGAGACCCTGCTCACCGCGGAAGAGCCCCTGAAGCCCCCTCGCCGCGTCCGTTGGGTGGAGCCCACGCTCGACGGCGACGCGGAGGAGGACGACCTTTCCGAGCCCCCCGATCCGGGACCAGGTTGAGCTCCTTCGGGGGGCACGCTAGAGGTCAGCCGTGGCTTCCTCAGAGAAAAAGCCGGTCCGGGTAGCGCTGCTCGGCTGCGGTACCGTCGGTGGTGGGGTCCTGCGCTTGCTCCAGGACAACCGGGACACGTTGCCTCGGCGCGTCGGCGCGCGCCTCGAGGTGGCCCATGTCCTCGTTCGTGATCGGACCAGAACTCGTGTCCCCGAGTGCCGCGGCGAGTGGGTGACCACGGATCCCGAGGTGGTCTTCGCGGACGACACCGTCGACATCATCGTCGAGGTGATGGGCGGCGAGAACCCGGCGCGGCAGTACATCGAGCGGGCCATCGACGCTGGCAAGAGCGTCGTCAGCGCCAACAAATACCTCCTCGCCACCCACGGCCCGGCCCTCCTGGAGCGCGCGGCGCGCAGGGGCGTCGATCTCGGCTTCGAGGCGTCCGTCGGCGGCGGCATCCCCGTGATTCGGACGCTGCGTGAGGCCCTCACGGGCGCCTCGGTGGTCAGCGTCCACGGCATCCTCAACGGGACCTGCAACTACATCCTGACGCGGATGAAGAAGGCGGGGCTCGCGTTCGATGACGCGCTCCGCGAAGCCCAGGAGCTCGGCTACGCCGAGGCGGATCCGACGCTCGACGTCGAGGGCTTCGACGCGGCGCAGAAGCTCGTCGTGACGAGCATGTTGGCCTTCGGAGCGAGCGTGCCGGTGAGCGATGTCTCCGTGGAGGGCATCACCCGCGTCGACGCTCTCGATTTCGCCGCCGCCGAGCGCTTCGGGTACACGATCAAGCACCTCGCCATCGGGCGGGAGCTCGGGAGCGAGCTGTCGCTGCACGTGCACCCCACGTTGGTGCCGAAGGCCAGCGTGATTGCCAACATCGACGACGTGCTCAACTGCGTCTTCATTCGCGGGCGGGGGCTCGGTCCTTGTCTGCTCGTGGGGCGCGGTGCGGGAGACATGCCGACGGCGGTGAGCGTCGTCTCGGACATCGTTGACGTCGCCCGCTCCAAGCTGGAGGGTGAAGCGGGGCTGACCACCCGGGCTATCCACGCGGTGCCGCGTAAGGTGCAGCCCCTCGAGGAGCTGAGCTGTCGGTACTATCTGCGCTTCGACGTGGGGGACACCCCCGGGGTGCTCGGGGTCATCGCGAGCGCTCTGGGCGCCCAGGGCGTCAGCATCGAGCAGATGGTCCAGGAGGGGACGGCCGGGAGCAACGATCTGGCCGTCTCCGTCCTGATGATCACTCACGAGACCCAGGAGGGGCACGTGCTACGGGCGCTCGACGCGATCGGGCGCGAGTCCTTCCTGCGCGGCAAGCCCCGCTTCATTCGTATCGAGGACATCTGAACGTGGCCAGGCCGCGCGGCGCGCCTCTCGGGGTCTTCGACTCGGGCCTGGGTGGGCTCACGGTGGTGCGCGCGCTCCTCGACGAAGTACCCGGGGAGCGCATCGTCTATCTCGGGGACACGGCGCGGGTCCCCTACGGGACGCGCTCCGCGGAGACCGTGGTCCGCTACGCGCGCGGCTGCGCGCGGGTGCTGACGGACCGCGGGGTGAAGGCGCTGGTGGTCGCTTGCAACACGGTGAGCGCCGTCGCGCTGGACATGCTGCGGGCGGAGCTGGACATGCCCGTGATCGGCGTGGTCGAGCCAGGAGCTCGGGCGGCCGTGGTGGCCGCCGAAGCGGTAGCGCGCTCTCGCGCGGCGGAGGAGAGCGGCGCGCCCCCGCCGCGTATCGGGGTGCTGGGCACTCAGGGGACTATCGCCTCCAACGCCTATCCGCGGGCGGTCCAGCAGCGGTCGACGCGCTTCGAGGTCGTCGGGCGCGCGGCGCCGCTGCTCGTTCCCCTGGTGGAGGAGGGGTGGCTCGACGGGGAGGTGCCGGAGCTGGCGGTGCAGCGGTACGTGGAGCCCTTGTTGGCGGAGGGGGCGGGCGTGCTCGTGCTCGGCTGCACTCACTATCCGCTGCTGCAGCCTGTGGTGGAGCGGGTGGCCAGACGCCTGGCGGGGCGCGAGGTGCCGGTCGTCGACAGCGCTACGGCGACGGCGCGGATCGTCGCGGAGCTCCTCGATGAGGGGCGGATCGCGGCGCGGGTGCCGTCCAGAGCGGAGAGCCACGCGGAGCGGCTCGAGCTGCTGGTGACGGATCTTCCAGGAGGCTTTCAGCGCGTCGCCGAGCTCTTCTTAGGGGAGCACACGCCGCAAGCCGAGCAGATCGATCTGAGCGCGTTGCCGCCCGACGGCGCCGTGACGACCCCCGACGCCGAGCTCTGTCCGGGCTGACCCGGGCGACGCGGGTTGGAGGAACGGGCCCGCCTCTCAGGCTGCGGGGGCTCGTGGCGGGCGGCTGGCGGGGGCGGAGGCTCGTGGGGCGGCGTGCCCGGCGGCGATCACCAGCGGCGCGAGGATCTCGACGGGGTGACGAGGGACGAAGCCGCCGAAGCGCTTCACCTGGCTCCGGCAGGAGTGGCCGGTCGCGGTGACGCGCGCACGCTCGTCCGGGCTGGCGGGGAGCGCCCGCGCCCAGCTCATCTCGAAGATCCCTTTGGACTCCTCCAAGTGGACGGCCTCGTGTCCGTAGGCGCCGCACATGCCGCAGCAACCGACGTCAGGCGCGCGCAGCTCGAGCCCCAAGAGCTCGAACACCTGGCGCCACTGCTTCTGCGAATGAACCGCGGCGGTGCGCTCGGTGCAGTGCCCGAGCAAGCTGTAAGCACCCTCGGTGGCGGACAGCGCCGGGAGCTCCGCGCGTCGCCCTGCCAGCTCGCCCGCGAGCCACTCCTGGAGGAGCAGCACGGGAACGGGCTCCTGATCGCCCAGCGCGTGTCGGTACTCGTCCCGGTAGGTGAGCGTCACCGCAGGCTCGAGTCCCACCAGAGGAACCCCGGTGGCCGCCGCTTCGCTCAAGAAGGCGTGGTTGCGGCGCGCGACCGCGCGGAAGGCCCGCAGAAACCCCTTCACGTGCAGCGCCTTGCCGTTCTCCCGGTAGGGGAGCACGTAGACGCGGTAGCCGAGCTCCGTGAGCAGATCGTAAGCGGCGAGCACGACGTTCGATTCGTAGAAGCTCGTGAACGCGTCCTGCACCAGCAGCACGGAGCGCCGCTTCTCCTCGGCGGTGTGGCGAGCGATCTTCGCGGGGTCGTAGGCGGGAGCGTGGCGCGCGCGGAGCCCGCGGCGCACGGTCTCTTTGCTGAGCAGCGGGCTGTCCACGATCCCGATCCAGCGGCGCAGGAGCCCGCTGAACCAGCTCCAGCCCAGAACGGCGTTCACGAGGAGTGGGAACCAGGCCAGGACCCAGATGATCTTCTCGAGCGTCGCGAAGAAGTAGTCCTTGAGGGGGCGTCGGTAGCGGGTGTGATAGTGCTCGAAGAAGCGTGAGCGGAACTCGGGGACGTCCACCTTGATCGGGCACTGGGTCGCGCAGGCTTTGCAGGCCAAGCACCCGTTCATCGCGTCGTACACCTCGTGGCTGAAATCGCCTGGTGCGTCCTCGCGATCACGGAGCAAGGACTCGAGGGGCGCGGGCTCCGCCGGCGCGGTGGCGTCGTAGCCGCTGGAGCTCATTTGCCGCAGCCACTCGCGCATGACCCCCGCGCGTCCCTTGGGGGAGTGGATGCGGTCCGCGGTCACCTTCGAGGACGGGCACATCACGCTGTTGGGGTTCCAGTCGAAGCAAGCCCCGTTTCCGTTGCAGTTCACCGTGACGGCGTAGGTCTCCAGGGCCTGGGGGGAGATCTGGCGATCGAACGTCCCGCGCTTGATGGCGTCGACGCTCACGAGCTGCTCGGTGCTCGTGAGCGGCGTGGCGAGCTTGCCCGGGTTGAGCTGGTTGTTCGGATCGAAGACCTGCTTGACGCGGCGGAGCTCCTGGTAAAGCTCCGCTCCGAAGAACACGGGGCTGTACTCGCTCCGGAAGCCTTTGCCGTGCTCGGCCCACAGCACGCCGCCGTACTTCTTCACCAGGGCGACGACCTGATCCGAGAGGGTCCGCAGCAGCCGCTCGTCCTCGGGATCCCGCATGTTCAGGGCGGGGCGCACGTGCAGGCAGCCCACGTCGACGTGCCCGAACATCCCGTAGCGCAGGCCGTGGGAGTCGAGCAGGGCCCGGAAGTCACGGATGTAGTCGGCCAGGTGCTCTGGAGGCACCGCGGTGTCCTCCACGAACGGGATGGGACGACGCGCGCCCTTCGCCGCGCCGAGGAGCCCGACGCCCTTCTTCCTCAGGTTCCACAGGGCCGCGATGTCGGCAGCATCGGTGGCGACCGTGTAGCCGGTGGCCTTGCTCGGCTGGCCACGCTCCGCGTCGAGGGCGGCGGTCAGCTCTGCGATCTTTTGGCTCACCACCTCGGGATCGTGGGACTCGAACTCCACCAGGTTGACGGCGGCCAGGGGGAGCTCGCCCTCCTCGCCTTGGACCAGGTGGCTGACCGAGTGCCAGATGGCGTCCTCGCGGGCGAGGGACACGATGGTGTCGTCGACGGTCTCGATGGCCCCAGGATTGGTGGCGACGAGGAGGTTGGCGGCGCGCAGGGCGGCGTCGAAGTCCGCGTAGCGCACGGCGACGAGCTGCTTGTGCGCGGGCAGCGGCGTCAGCTTGAGCTTGGCCCGTGTGACGAAGCACAGGGTCCCCTCGGAGCCCGCCAAAATGGCGTTCAGGTTGAAGCGCTGGCGGTCCTCCGAGTAGACGTGCGCCAAGTCGTAGCCCGTGAGGAAGCGCTTGAGCTTCGGGAACTCCTCGCGGATGCGGTCCGCCTGGTGGGTGACGATGTCGTCCACCTCCCGGTGGATGGCGCCCACGAGATCGTCGCGCCGCTTGATCTCTTCGAGCTCCTCGAGGGACAGCTCCCGCGAGACCCAGCGCGTGCCGTCGAGCAGCACCACCTCGAGCTCGAGGATGTGGTTGCTCGTCTTGCCGTAGATGCGAGATCCCTTGCCGGAGGCGTCCGTGCTGATCATGCCGCCCAGGGTCGCGCGGCTGCTCGGCGAGAGGTTCGGGGCGAAGAAGACGCCGTGGGGTTTGAGGTGCGCGTTGAGCTGATCCAGCACCACGCCCGGCTCCACCGTCACCGATCCTTCGGCTAGATCGAGGTGCAGGATGTTGCGCAGGTGCCGCGACACGTCGACGATGAGGCCGTCGCAGAGGCTCTGCCCGTTGGTCCCCGTGCCTCCGCCACGGGGGCTCACCTGGATGGCGCGGAAGCGGGGTTCGTGCAGGAGGCGCAGCGCCGTGGCGACATCGGTGGTGTTCCGCGGAAAGACCACCGCTTGGGGGACAATCTGGTAAACGGAGTTGTCCGTGGCAGTGATGAGGCGGGTCGCGTAGTCGCTGCGGATCTCCCCTTCGAAACCGCGCAAGCGCAGCTCTTCGAGGAAGGTGCGGTACTCGAGGAGGAGGCCACCTTCAGGGGCCAGCCGCGGGATCATGCGGGACGAATAACGCAGAAGTCAGGCGCTCACCAGTTGGGGCACCGCCATTCGCCGTCACCTCACGGTCGTCGCGGAGCTCGCGCGGTGAGGCGACTCGCGCGGAGGCGTCGCTGGCAGTGGTGAGGTCGTCGGTCGTGGCGTCTCCGCTTGTCGCCACGGCGCGCGACGGGGAGACTGCGCGGTGAGCTCACTCCTGCGCGCTGGGTGGGTCCGACTCGCCCGCGCAGAGATCCGACTCGCCCGCGCAGAGATGGAGCGCCGCCATGCGCACCGCGACGCCGGCCTCGACCTGGGGCAGGATCACGGAGTGGCCGCCGTCCGCGACGTCCCCGGCGATCTCGACGCCGCGGTTGAGGGGACCCGGGTGCATGACGATGGCTCCAGGGCGCGCGAGCGCGAGCCGCTGGCGCGTCAGCCCCCACACCCGCGAGTATTCTCGCAGGCTGGGGAACAGGGCCGCGCCCAGGCGCTCTCGCTGGATACGCAGCATCATGACGGCGTCTGCACCCTCCAGAGCTGGCTCGATGCGGTCGTAGACCTCCCACCCGAGATCGCGAGCGCGGTGAGGCAACATCGTGCGCGGCCCCGCCAGGCGGACCTGGGCGCCGAGGAGGGGCAACAACAGCGCGTTGGAGCGAGCCACGCGGCTGTGCTGGATGTCCCCGCAGATGGCCACGACTTTGCCTCGCAGATCGTCGCCGAGGTGCTGCCGCATCGTGAAGGCGTCGAGCAAGGCCTGCGTGGGGTGCTCGTGCATTCCGTCGCCGGCGTTGATGACCGCCGCGCGACTGCGCTGCGCCACGATGTGGGGGGCGCCGGAGGCGGAGTGCCGGATCACGACGACGTCCGCGTGCATGGCGTCGAGGGTCGCCACGGTGTCGTGGAGGGTCTCGCCCTTGGTGGTGCTCGAGGTGCTCGCGGAGATGTTCACGACGTCCGCGCCCATGCGCTTCCCCGCCAGCTCGAAGGAGGTGCGGGTCCGGGTGGAGGCCTCGAAGAACAGGTTGAGCACGGTCTTGCCGCGCAAGGTCGGCACCTTGCGGACGGGGCGCCGCGTGACCTCCAAGAAGACCTTGGCGGTGTCGAGGAGGGAGAGGGCCACTTCGCGGCTCATGCCCGCGATGCCCAGGAGGTGTCTCTGACGCGACTCCGTCACGGTGTGTTCTCCGCTGCTGACTTGGGGCCCCTGGGAGGGATGCCGGGGCTGACGATCTCCCCGGCGACCCGCCGGAGTCCGCGGAGCGCGTCGGGGCCGTCCAAGATGGCGCGCATGGCGCCGCTGGTTAGCACGTCGACCGCGACGGGCTCAATGCGTCGCGCCGGTCGTGTCGATCAATGGAGCATCGAGCCGCCGGAGCCGCCGCGCCCCGAGGAGCTGCCGCTGGTGGGGCCGCGCCCTTCGCGTCCCCCGGGGATGACCCGCAGCCCGGACTGCTTCGCGCGCTGTCGCCGCTGTTGCCCGTCGCGCCGAGCCTCCACCTCGAGGCGGGCGAGGCGGAACCTGAGATAGGCGCGGCGCAGGGGGGAGGGCGTGCTGCCCCCGAGCAGCCAGCCGAGACCCATGCCCGCGAACATGGCTGCGTGGCCCGAGGGCGGCGTGGCGCCGGCGATGAGATAGAGCACGCTGATGCCCACCACGAAGAGGATGAGCCCGCGGGAGCTGATCGGCAGCACGAAGAAGAGCTGGACGGTGCGCCCCCGAAAGCTCGACGCCCAGGCGATGGCCACCGCTTGCACCGCCGGCATCGCCCCGAAGTAGTACTCGGGGACGAGCTTGGCGCTCACGGGGCCGGGGAGCAGCCCATCGACGAGGACCTGCACGCCATAGGCGAGGACGCCCGTGAAGACGAGGAAGCGCAGGAACCGCTTGGGCCCCCACTCCTGCTCCAGGGACGCGCCGAGGAAGTACAGGCCCAGCATCGCCGAGACGAGGTGCCAGACGGTCCCGGTCGGCATGTGGAGCCAGGGCGCCGTGAACAGCCTCCAGACCTCACCGGAGAGCACGGCCTCCGTGTTGCCGCACAAGGCGAAGAACGACGCCCCCGCGGCTCCCCCCCAGTTGATGGCCAGGGCGAAGACGAGCCAAATGCCCAGGAGCCCGAGCAGCACTGCCTTGAGGGCCCTGCCGGGTCGCGGCAGGCTGACGGGCGAGCGCCCGAACTGGCTTCCCTGCATCCTGCTTTCGTTGGTAGCTCCCGCCCTGGGGCCAGGCAAGTGGTGGTGGTGGGCGATCCCACCGTTGGCACCCTCCTGAACCGAACGGCTTCAGAGCTTCACAGAGCCCGCGAAGGTCTCAACGGGAGCCGGAGGGGACGAGGGGTTCGCAGCTGGCAGGTACTAGGGCCCCGGCCGCGGTGCGGGCCTGACAGCGGGTCACCCATGTCCCGGGGGCCTCTGTCGGGTCGGAGCCCATGCCGCCCGCCCCGCCTGCACCGGGATCTTCTGCACCCCGAGCGATCACGTCGACGGTGACGTCCCGAGCCGGAGGCAGAGGCGCGATCACGATCGCGTCGCCGCAGGCGGCGGAGTAGGTCCCCGCCGGCGAGTCCGGGCCCTCGGCGGTGAAGGACGCGATCGCGCCAGGACCATCGCCACAGCGCAGACCCGAGAGGGTGGGGTCCAGGCGTACGACGATCCCCGTTGGGGACTCTCCCAGGTCCTGCAGTGGCTCACAGCCGCGGATCGGGACTTGGGCGTTGAGGACCGCGAGGGCGCCCTGGGCCACGTCCGCTCCCGCTCCCCCCTCGCCGCCCGTTCCCCCGGACTGCGTCGCCGCGGTCAGCGCTTCTCGGCTGCCATGGCACGTGGTGGTCCAGCGGGGCGCCACCACCAGCCCGGCCTCGTCGACCACCGCCGGGAAGCCAGGGGAAGGCTGCCGGAGCTCTTCGGCGGGGGCGGCGAAGCCCGCGACCTGCGCTACGTAGCGATGACCGGGGGCCACGAACTGAAACCCCACGACGAGCTCGCAGGGGACGATGCTGGAGGTCGGCAGCGGGAAGGAGCCCTCCACACCCTCTTCCAGTAGGTCGGGGGTCACGTCGAAGATGGTCACCTGGTACGAGCGCATCGCTCCCGGCGCATCGAGGCAGGGCACCTGACCCAGGAAGTCAGCTGGCTGGACGATCATGCGGGTCGGCAACTGCGTCTCTCCGCCGCGGCTCACGTCGTCGGCGCAGGCGGAGAGCCAGGCAGCCGCCAAGAGCAGCGCCTGCGCGCGCTGGGGTCGTCCGAGGCTCGTCATCGCGCTCCCCGTAGCAGGCGCCTCGCCGCGCCGAAAGGGCCGACCGGATCCAAGGGCTCAAGGGAGGGGAAGATAGACTCGGTCGTCCGTCGCGGGCTCGACCGCCACGAGGTTGTCGGAGCGGAGGACGAAGCGAGCCGCGCGCGCAGGGCGCTCCAGAATGGGCTCGGGGTGGGCTCCCCCCTGACATTGGCGCGCGCCAGCGAGAGCGGGGCGTCGCAGCTCGACGGCGGCTTCCATGTCTCGCCGTCCCCAGCTGACCGTCAACGGATGCTCGAAGCGCGCCTGGCAGCGCAGGGCTCCGCCGTCCCGCAGCTCCAGGTCCTCTTCGATCGTCAGCACTTCACGACCGCCGTGGGGCGTCAAGGTGATCTCGCTGAGCTCTCGCACGACGAACACGCTGACTGGGCTCGGGGGAGAGAGCAGGCCGCGTTGCTCGCCCGTCGACGTCCAGCGCTCGCTGATGCGCAGCACCTCATCCGCAGGGGTCTCCACGGCGACGGGGGGCGGCGCAGGGGGCTCCTGTCCCGCGCAGGCGGTGAGGAGCGTTGCCGTGCCGAAGAGGAGCCAGGTCGTTTGCGGGCGAGCAAGAAAGTTCATTCGTCCTCGTTGGCCGCTCCACCCCCGCCGCCGTCCGGAGCCTCCGTAGGGGTCAAGAAGGCGCACGCGGTCGTGTGCCAGGGTCGAGCGACCACGTCGCAGGCGGTCTGAAGGGTTTGGTTGGGCAAAGCCTCCGCCGGAGGCCCCCCGGCGCAGGAGTCGAGTGCGGCGTCGGCCCCGTGCTCGCGAGCGCAGGCGCCAGCGCGGCGGATGGCGCTGACGCACGCGTCCCGCTCGTCCGTCGGGGGGCGGGACTCGACCGGCAGGCCGTGCAAGCAGTGGCCGCGGTAGTACCGGCGGCAGGCCTCCACGTCGTCGACGGTGCCGCACCCAAGCGCCTCTTCGCAGCGGGCGAGCTCGATGGTGCGGCAATCGTCGATTCCGACGGCGCCAGTGCTGCACCCGAGGGCACCCAGCGCCATCCCACCCAGCACCGCCGCACGCAGCACCGCCGCACGCAGCGCCACCCCATCCAGCGACATCGGACCGAGCAAGAGGGCGCCCAGAGGGGAGAGCGAGCGACGAGTCATACGTCGTCGCCCGCTAGCATGTCCCCTGCGGCCAGGGCGAGTTTTCGCCTCCTTGGCCCTCGTCGAGCGGGTAGGGGACAATGGCCGGGTGCGGCGCGCGATGATCCTCGCGGCGGGCTATGGGACCCGCCTGCGTCCCTTGACGGACGAATGCCCCAAGCCCCTCGTGCCCGTGGGCGATCGCCCCCTCCTCGCTCACGTGGCTGCGGGTCTCCTCCGGGGTGGGGTCGACGAGCTCATCGTGAACGCTCACCACCTTCAAGAAGATTTCCGTAATCATCTCGACTGGATACGGTCGAAAATTCATGTTCTGCATGAGGTCGAGATCCGGGGGACAGCCGGGGGAATCGCGGGCGCACGGGGGCTCGTGGGAGAGCCGCCCCTCGTCGTCGTGAACGGCGACATCCTGTGTGAGCCCCCTGTAGCTTTGGCTCGCGGGACCGCTGGGGACGGATTGACCTTGGTGGTGGAGCGGCGAGCGCGCGGGAGCGGCACCGTCGGCCTGGGGGAGCGGGGACGGGTGGTGCGTCTGCGGGGGCGAGTCTTCGGAGCGGAGGTGGCCGGAGGCGACTACGTGGGGGTGGCGGCGCTCGGCCGCCGCTGCCTCGAATCCCTGCCAGCGCAGGGCTGCCTCGTGGGAGACTGGGCGATCCCCGAGCTGGAGGGCGGGGGGTGGGTGGATACGCTGGAGCTGGAGGGGCCCTGGCTCGACGTGGGGTCCCTGGAGGCCTACCAGCGGGCGAACCTGCTGTGGCTCGAAGAGTACGCGCGTCCCACGCGGGCGTGGTTCGACTTCGAGGGGGTGAGAGGGTCCCTCGAGGGAAACTCTTGGATTGGAGCTGGCGCGCGCGTGGCACCTCGAGTGTCACTTGAACGTTCGGTGGTGGGCGCTGGCGCGATCGTCGAAGGGTCGGGGCACGTCGCGCGCTGTGTCCTCTGGCCCGGAGCCAAGGTCCGGGCTCCCCTCACCGACGCGGTCGTCACCTCCGCGGGACGGATCGTGCCCTGTCGTGAGGGCGCGTCGGTCCGAGGGATTTTTTGAATACCCAGGCAATGCTAGGGGCGTCGCCGTGCTGCACTCCGTGCCCCTGGAGTCGTGGGGAGATCCCCTCGAGCTCGTGCGCCCTCTGCTCGGCGAACCGGGAGCGGTCCTCGCCTTCGACGGTCCCCGCGCCGTGTTCGCTTGCCGCCCTGTAGCGCGCTCGCTGGACCTCGATCCCGAGCCCGAGCTGCGCCTCGAGCCCAACACGTCGGACGCGCCTCGCTGGTTCGGGTTGCTGCCCTACGAGGCGTTTCGAGGCCTGGAGCGCCGGTCCGTCGTGGACACCCGAGCTCGGCCCCTGCTCGATCACGTGCTCTGGTATCGCTACAGCGCGGTCGCCCTCTTCGACGCGGCGGGGGGGCGGGTGGAAGGGGACGATCCCGTGGCCGTCGAGTGGCTACGCGCCGCGTTGGCGCAACGACGCGCAGGGCTCACGACCGAGCGGCCAGCCCTACCCACGCCCGTCCAGCTCTCGCTCCGCGAGCCCCTGGAGGCCCCCGAGCTCCACGAGCGACGTATCTCCCAGGCGCTCACACAGATCGCCGCGGGCAACCTCTATCAGGTCAACCTGGCGCGCCGGTTCGAGTTTCACGTCGACGGCCACCCCGTAGAGATCCTGCGTGTTCTCGGGCACGCCGCCCGGACGACCTTCGCAAGCGCCGGAGCCTTCGAGGAGCTCTCCTGGGTCAGCGCCTCCCCCGAGCTCTTCCTCTCCCTCGACGCGGAGGGACGGCTCGTGACGCGGCCGATCAAGGGGACCCGTCCGCGGGGCGCGGGCCCGGAGGAAGACGCGCGACTGCGTAGGGAGCTCGACGACAGCGAGAAGGAGCGGGCCGAGCTCGCGATGGTGATCGACGTGGAGCGCAACGACCTCGGGCGGATTTCGAAGACGGGCACCGTGCAGCTGACGACGCACCCCCATGTGGTCACCCACGCGACGATCCATCACAGAGAAGCGACCGTGACCTCACGGCTCCGGGAGGGAGTGTCTCGGGGCGAGCTGCTCCGAGCGACCCTGCCGAGCGGCAGCGTGACGGGCGCCCCGAAGATCCGGGCCATGGAGTTGATCGCCGAGCTGGAGGCGGAACGCCGGGGGCTGTACACCGGGGCCCTCGGCTGGCTCGGCCACGATGGCTCCTTGCGCCTGTCGATGGCGATCCGGGTGCTCACGATCCGCGGCGGGCGCGGGCATTACTTCGCCGGCGGAGGGATCGTCGCAGACAGCGATCCCGCGGCAGAGGTGGAGGAGACCCTCTGGAAGGCGCGCCAGCTCGCCGCGTTGGCGCCCGGTCTTGCTCCCGGTTTGGCCCCTACGCTCCGTGGCTAAGCGAGGCAGGCAGAGCGAGGCGGGCAGAGCGAGGCAGGGGAGAGCGCGGCGGCAGAGCGCGGCGGCAGAGCGCGGCGGCAGAGCGCGGCTCGCCCGCAAATTGGGCCGCCTCGCCTCGAGCTTGGTAGACCTGCATCGATGCAGACAGGTCCCGTCAACCTCCGCAATCTGGAGAGGATTCAGGAGACGGACTCCCGAGGGTCCCGGTTCGCTGCGCTGCTCCTGGCGGCGACGGGCGTCGCCGCTCTGACCGTGGTGGGGCTCACGATGGGTCGCCGCGATCCGGAGCCCGCCCGGGCCGATGGAGAGCCCCTCGCGGCTCTTATCGCGGAGGTGCAGGCGGACGGGGAGCGGAAGGGCGACCCTACGGAGCTCCAGGGTAGGGACGTGACCTTCCCCGCCGTCCTCAGCGACGGTGAGGACGCGACCACGGCCCTGGCGGCGGTGAAGGATCCCCAGGGGCGCCTCCTCGAACAAAAGGCCCCCGAGGCCGCGCCCGCTGCGCCCACGGACAAGCTCCCTGTGGTCCCGCTCCCTGCGGGCACGCTGCTCAACGCGACGCCGGTCACCACCGAGCCCAAGGACGATCTGACGCGCATGGCGATGGCCGCGTCCGATCTCGAGGACGCCCCCATGGCGGATCCGGGCATGGAGGGTGGCTACCTCGTGCAGGTGGCGAGCTTCCAAAAGCAGGAGGACGCCGATCGCTTCGTCGAAGACCTGCGGCGCCGGGGCCATCCGGCGTTTCGGCAGGCCGCCAACGTGCCGGGGCGGGGCTTGTGGCACCGCGTCCGCGTCGGCTCCTTCAAGACGAAGTACGCCGCCACCCTGTACCAGCGGAAGCTCGAGAAGAGCGAGCGGATCTCGGCGCTGGTGATCGACCCCGACAAGGTCGAGCAGCAGCAGAAGATCCGCGCTGCGAAGCTCGCCGCCCGCATCGAGAAGTACGGTCGTCCCTGAGCGCGCTCCTGAGCGGGCTTCCCGGCGGCCCCACCCACGCCGGGCAGAGGCTCACTTCTGTTTGCGGAGGAGCTGCTGGCGCGCTGCGGTGGAGATCGCCCCGGGCACGTTCTTGCTGCGCGCCAATGTGCGCAGGTCTCCGTCCCGTAGGTGGGGAACGAGGCGCGACGCGAAGGTGAAGGGCGTGCGCGGGTTGGACACCAGGTTGAACTTCACCTGATAGTTCTTGGTGAAGTCGCGGTTCATCGCGACGACCCGGAGCACGTCCTCGCTGACGGCGCGGCTCGACGCCACGAGCACCGCCTCCGACTCCGTCATGCGCGGGCTCTTGGCGGCCGCCTCCGCGACCAGACGATTGCTGTCGCGGATCAACAGCATCCGCTCGGTGCCGTTGCCCAGGATCGCCGTGCGGATCTTCTGAGTGATCGTCATTTGGGCGACCTTCGCGAAGATGGGGACGAACTTCGGTTTGACGACCTCTTGCCCGTCTTCACCGGGCTCGCACACGTCTTCCTTCGTGAAATCCGCGGTCAACTCAGCGGACAGTTTGTCGGTCTCGCGAAACAGCTCGTCATCGAAGGTGGGCTCCTCCGTCGGCTCGATGATGAGCTCGTTCTGGATCGCGATGGCCGCCTCCTTGAACGCAGCGAAGCCGAGCTCGATCCCGTTGCGGACGGCGAGGTGGATGAGCCGATCGGCGGTCGACATACGCACCGCCTTGTTCATGTAGAGCTTCTCGATCACCGAGGGGTGTTGGAGCAGGAGCGCCTCGTTCGTCGCGATGATCTCGCCCATCTTCTCCGTCGCGCGGCTGGCGAGGGTCTCCAAGGTCTCGAGCTCCAGTCGAGGCATCGCCAGGAGCTTCACCAGCACGTCGTCGTCGTGCGCTAGACGCTCCGCCAGGGCGTGGATGACTGGACCCTGGAGATCCGTCCGCAGCGCGCCCTCGAGCAGCGGCTTGGGCAGCGCGTCCAGGGTGGCGCGCGCTGCGGTGGACACCTTCTCGTCGTCGAGCTCGGCTAGGCACACCACCACGGCGAGCGCGTCTCCAGGGCCGACGCCGGGGATGACCCCCTTGGCCGCGAGGAGCTTCAAGGGGACGGGACTCTCAGGGGCCAGGGCCTTCTGGGCGGTCGAGGGCAGCGCGGCGACGTCGATGGGGAGCACGAGGGCGACTTTCGATCAAGCGCGGGGGCGAGTCCATCCCGAGGCGCTGATGTGCGCCCGCGTCACACATCACTCGAAGGAGCGCAGCGATTCCAGGGCGCGCGCGATTTCGTGTGGGGAGCGAACGCCGTATGTCTTGGATCGTGGCGGACGAGACGAGCACTCCTTTCCCGGAAAGGGCTCCTGTGCCGGAGCGGGTCGTGCCAGGCGCGGCGGGGCGCCGTCACGTCGGTGTCGCCCGCCGGATGAGCAGGCGAAAGACGCCGGGTACTCGCTGTCCGGTGTGCGACAAGGGCTTCAGCGCTGGCGCTCGCTTCTGCCCCTTCGATGGGGAAGGTCTCGTCTCCGACGCGGCTCCCCGGAGCGCGGACCCGCTGCTCGGCGGCGATCTCGGGGGGCGTTATCGGGTCGAGGCGCTGGTGGGGGAGGGGGGGATGGGGTGTGTCTACCAGGTGACTCACATGGCGCTCTCCCGGCCGATGGCCGCGAAGGTCTTGCGGGCCGAGCTCGTCGCGGTGGGCGATCTCTCCAGGAGGTTCCTGGAGGAGGCCCGCGCCGCGGCGGCCATCGACCACCCTCACGTGATCCGCATCTCGGACTACGGAGTGCTGCCCAGCGGCCGCCCGTACTTCGTGATGGAGCTGCTCGCGGGTGAGTCGCTCCGCTCGCTCTTGGATGGCGGCCCGATGGATCCGCGCCGGGTCGCCCACATCGCGCGGCAGGTGGCTCGTGGGCTCGCGGCGGCGCACCACGTCGGGGTCGTGCATCGGGACCTGAAGCCCGACAACGTCCACGTCGACCCGGACGCTGGAGATTTCGTCAAGGTCTTGGACTTCGGGCTCGCACGGCTCCCGGACGCAGCGAAGCTCACCCGGCGCGGGGTGGTGTTCGGGACGCCTCAGTACATGAGCCCCGAGCAGGCGACGGGCGAGCCCCTCGATGGTCGCACGGACATCTACGCGCTCGGGGTGATGATGTACGAGATGTTGGCGGGTCAGGTCCCCTTCGACGCCCCCACCTTTGCGGGAGTTTTGCAGCTGCACCTGCACGAGCCCCTTCGGGCCGTGCAACGGCTCCTGCCGCCAGGGAGGGAGCTCGGCGGGCTCGACCTGGTCGTGTCGCGTTGCCTCGCCAAGCGTCCGGAGCACCGCTTCGCGAGCATGGAAGAGGTGATCGACGCGCTGGAGGACTGCAACGCGCTCTTGACGGGGGCGTGCGTCGGGACGCGAGACACGGAGCCGAGCTTGGGCCGTGAGCGAGCCCCCGCACGCAAGGGCTGGGGGAGCTGGCAACGCGCGGCGCTCAGGTGGGGGGTGATGAGCCTCGCTTTGGGCGGGTTCTTCGTGGCGATCTGGTTCGGCGGCGGGAGAGCGGGATCGAGCGCGGCTCCTGCGCCCCACGTCGATCCGCTGCGGGCCGTGGTTCACGCGGACGCTGCGGGGGCGCGCACTCCGTCGGAGCCGGAGACCGTAACGCACCCGCCGCCAGCGCGCCCCGCCGACACTCGGCCCGGTCCGACCGACGCTCAGGGAGTCCCGTCCGCTGTCGCAGGCAGCGGCTCGCATCGAGCGCTGGCAGAGGGATCAGGCACTGGAGGCTCCAGCCGGGCGGCGAGGGCGGCTGGGCGCGGGCCCCGGAGCGCGGCGACGGGAGCTGCCAGCCACCTCGCCCCAGGGGACCTGCCGCACCCCAAGAGCTCCGATTCTCGCCGAGTTGCCGCTCCCATCTCGTATCCCGGCGAGATCATTGACCCCTGGGCGGAGCCGGGCGAGCCTCGCCCTTGACACGCCCGCTACGGCCCGGAAGGCTTGGGCGATCCCCTTCGACGCCGGGAGCTCGCCGAGGGCTCCGAGCGAAGTCACCGAGGTGCGCCGCCATGGGCGCCTCCACCACAGCCGTCCTCCCTTGGCCAAGCAGCAGCTCCTTCTCGTCGACGCCGATCCGCGCAGCGTGCGTGTGCTCGAGGTCAGCCTGAAGAAGGCCGGGTTCAGCGTGACGACCGCCAGCGACGGGCAGGACGCGCTGTCCAAGATCGCCTTCTCCACGCCGGATCTGGTCCTGACCGACACGCGCTTGCCGCGCCTCGACGGGTACGAGCTCGTGCGCAAGCTCAAGGACAACCCGGAGCACGCGGCGATCCCGGTGGTCTTCCTCACGAGTCAGAAGTCCATCGAAGACAAGATCCGTGGGCTCGAGCTCGGCGTCGAAGATTACCTCACGAAGCCCATCTTCGTGCGGGAGCTCATCGCCCGCGTGAACCTGCTGCTGGCGAAGCGTACCCACCAATCCCTGGCGACGAATACGCCCAATGGTCGGCGGACGCGCCTCAGCGGGGACCTGGAGGACATGGGGGTGGTGGACCTCCTGCAGACCTTCGAGGTCGGCCGGAAGAGCGGCGTGGCTCGCATCGAGAGCTCTGGCCGGATCGCCGTCGTCTATTTCCGCGACGGCAAGGTGGTCGACGCCGAGCTGGGGCGCTTGTGCGGAGAAGAGGCCGTGTATCGCTCCCTGATCTGGAGCGCGGGCACCTTCGAGGTCGAGTTCTGTCCGGTCGATCGCAAGGACACCATCCCCACGTCGACCCAAGGGCTCCTGATGGAGGGGATGCGACGACTCGACGAATGGGGACGGCTGCTCGAGCAGCTGCCCCCTCTCGAGACGACCTTCGAGGTGGATCACGAGCAGCTCGTCGACCGCCTGAACGAGATCCCCGACGAGCTGAACGGCATCCTGCGTCTGTTCGACGGGCGGCGGACGCTTATGGAGGTGGTCGACAACAGCCCCTTCGAGGATCTGTCGACCCTCTCGACGGTGACAAAGCTCTATTTCGAGGGGCTCCTCGTGATTTGTGAGGCGCCCACCGAGCCGGTCGACGATATCGTCGTGCCGAGCCTCGATCTGGAGGGAGAGGGACGGACCGCGCGCTCCGACAGCTCGCTCGACGTGGTCCCCGGCCAGCGAGAGTCCGGAGCGCCCCTGTCCTGGCGTCCTTCGGCGCCGCCCGTGTCTCCGAGCATGCACGCGTTGATCTCGGAGCCGTCGATCAGTCGTCCCCCGAACCACGAGGAGGAGCGGTTGCTGTCGCCAGCGACACCGCCACCCTCGGCGCCGCCTGAAGACTCTGAAGCGTTGCCTCCACCTCCACCTCAGCCCACGGAGCCGGTGGAGCTCGACAGCGCCGCCCTCGTCTCTGAAGCCCCCGACGCCGTCAGCCTGGCTCCCGCGGTCTCCGAGGGACGTCGCGGCAACGTGATCCCCTTCCCAGGCCCCCGCACGAGCGCGCCGCCCGCGGCGCCCGTGAACCCCGGAGCCTTCGAGAGCGACTTGCCCCAGGAGGACGGGGTGGCGGCCCGCGATCTGGGCGGATCTGGAGCGTGGTTCGATCGGAGCGCCGCAGGCGACGACACGACAGCCAGCGACGCGACAGCCAGCGACGCGGGCGACGGGGAGGAGAGCGGCGAGGACGCGCCTTTCTCTGACGAGCCGCTGCGCCCTAGCCGTGCGATCGAGGTGAGAGAGCTCGAGCCCTTCGCGCTGGAGACCGCGAAAGAGGACCGACACCCTTCTGGAGAGGTGGCGAGCTCGAGTCGTCGTGAGCCCTGCGAGGGCGAGGAGGACGGCCCCCCCCTCCGGCTCCGGAAACCCCGCTCGGGCCCACGCAGTGACGAGGGGGATCTGCGGACCGCCGCCGTGCGCCCGGAGCACGGGCCATCCACAGGAGCAGGTCCCAGGGGAGCGCCCGTCGAATCTGGTTTGCGATCTTCCGAGGTGGCCACCTCGGCGCAGGACGACGACACCGACGGTCGGGAGAGCGCGCTCGCGATGAAGGATGTCGCTCCGGGGAGAGACGACGGGGCGCTGCGCCTGGGGCAGGTCACGAGCGCGCTGTCGCCCTCTCACGAGGCGCTGTCCAGCGACGGCGGCTCTCACGAGGCCACCACCCAAGAAACCAGCTCCCAAGAAGCCACCACCCAAGAAACCACCACCCAAGAACCTTCGGCCCCGGAGGCGGACTTCTTCTCCGAGGGAGATGCCGGGGAGTACGATGGAGGTCCCGCTCACTTCGAGCAGCAGCAGGAGGTGCTCCAGGCCCTCGAGCGGGAGGTGTACGAGGAGCGGCGCTCCACCCGTCCTCCTGCGAACGTGCTGGAGGCGCGCCGACAGCGGCACACGCGGCTCGTGTGGAGCGTCGTGGGGGTCTCCGCGGCGGTCGCCGCCCTGGGGCTGATCTGGGGCGCCTTGGAGGGCGGAGACGGGGCCGCGGCGGTCACCCCCTCCGTGCAGGGGGCTGACCCTGCTCCCGCGCCTGCTCCCGCTCCCGCCCCCCCGCCGGTTCTCGACGCGCCGGCTCCGCTGCCCGAGGCGCTCGAGGACGACCCTGTGAGGGCTGAGTTCCCGGAGGATCCTGTGGATTCCGAGGTCACGGCCGACGCCGCGCCAGCCGAGGGTGTCACCGCTCCTGCGGTACCTCACGAGAGCGCCCGTCCACCCGCGGGGCGAACGGAGAGTGCCGCCCGGTCGCCTCAGGAGCGACCACCTGCTCGTGTCGCGCCGCCCGCCCCCCCCCCCGCCCCCCCCCCCCCCGCCCCCGCCCGCGCCGCCCCCCCGCCCGGCGCC
>JAEWOQ010000050.1 GCA_023460875.1 Pseudomonadota bacterium
GCCCAGCAGCGCCGACTCCACCACGTGCCCCGGATGACGCACGCTCGCGACGAGCACCTCGGTGTCGAAGTCGTAGTTTCGGTAGATCGTGACGAGCTTCTCGATCAGCTCCATACCGTCTTCGCTCACGTCGTCGAGGCGCCCGACGAAGGGCGAGATGTACGTGGCGCCTGCCTTCGCGGCGAGCAGCGCCTGCGTCGGGGAGAAGCAGAGGGTGACGTTCGTCCTGATCCCTTCGGCGCTGAACTGGCGGACGGCGCGTAGCCCTTCCATCACCAAGGGCACCTTCACGACGACGTTGCCGTGGATGGCCGCCAGAGCACGGCCTTCCTCGAGGATGCCGGCGGTGTCGGTGGCGATCACCTCTGCGGACACGGGGCCGTCGACGACCTCGCAGATCTCGGCGATGGTCTGGCGCGTGGGCCGACCGGACTTCGCGAGCAGGGACGGGTTGGTCGTCACCCCGTCGATGGCGCCCATGGCCGCCGCCTCGCGGATCTCTCCAACATCTGCAGAATCGATGAAAATCTTCACGCCGAGTCTCCCGAACCGCAGCCATGGGCGGCTCTTGGGCTTCCCTGTAGCGCATCCTTTGCCAAAAGCGAGCCCATCGAGGCCGGCTCCGGGCTACCTTAAAGACGTGGCGCGACCTTCACGGCCTCCGGGCTTCGACATGACCTACCGCCCTCGCGAGGAGGTCTATGGTCCTCCCTTCGTGCAGCGGCTCCCCGCCCTCCTCTACACGGTCCTGGCGGCGGCCGTGGTCGTCCTGGTGGTGGCGGTGGAGCGGGGCCCCCGTGACACGTGGCTGTATGAGTACATGTTCATGCGCGAACACCTCATCGACACGCGCACGGTGACGGTGATGATCGTGGTGAGCGCTGTCGCCTCGTTCCTCCGGGCTGGGATGCGGGGAGTGCGTATCCGCCGTGACGCGGTCGAGTTCCGGGACGTGGTGTCGAGCATCTGGCCACGGGTCAAGCGGTACCGCTGGGCGCAGATCGATTGTATCAACCTGGAGGCCAGCGGATCCGTGGGCCTCGAGCTCTGGGATGGCTCCTATCAGTTCTTGCCCCGCGTCGGGGATCCTGCGGGTCTGGCCGCGGCCCTGGAGCGGATCGCCTTGGCGCGGGCCATCCCCTTGCGCGGCGGCGCCGGCCTCGACGACTACCCCGAGTCCATGGATTTCCCCCAACCCGAAGAAGCCGGAGAAGCATGAGCAGGCGAGACCATTTCGACTATCTGGTGATCGGCGGTGGCAGCGGGGGGATCGCCTCGGCGCGTCGAGCCGCGTCCTATGGTGCTCGTGTCGCCGTCGTGGAAGCCGCCGATCTCGGCGGCACCTGCGTCAACCGCGGCTGCATCCCCAAGAAGATGATCTTCAACGCCGCGGCTCTGGCCCACGAGCTGGCAGATGCCCGGGCCTACGGCTTCCAGCTGCCGCTCACGTCCGAGGGCGGATATCCCTTCGACTGGGCGTCGTTCAAGGGGCGGCGCGACGCCTACTTGGAACGCCTCCGCGGCATCTACGCGAACCGGCTGAAGATGGACGACGTCGAGCACATCCCGGGTTGGGCTCGGTTCGTCGCTCCCCAGGAGGTCGAGGTCGCGGGTCGCCGGCTGACGGGCACCCACGTCCTGGTCGCCACCGGAGGCAGGCCCACCCTGCCGAAGGTTCCGGGCGCGGAGCTCGGCATCACCTCCGACGACTTCTTCCGCCTCGAGGAGCAGCCCCACCGCGTCGCGGTGGTGGGCGCGGGCTACATCGCCGTGGAGCTCGCGGGCATGCTGGCCGGGCTCGGCAGCGCCGTCACCCTCTTCCTGCGCAAGCAGCAGGTGCTGCGGACCTTCGACGTGCTCCTGCGTGAGACCCTGTTGGAGGAGCTCACCGCGGGGCGCGTGGACGTGGTGACGCGCTTCGTGCCGCGGGCCCTGGAGAAGCAAGGGCAAGGGCTCGTGCTCCTGGGCGACGACGATCAGAGCCAGGACGGCTTCGACGTGGTGCTCTGGGCGATCGGACGCACACCGAATACGGACGGCCTCGGGCTGGCGGAGCTCGGGGTCGAGCTCGACGATCAGGGCGCCATCCGCGTCGACGCGGGACAGGCCACCAACGTGGGCGGGCTCTACGCTGTGGGGGACGTCACCAATCGCAAGAACCTCGCGCCAGTCGCCATCGCCGCGGGGCGCCGCCTCGCGGATCGCCTCTTCGGAGATCAACCGGAGGCACGCCTCGACTACGAGGACATCCCCAGCGTGGTGTTCAGCCATCCGCCGATCGGCACGGTGGGGCTGACCGAGGACGAGGCCATCCAGCGCTACGGCGCCGACGTGAAGTGCTACACGACGCGCTTCACGAACCTCTACCATGCCTTCGGTGTTCGCCAGGTGCCCACCGCGATGAAGCTGGTGACCGTTGGCAACAAGGAGAAGGTGGTGGGCATCCACGTCATCGGGCGCGGCGCCGACGAGATGATTCAGGGCTTCGCGGTGGCCCTCAAGATGGGGGCCACGAAGGCGGACCTCGACGCCACCGTCGCCATCCATCCGACGGCGTCGGAAGAGCTCGTCCTGATGCGCTGAGCAGATCCGCGGCTCGAGGCGCAGGATCTCTCCAGGAACGGCAGCCACCGACACCCTGCGCTCGCAGGAACGTGTGGCTCCCCGGCGGGCTCCCCCGGCGGGCTCACTCCGGCGCAGCCGCTGAGCGGCGCGCGCCCGCGGCGAGCCGCTCAGCGC
>JAEWOQ010000051.1 GCA_023460875.1 Pseudomonadota bacterium
GACGACTCCTCGACGAGGGCTCCGTCGAAGCCCTCGTTTCAAAGGCCGCTCCGCGAGCGAGGGAGGACGTCGTCGCCGAGGCGGACTTTTACCGGTGCTACCGAGCGATCTATCAGGAACTCATCCCGCCGGATGCACCTCCGGGAGCCGATCCGCAGGAAGGTACCCTCGGTGCGCAGGCGGTGCGCAACCGCGCCAGGGCCTTCGAATGGCTCCTCGACCCGACCAGCGCGTGGTGAATCGCTGAGCCGACCGGGCCGGATGGCTCCAGGCGACGGGGGGCGCCGGGCCGGCGGCCGACTCCTTGGCCGTTACTGACGCGTGGGGCGCGGGCCCGCAGCGGTCGCCCTCACGACTCGGGGCCCCTGGGTCGTTGATGTAGAGCAAATGAAAGCGACACGTCATCCACTCTGCACGAGGTCCTGGGCCGTCGGACTCTGCTTGAGCGCGCTCGCGCCGGCGGCGTGCAGCAAACAGAAGCCTCCGAGCGCGGTGAGTGACAGCGAGGCGCGCGCTCAGCGCGGCGCCTCGGCCGCGCCGGAGGAGGAGCAAGCCGGTCCCCCCGAGCTGACCGCGGCGCCCAAGCCCGCCACGCCGTTCACCGCCCAGGCCAACGCGGCCGTCCAGAAGCAGCTCGACTTCCGTGACCAAGAGGCCTTTGAGCTCGCCCGGCGCGGGCTCCTCGCCCGGCCCTCCGATCCCAAGATCCGAGGCGAGGCGGGGAACGTGATCTGGGACATGGAGCAGTACGCCTTCATCGAGGGGGAGCCGCCGCCGACCGTGAACCCGAGCCTGTGGCGACAAGCGCAGCTGAACAACGTCTTCGGCTTGTTCGAGGTCGTCGATGGAATCTACCAGGTGCGCGGGTTCGATCTGTCGAACATGACGCTCGTGCGCGGGAAGACGGGCTGGATCGTCATCGACCCCCTCACCACCCGGGAGACGGCGGCGGCGGCGTGGCAGCTGGTCAAGCAGCACTTGCCCCAGCGACCCGTGACGGCCGTGATCTACACCCACAGCCACATCGATCACTTCGGGGGCGTCAAGGGCATCGTCGACGAGCGGGACGTCGAGTCCGGCAAGGTGAAGATCTTCGCCCCCGCGGGGTTCATGGAGGCGGCCGTCAGCGAGAACGTCTACGCCGGCAACGCCATGGGGCGCCGCGCGGCGTACATGTACGGCCCGCTGCTCGATCGCGACCCGCGCGGACACGTCGACGCGGGGCTCGGCAAGTCGACGGCGGCCGGGACAGCCACGCTCATCGAGCCCACGGACTACGTGACCACGACGGGGGAGAAGCGGGACATCGACGGGCTGCAGGTGGAGTTCCTCATGGCGCCCGACTCTGAGGCGCCCGCGGAGATGCTGTTCTATTTCCCGGCATACCGGGCGCTGTGCGCCGCGGAGGACGCCACCAACACCTTGCACAACCTGTACACGCTGCGTGGGGCGAAGGTGCGCGACGCTCACAAGTGGGCCGGGTACCTCCACGAGACGATCCGTCGCTTCGGTGACCGGACGGACGTCGTGTTCGCGAGCCACCATTGGCCCCATTGGGGGCAGGAGGAGGTCGTCGCGTTCCTCGAGAAGCAACGCGACATGTACAAGTACCTGCACGACCAGACCCTGCGCCTGGCCAACCAGGGGAGCACGATGACCGAGATCGGGGAGGCGATCGTCTTGCCGGCGAGCCTGGGGCAGGAGTTCTACAACCGCGGCTACTACGGCTCCGTGAACCACAACGTCAAATCGATCTACCAGATGTATCTCGGGTGGTTCGACGGCAACCCGGCGAACCTCCACAAGCATCCTCCCGTCGAGGCCGCCCAGCGCTATGTCGCCGCCCTGGGGGGTGAGGAGCGAGTCCTCGAGCTCGGGCAGGAGGCCTTCGAGCGGGGAGACTACCGGTGGGTCGCGGAGCTCGTGAACCACGTCGTCTTCGCGAACCCGGACAACCAGGCGGCGCGCTTCCTCCAGGCCGACGCGCTCGAGCAGCTCGGGTACCAGGCGGAGAACGGCACCTGGCGTGGCTTCTACCTCATGGGAGCGAAGGAGCTGCGCGAGGGCGTCAGCAAGGAAGACGCGATCTCCTCGGTGTCGCCCGACCTCGTGCGCGCGATGACGATCCCCATGTTCCTCGACTACCTGGCGGTGCGGATCGACGGCGAGAAGGCCGCCGAGACCGATCTCGAGCTGAACCTCGCGTTCACGGACACGAACGAGAAGTACCTCGTGGAGCTCAGGAACGGGGTGCTCCTGTACACGCCGAACACCGAAAGCAAAGACGCCGACGCCTCCGTCGCGATGAGCCGCAAGACCTGGGATCAGATCCAGCTGAAGGAGGTGAACATCAAGGACGCCGTCCGGCAGGGCGACGTGCGGAGCCAGGGCAACGAAGACGCGTTGATCCAGCTGATGAGCGTCACCGTGGACTTCGATCCGAAGTTTCCCATCGTCACGCCCTAGCGTACCGATCGATACGCCCTCGGGAGCGCCTCGACGGTGCGGAGGCCGCCCCGGGGCCGAGGGCGCCGCTCGGACGCTCGTGGTCGCGCAGGTCACGGCAATGTTGCGGGCACGTTTCGTGGCGGCGCGTGTCGTCGGATCCGCGGGCGCGTGAGGGCGTGTCGCGCTCCACTATCGCCTGTTTCGGGGGGGACGTCGTATTGCACGAGGTTTGAGGCAGTGCTCTAACTACGCCTCTTCGAGGCGTATGCGAGGTATCTCCCAGGGCGCTCCCGCGTCCCAGCCGTCGAGCGGATCGACCAGGGCCGAGTCGGCACCTGGCGCCGCTGCGGCCGCCCGGAGGAGCTCGTTTCTGCTGATCTCCGCCTCGCTACGGAGCTTTGCGTCCTGGGCAGGCCGCGTCCCGCGACGGGGCGAGCAGGCCCTTGGCGGAGTCTTGGCTTGGGCCTTTGCCGCTATCGGCTGGGCCCTTCTGATCGGCGCAGGGCTGGCCGCCCTGAGTTGGGCAGCTGAGCCCGGCGCAGGGGAGCGCCCCGTGAGCGCGGCGGTGGTGCTCACGGCCGACGGCGAACCGCGCGAGTCCGTGTGGGCGGGCCCCCCGACGTGGCTCGATCTCGAGTGCGCCGCCATCGAAGGCGACACGAAGGACGATCCGGACGGAGGGCTCGTCGGTGCCCTCGCTACGCAGATTGAGCTCCTCCTCGCGCGGCGTGACGTGTCGTGCCCGCGCCGGATCGAGGCGCAGGCGATCTCCGCGCGTCTCTTCGTCGTCAGCGGGCTCGCGCGCGGCCCTCCGAACATCGCCTGACGAGGCTCTGCGCTCGCGCTGGACGCCGTCGGCGTGCCGCGCCGTGAGCCGCACCTCCCCGCCTGGGCCTCGGTCGTCGACCGAGCTGCGCTCGTTCCCCCGGCGTCGCCGCGCGTGAGCGCCTGACGCCGAGTCCCGCGTGGGGCCCGCAGAGGCGCCGATTTGCGCTGGCTCGCCCCGTTCGTGGCGTGCGGACGTCCGATCCGACGCGCCGAAATGTCCGTCCCCCAACAAGAACCACAACCATGGCTGCTTCCAGGAAGCTCCTCGCTCTCTCGTTCGTGCTCTCTCTCGTCGGTTGTCGACACGAAACCCACGCGCGCGAGGATCCGGGGAGGTTCGTCGTGACCAGCCCCCTGCGTGAGTCCGTCGAGCTCACCCAGGAGTACGTGGCGCAGATCCGGGCCGTGCAGCACATCGAGCTGCGAGCCCTCGAGCGGGGCTATCTCCAAGGGATCTTCGTCGACGAGGGGCAGCGCGTGGAGAAGGGCGCCCGCATGTTCCAGATCATGCCGCTCCTCTACCAGGCCGAGGTGCAGAAGGCGCAGGCGGAGACGGACCTCACGGAGATCGAGTACGACAACACGAAGCTCCTCGCCGACCAGAAGATCGTCTCCCAGAACGAGCTCAAGCTCTCGCTGGCCAAGCTCAAAAAAGCCCGAGCGGAGCTCTCGCTGGCGGCGGCCCACAAGGGCCTCACGGAGATCCGGGCGCCCTTCAGCGGCATCATGGGGCGCTTTCAGGTGCGCCTCGGGAGCTTGGTCGACGAGGGCGACCCGCTCACGACGCTCTCCGACAACGACTCCGTGTGGGTCTACTTCAACGTCAGCGAGGCCCAGTACCTCGACTACGCGGCGTCGGGGCGCGAGGTCGGAGACATGAAGGTGCGCCTCGTCATGGCCAACGGCCAGGTCTTCGATCAGGAGGGCACCGTCGAGACCATCGAGGCCGACTTCGACAACGAGACGGGCAACATCGCCTTCCGCGCCACCTTCCCGAACCCCAAGGGGCTCTTGCGTCACGGACAGACCGGCAAGGTGCGCATGGTCGTCCCCCTCGAGAGCGCCCTCCTCGTCCCGCAGAAGGCGACCTTCGAGGTGTTGGACAAGAAGTTCGTGTTCGTCGTCGACGATCAGGGGCTCGTGCGCTCGCGCCCGATCACCGTATCCGCGGAGCTGCCCCAGCTCTTCGTGGTCGAGCGCGGGCTCGAGGACGGCGACCGCATCCTGGTGGATGGACTGCGCAAGGTCCGCGACGGCAGCGTCGTCGTGACCGACTACAAGAAGCCGGCGGAGGTGTTCGCCAAGCTGGAGGTCCCGGCAGAATGACCAGCCGCTTCCTCCACCGACCGGTGCTCGCCATCGTCCTGTCCCTCGTGGTCGTCTTCATCGGCCTGCTGGCGATGCGCTCGCGGCCGATCTCCCAGTTCCCCGAGATCTCTCCGCCGCGGGTGATCGTGACGATCGATCTCCCCGGGGCGAGCGCCGACGTGCTCGTGCAGTCATCGCTCATCACCCTCGAGCGGGCGATCAACGGCGTGCCGGGCATGAGCTACATCACCTCCGACGCCACGAGCGCCGGCGAGGCCACGATCCAGGTCGTCTTCGAGCTCGGCACCGATCCTCACCAGGCGATGATCGACGTGAAGAACCGCGTCGATCAGGTGATGAGCCGC
>JAEWOQ010000052.1 GCA_023460875.1 Pseudomonadota bacterium
GTGTGGAGCACCGCGCGAGCGACGCCCGCCCCGGGCCGCCGAAGGTCCCCGGACGGCGCGGTGATGCCCCGTGGTGGCACCATGTCGACCTCTTGCAGCGCCGCCGATCGCCGACGAAACGCGACCCGGCGGTCGATCATGACGGGGACGAGGCTCCGGGGCACCGCGTGGATCAGCTCACCTGGTCCGAGCAGCAGAGAGCCCTGAGGGTGCAAGGCGCTGCCCAGGCGCTCGGCGCAGGCAGCGCCCACCTCCGTAGAGAAGTAGATGAGCACATTGCGACACAGGATCAGGTCCCAGCCGTTCGGATGCGGGAGCGGAGGATCCATCAGGTTGTGCTGGCGAAAGGACACCCGCCCCCGGATCTCCTCCGTCACCCGCCAGATGTCACCGCTCCGCCGCAGGTACCCAGCGTAGGCGGTGGGCAGCTCACGGACGCTGTGCGGTCCGTACAGCCCCGCGCGGGCGCGCTCGAGGGAGCGCCCGCTGATGTCGCTCGCCGTGATACGGGCCTCGCAGCCCATCTCCTGGATCAACATCGAGAGGCTGTAGGGATCTTCTCCCGTGGCGCAGCCTGGAACCCAGAGGTTCAACGGACGCCCCTGGCGCGCGCTGGCCCGCAGCGCCTCGCGGGCGGACTCCAGCAGCGCCAGATCCCGGAAGAACCACGTGTGCGGGACGCCGATCACGTCGAAGAGCAGCTCGCGCTCGCCCGCGTCGCCCGCGGTGACCTTCTCGAAATACTCCTCGACCCCCGCCAGCCCGAGTTCACGCGCCCGATGGTCCGCGTGACGCTCCAGGGAACGGCTCAGACCCCCGCGGGACAGCTCGATGCCGGTGATGTTCGTGAGTAGCTCCGCGATCTCCTTCACGGTCCGACGCTCCGTCGGGACCGCGCCCAGCGGGTGACCACCTCCGCGAGGGCCAGCGGCGGCAGCGCCTGCTCTACCGCGCCTGCCTCGAGAGCCGCGCGAGGCATACCCCACACGGCGCTGCTCTCCTTGTCCTGCGCGAGGCACAACCCGCCGGCGCGCCTCAGGGCGAGCAAGCCTTGCTTGCCATCCTCGCCCATCCCGCTCAGCACGATGCCCGCCCCGAGAGAGCGGGCCTGGGACGCGACCGTGTTGAAGAGCACGTCTGCGGAGGGCACGTGACCGACCTGCGGACCTCCCGCTACGGGCCCGACGTGCTCGAGTGAGCTCAAGCCGAAATGAAACTCGCCCGCAGCGACATAGACATGCCCGCAGCGCAGCGGCTGCCGCTCTGCCACCGTGCTCACCCGGAGCCGCGTGCGGCTCGCCAAGAACTCTGCGAACGCCGGGGAAAATCCCGCGGGGAGGTGCTGCACCACCAGCACCGCCACCTTGAGATCCGGGGCCAGCGCTCCCACCAAGCTCGCCAGGGCGACAGGGCCTCCGGCGGAAGAGCCGATCGCGACGACGAGCGGCGCGCTCGTGTCGGGCCCTGGGGCGACGCTGGGCCGCACCGGGTGGCGCGGGTGGGCGTCCAGTTTGCCCGCGACGTGGCGCACCACGGGGATCGCCGCGAGCCGCCGCACCGCCTCGCGCAGCTCCCGCTGGGAGCGCAGATCACTGCCCGACGGCTTGATCGCCAGATCGAGGGCGCCGCGGCGGATAGATTCAAAGACGGCCTTCCGTTCGGGCCCGAGGGGGGTGCCCGTGAGGACCAAAATCGGGAGCGGAGTGTGAGCCATCACCCGGGTGATGGTCTCGTGGCCGTCCACGCGGGGCATCTGCAGATCGACGAGCAGCAGCTGCACGCGGTGGGTGGCCACCAGCTCGATCGCCCGCTCGCCGTTCTCGGCCTCTGCGACGACCTCGATGTCGCCGTCTACCTCGAGGAACCGGCGAAGCTGCGCGCGGCACAACGCCGAGTCGTCGACGACCGCCACGCGCAGCCGCGTCACGTGCCCTCCAGACAATAGCGCCGCACGACTTGGACCAGAGAGTCGCTCTGGAACTCACCCTTGGCGACGTAGGCGCTCGCGCCCAAGGAACTCGCCCTGCGGCGGTCCTCTGCCGAGCTCCGCGCCGTGACCAGGACCACCGGGAGCGTCTCGGAGCGGGCGCGGATCTCCTGGAGGAGCCCGAAGCCGTCCATCTCCGGCATCTCGATGTCGCTGATGACGACGTCGGGCTGGAAGGAGGCGAGAGTGTGCAGGGCCTCCTTGCCGTTCTGGGCGGTCTCCACCTGGTACCCGGCGGTGACGAGCACCTCCGAGAGCAGATCCCGGACGACCACCGAGTCGTCCACCACGAGCACCCGCGGACGCGCGCTCTCTTCCCGAGGTGCCCGGAGCGACGCGCTCGCCCCGCGGGACAACCCCTTCCGCAGGAAGGCGAGCTCGAGCAAGAGCACGAGGCGACCATCGTCCAGCTGGGCGCTGGCGCTCACCCCGCAGTGCTCCGAGAGCCCGCGGCTCGTGGGGCGTCGCAGCAGCTCCGTGTGCTCGATCACCGCGCCGCACGCCAACGCGCAGGGGCGATCTCCGAACCGGAGCACGAGCACCGTCCGCTCCTCCTCCGCGGCCTCCCCGACGATCGCGGCCAAGGATCCCAGGGGCAACGTCTCGCCTCGCCAGGAGAAGGTCGCGGCCTCTCCGTCCTTGATCTCTGCTTCCGCGGGACGTCGCTCGATGGACACGACCCAGTGGGACGGGATGCCGTAGAGCACGTCGCCGCTCTGGACCACCACCAGGCGCTCCTGGGTGAGCGCCGCCGGGACGGAGAACGACAGCTCCGTGCCGCGGCCGAGCTCGCTCTCCACCTCTACGCTTCCCCCGAGGCCCTCGATCACGCGGCGCACCACGTCGAGACCGACGCCCCGCCCAGCCCCCTCGTCCGCGCGCTCTCGTGTCGAGAACCCCGGCTGAAACAGCACATCCAGATCCGCTCCCTGCGCGCTCGCACGCCGGGACCGCTCGTCGCTCATGCGGTTCTCCCGCAGCGCCCTCGCCCGCACGGCCTCCCGGTCGACGCCCCTGCCGTCGTCTCGGATGCGGATGGTCACCGTGGCCCCCGACGTCTCCGCCTCCAGCTCGATCCGGGCGATCGCCGGCTTGTCTCCCCGTTCGTGGGGCAGCTCGACGCCGTGTTCGACGGCGTTCTGCACGACGTGCAGCAGCGGATCGGCGAGCCGATCGAGGATCTCGCGCTCGATGCGGACCCCGTCGGCGCGGACCACGACGTCGAGGGACTGTCCCCGTTGGCTCGCCAGCACGCGGGCGTGCGCCGCCAAGCGGCCGAGGAGCGGCTCCACAGGGTGCAAGCGCAGATCCAAGGCGAGGAGCAGGGCCTCGTTCAGGCCCGTACGGAGCCGCTCGGCGGCGTCGTCGCCGCCGCCGGCGGTTCCTCCTGTCCTGCTCGCCTCGACCCGCGCGGTGTACTGACCGAGCTCGGTGGCGAACGCGGCCAGCTTCTCACACAACACGTCCACCACGGTGGCGTCGACCTGCATCCAGCGGCTCGCCCCCGTCCTCACCTCCAACTCGGGCGTCCCTGGTCCGGGCTCCTCCTCCTCGATGACCTCTTCGGCCACCTCGCCGAGCGCCTCGAGGGACGTCCGCCAGAGCGCCGCCGCGTCCCCCTCCGACGTACCCGGAGACAAGGACAGCAACACCCCGTCGAGCACCACCGCGACGGCGTCGAAGTCCGGCTCCGACTCGCGAAAGCGATCCTCCAGGACGTGACACACCCGCGCCAGGGGCGCGTAGCCCAGCATACGCGCCTCCCCCTTGAGGGTGTGCAGCTCGCCCATCAGCTCGCGCAGCTCCTCCTCCGCGCCTCGACGGCACGCGGGCACGAGCTCGACGACGCGCTGAGTTCGGGAGGCGAGCGTGCCCCGGTAGCGCTCACGCAGGGCAGCGCGCGCGTCCGTCACCCCACCTCCTCCACGACGTCGAAGCGCTGGACCAGCCCCGAGAGCTGGTCCGCCTGACCCTTCAACCCTTGAGCAGACGTGCGGGTCTGAGACGTCGCGGCGGCGGCCTGGGTGACCACGTCGCTCAAGCCGCGCACGCTCTCGGAGACCTGCTCCGTGCCGCTCCGCTGCTGCTGCGAGACGAAGGTAATCTGGCGCGCGGCCTCCGTGGTCGCCCGCGCCAGGCGGCGCCCCTCCTCCGTCGCCATGATCGTGGCCGCGCTCGCCTCCCGGATGTCGGCCAACAGCTTCTTCACGTCCTCGACGGACGCGGTCACCCGCACCGCCAGGCGGCGCATCTCCGCGGCGACGAGCGCGAAGCCTTGGCCCCCTTCCCCTGCCCGGCTCGCCTCGAGGGAGCCGTTGAGGGCGAGGAGGTCGCTGCGATCGGCGATGTCACGGATGACGTCGAGCAGCTCGGAGATCCGCCCGGTGTGCGTAGACAAGCTCTCGATGCGCTCCACCATGCTGTCCGTCGTCACCAGCGTCTGCTCTGCGTTGGACAGCACCCCGGCGACGGAGTCGAACACGTGCGCCGCAGACTCGGACAAGGAGTCCATGGTGTGGCTGATCTCGGTCATCGCGCTGGACTGGGACGTGGCCGCCGTCTCCTGCTCTTGGGACGCCGCCAAGATCTCCGTGGCCGCGGACGCCAGGTCGACGGAGGTCTGACGGATCTGACGCACGACCTCGTTGAGGCTGTGGGCCATGCGCCGAAATGCGTCCGGCAGCTCCCCCCGGAGGGCCAGCTCTACCCCGAGGTCTCCGCGGGCGATGGCGTCGGCGCCGCGGCTCAGCTCCCGCATCATGTCGATGAGGTCGTTGAAGCGCTCGGACAGCACACCGACCTCGTCCCGGCACGTCATCGGGATGACGTCCATGCGCGTCTGGTTCCCCTCCTCGACGATCTCGCGCGCGGCGTCGGTCAGCCGCTGAATCGGCACGGAGATCGCTCGGGACAGCACCGTGGCGCACATCGGCGCCCAGAAGGTCACCAGCACCGCGAAGATCCCCGCGTTGAGCAGGAACGCGCTCCCCGCCCCCGTGAGCGCCGCGTCGGCCAACGCCTGCCCTTCCGCGGCCAGCGCCCGCTGGACGGCGTGTACCTGGCTCACATAACCGACCGCCACCATCCAGAACAGCGGCGCCAGCCCCACGCTCAGCGCGATGACGCCGATGCGCGCCTGCAACCGGACGGGCGAGCGCGTCAGCTCGACGTCCTGGTCCCGCGCCACGACCGAGCACGCCCCCGACGGGCTCGTGGTGACGAGCACCAGGACAGGGAACATCACCGCCAACGTCCCGAAGAAGAGGGCTGGTAGGATGAAGCTCACGGCGACCGCGCTGCCCACGACGAGGCTGAAGTACTCCGCGCGGGCCTGCATGATGGCGTAGCCGCCTCCGATGATGAATAACCAGCCTGCCGCGTACACGAGCGCGAATCGCGACGGGAAATGCTGCAAGGCCGCGTCTGCGGCCGCCACCAGGCGCCCTTTGCGCTCCGGACGATCCTCCGCCGCGAAGAGCTCGTAGGGACGCAGCGCGGAGATGATCATGAGGATCGTGACCAGCGTCTTCGCGAAGAACAAGCCGACCAGCAGCAGCACCGCCTGCAGCGGATGCGCTGGTCGCAACAGGTTGACGAAGGCGAACATGACCAACGGCCCGAAGAGCACGTCCATTCCGACGAACAGCAGGAGGATCAGGCGGGTGAGGGGCATAGGTCGACAGATTCGATGAGGCGATCGGGGTCCACGAGAAAGACGTCGATCGACTCGTCCCGAGTGATCACGCCGGAGAAAACGCTAGCGTCGAAGGCGCGGCCAGAGAGCGGCGCGAAGCGCCCGACCTCGAAATGTTCGAAGGTGAGGGCCCCCGGGATCAGGAGCGGCAGCGCCCCCTGCTCCGTCCCCAGCAGCAGCACCCGGGACACGCCGACTCCCGACGTCGAGGCCTGGGCCACGGCTCGCGGCCCCTCCACCCCCAGGACCTCGAACGGCAGCGGCGCCTCCCGCGTCCGCTCTCCCTCTTCCGCCCCCCACTCTCCCTCCGACAAGACACGCAGCACGCGGGACTCGATCACCGCGCACGCGGGCCGCAGATCGCGGAACACCACGCACGACAGTGTGGTCGCTCGTTGCACCGTCATCACACCTCTCGACTCGAGCGGGCGAAGGTGCTGGAGAACAACGCCGGCAGATCGAGCACGGTGGCGACGCCGCCCAACCAGTCGACCTCGCCCCGCGCGAAGGGGCGAGGCGCCGCATGCACCGGGCGCACCGCGGCCTCCTCGAGGGTCACCACCTCGCGCACGTCGTCCGCGCTGAGCCCCGCGAGCTCCTCGTCGACGCCGACGATCACAGTGCGACGACGCACTTGATCCTTCGCGCTCTCGCGGGGAAGCCCCATGGCGCGCACCACGTCGATCAACGGGATGGCGAGCCCCTTCCAGGGAAACACGCCAGGCAGCTCGAGCGTCGCGTGAGGCACCCGGACCACCTCACGGTGACCTAGCACCTCCCGCACGGCGCGAGCGTCGACGAGGAGGGGAACCCCGGCTAGTTCGATAGGGAGATAAACCGTCGGCATCGGGGGGAAGTCGTCAGCCTCTCCACCTTCTACGCTCACAACTCCAACCGTGCCTTGACGTTCGTCAATGTCCCCCCCGTTCGAGAGAGAAAAGTTCCCCCGCCTTGACGTTCGTCAATGCGCACCCGCTCCGCGAGGGCATCACCGTCGCCCGCGCACGAAGAGCGCACTCGCTGCGCGGCTCACTCCTCTCTCCTACGTCACCCTCTGCTGGCGCCCCCGAATGGTGAGTTTGATACATCCGGGATTCGCATTCGCGCAGATCTGGATAGACTGCGAGCGCAATGAGTTCGACGATCCTAGTTGTCGACGACAGTGAGATCGTCCTCGCCGTCACCCGAACTGTCCTCGAAGGGGCTGGTTACCGCGTGCTCACGCAGGCGAAGGCGGCAGGGAGCGTCTCCCTCATCGTCTCGGAGCGGCCGGCTCTCGTTCTCCTCGACGTGAACATGCCGGCGCTGTCTGGAGATACGATCGCGAGGATCTCGGCCCGCACCGCCAACGCCACGGGCACCCTCGTCGTGCTGCACTCATCCCTGAGCGATGATGTGTTGCAGCGCCTCGTCACGGAGTCGGGGGCGCACGCGTACATCCGCAAGACGGACAACACCTACTCGTTTCTCACCCAGGTTCGACGTCTCCTCGGTGAGAAGGCGTCCGGCACCCATGTCTCCGCCTCGCGGGTCGCCGCGCCCCCCCCTGCCCCCTTCGCCGAAGGCCGCCTGGAGAAGAACGTCCTGTTAGTGGATCGAGACATGACGGCCCTCGCCACCCTGAGGGAGATCGTCCGGGAGCTCGGGCATCGCGCGGACTTCGCCCTGTCGGTGGCCCAGGCGATGGATAAGCTCCGCGCGAGAACGCGCCCCGACGTCACCGTCGTCGGCTCCGACATGCCGGATGACGGCCTCCAGGCGCTGCTGCGCTGCGCCCGTCAGATCGACGCCGACCTGCTGCAGCGCTTCGTGGTGATGACGACCCCGAGCAGCGCCCACCTGGTCCCAACCGGGTTCTCGGGCGTCGTCCTACCCAAGCCCATCAACGCGGCCGCGTTCCACGCGTCCATCGCCCGCCTCCTCGACGAGCGCGGTCGTCAGCTCCGCGCCCACTCCTGATCGCCCCTCCGTTCGGAGGGACGACACAGCGGGCGGCGATGTGCTCGACCTCAGGCCGAGCAGCGGGCAGCGCCACCTGAGACATCCTGGTCCGGACGGCTGCGTTGGTGCGTGGGCCGGGTGCTCGGACAGCAGACGCCTCATGGTCATCCTGCAAGGTCGAAACTTTCCGACACTGACATGTTTCCGGGCTTCTTGGCGCGCATTGAAGCGCTCACCCTTAACAACTATCAAGGCGAGCAACGTTCACGACGCTTGATTTCCCGACCTCGGATCGCGATCGTGGAGGAGCGGCGTCGCGCTGGTGCGACCGGTGGTCCAAGGCATCCGGAGGAAACCGCAGTGTCCTTGCTCGGCTGGATGTTCGGGAAGAAGCGCTCGAGGGAGCACGCGACGCGGGAGGCGCTCGCTGGCGAGCTCGACCGCTGGCGTATCATCGAGCTCAGAACCGAGGCTGGTCTACAGGCCGTTGCGCGTACACGCCTCGAGCGCCCTGATCTCCCGAATCTCCCGTCCTTCACCACGGCCGTCTCCGTCTGCTGGGCGTACCAGTCGAGCGACGGCTTCCCCGACGCAGAGACGACGAGCGCGCTGGAGCGCTTCGAGAACATCATGGCTGATCTCTCGGACAGCGACTTCTCCTACCTGATCCAGGTGCGCACGGGGCACGACGAGCGCGCGTGGCTCTACTACACCGCTGACCGCGAGCTGTTTCTCACGGAGCTCCAGCGCCGAGCTCTCGCCGCAGGCGGAGCGCCGATTCGCGCTGAGACCACCGACGACCCCGAGTGGGCCCAGTGGAGCGCGCTCGTCCAGAGGACCGTCGAAGCCACGGGGCTCACGAACCGCTGAGCTGGAGCGCCCCGCCAGTCAACGAGCCGTCGGCTTCAAGACGATGGTCACTTCGGCCTTGGAGCCGTCCACCACGAGCCGACGCGTGGAGTGGCCGCCCAGGCCAATCTCGAGGGCCTTGCGCTCCCCCGGTGCGATCGCCACCTCCGCGGTGTTCGTACCGATCTGTTGGCCGCGGTAGCCGATGCGCGCCCCATGCGGGTACGCTTTCACGAGCACCGTCCGCGTCGCCGCCTCAGCGTCGCCCGCGGGTGTCACAGGGTCCGTTTCGGGCTCGGCGGCTGCGGCGGAGTCGACGGCGGCCGTCGCGCCTTCAGCGGAGTCGACGGCGGCGGGCTCCACTGCCGCGGAGTCGACGGCGGCCGTCGCGTCTTCGGCAGAGTCGACGGCGGCGGGCTCCAATGCCGCAGAGTCGACGGCGGCCGTCGCGCCTTCGGCGGAGTCGATTGCGGCGGGCTCCACTGCGGCCGTCGCGCTGTCGGCCGGATCGGGCGGCGCAGGTTGGGAGTTGGCGGGGTGGACGGCGGAGGTGGTGACTTCCTGCTCGGTCCCTTGCTCCGACGACGCGCTGGGTAACCAAAGCATCATCGCCACGGCCGCCGCCACCGCGATCAGGAAGCCGGCGACGTGGAGAGGTCGCATCCCACCTGTTCGCACCTCGCTGGAGCCGTCCGCAGTAAGCTTCGAGCTGGGCGCGGTGCTCTCCACGTCGCGCGCGGGGACCGGCGCGGGCTCGGCGGCAGGCTCTGCGGCAGGCTCGGCGGCGAGCTCTGCGGCAGGCTCTGCGGCAGGCTGGACGGCAGGCTCCTCGCGCAGTGGGGCGCCGTCGACGGGGGGTACATCGCCGGCGCCGGGGAGCTCTTCGGCGGGCGCGGCCCCCCCGACGCTCAAAGCCTCGTCGCCTGGAGGAGCGCTGGCCTCGGAGGCGCTGGCCGTAGGAGACGCGCCGGCCTCGGAGGCGCTGGCCGCAGGAGACGCGCTGTCGACCAGGGAGACGCTCTCGGGCTCGTCGGCGCTCTCGATGGTCACGATCCGGGACGACGGAACAGGCGGCTCTTCGTCTTGGGAAGGAGCTGACTCCGAAGACGAC
>JAEWOQ010000053.1 GCA_023460875.1 Pseudomonadota bacterium
GGCAACATCGGTCCCCGGGCCGATGTTGCCAGCCGGTCTCGGGAGGCTTACAGCGGTTTCGTACCCTCCGCCGCCCGGCCCCCGAGGGGTGAGGGGCCGAGCGCCTTCGGAAGAGCCACTTTCTGTACCTGCCGTACGTTGTTGACTCCACGGCGATTCAAGCAAATGGTCGCCGCTGTAAACTCACGGATAATCAGGCCTGAAGTCTTGAGATACCGCCCAGCACCTCTCCGGATCCACCTCGGGATTTTGGCGCGGGTCGCAGACGGCACGCAGGCACGTGCTGCGCTTCAAGTAGCAGTACCCCGTGGAACACTCCGCGTCGGAAATGCAGCTCCAACGGTGGTCCGGAACGCGACCGCATCGACCTTCCTTCTGCTCGGGGTGGTCGTCTATGGGGCGACAGCTCACGGAGCAACACTGCTGCGAGTCGTTACAGGGTTCTCCCACTCCCTTGCAGTCGTTGTGGCAGATACCCAGAGGGTCCTCCTGGGTTCGATCCGTGGCGTAGATGCATCTTCCCGAGCAACAATCGTCGGCATACCTGCAGGGTTGGCGCTCGACGCAAGCATCGCCACCTCCCGCTCCGGTCCCGCCATCGGAGGAATCGCCCCCGACAACTGCAACTCCCCCGGCCCCCGGTGCGTCCTCGACCTCCCGCTCCGCGATGCCCCCGCATCCCCAGAGGACGACCCCGAGCAGCCATGCCCACCGCCGGCACGCCAGCCAAACCGCACCGCCACCGCACTCCAGAGTCGCACGCATGATGCAGGAATGTTACCGGCGTAATGCGACGGATCCTAGGTCGACCTCCGAGGTGAGCACTCCACCGGACGCCCCGGTTTTCGCGGGAGGTCTCCTGGAGGAAAATTTCCATGGGCTCGCTGGATACCGATGGCCGAAGGTTCTCGACGAACGCCTGGAACAGAGCCTTCTTCTTCACCCCTTCTTCACCCCGAGCGAGCTCGAGACCGACTGCGGTCGAGGCCAAGTGCCTAGATTGCCGTGTATCGCATGGGCGGCGTGCGGGTGGGTGTCTTCTAGGCTAGCCTCCGAGAGCTTCCCTTCTTGTTACCGGTCGAGGCTTACGATGAACCAGCTGCTTCCTGTCTTTTCCACTTGGGCTCGGGTGATCGATTCGGCGAAGCGCCCCCTGCGCTGCGCGGCGATCCTGATGGCTTTGTGCGGTGCGTGGGCTTGTCAGTCCACCACGGAGACCAATGGTGGTGAGCCGGGCGGTCAGGAGGACCCATCGGAACAGACGGGCGGACAACAGACGGACGGGAACACGGCGGGTCACTGCGCGGAGACGGCGCAAGACCTCGACCTAGCGGAGCCCACGGCGTTGGGGTTCAGCGCCGGGGAGCTGCTCGATTTCGTCGCTGGTCAGCACACTGAGTCTCTGCGCTGGCTCGAGGGCAACGGAGAGTTTCGTCCCGAGACGGGGACGTCGGAGCTCACCGTGACGGTCGAGATCCTCGGCAGCCCGCGCTACGTCACGCGGACACACGCGACCGGAAGCGGCGACGGCGTGCTCACCGACATCGCCGTCGACTGCAACGACTCCGTCCAGGTGGACGCGCTGATCCACTTTGCCAGCTCCGGGGGCGCCCTGGACGAGGTCGTGGAGACCACCGTGGAGGCCTTCAGCGGCGATTTCGCCCAGGCGCGCGTCTCCTTCGAGCTCGACTCCCTCGATGGCAGCTTCGAAGCCGACGTCGAGCCGCCACCGAACATGGTGCTCACCCGCGCTGCCCTCGACCTCACGCTCGGCTTCAGCGAATACGGTCTCGTCGGTGCCCTGGGTCTGCTCACGGAGGCACGCAGCCTCCCCGACAGCCCGGGCCCCGGCGTAGCACAAGCCGGGATCGTGTCGGTCGCGCACTTTCCCGCAGAGGACTACTGCGGGACCGAGGCCGTCAGCGTGAGCGCCGACCAGAGCGTGCGTGGGCGCTCCATGGCCGCGACGTTGGAGGCGCTCGCGCAGACCAGCCCCGCGGCGCTCACCTACGACGACGGCGACGAGGCGGAGCTCGAGCTGACCTTCAGCTCCACCGAAGAGCGCATCTGCGCTCGACTCGCCCCCTCGCTCTTCGGGCACGAGCCGGAGCTCGAGTTCTCCGGCACCGTCAGCCTGCTCTCGAGCGATGGACGCGTCGACGGCGATATCCCCCTCCAGTTCACGGTGACGACGTTGGGGAACGACGAGGTAGAAATCCTGGCTTCCGCTAGCCTCTACACGGAAGACCTGGACGAGGCGGCGACCCTGCCCGCTCGCGTCGGCGTCCGCGATCCCATCGACGCGAGCGCCTACGACGGCCTCCACGCTGTCTTTCAGCTCCGCATCGTCGGCGACCACACCGACGGCTTCTTGCGGATCAGCGGCCTGCAGATCCCCGATTGCCAGAAGAACCCTCCGCCGATCGATCCCGACGCCATGGGATCCCCGGGCTGCGAAGGCACACAGCTCATCCCCCTGTGGGAAGGGACCTGGATCCCCGCGCCCTGACCGCCGCGCCGGATTTCTCCTCGACCGATGCGGATCTCTGTGCCAGGGTCTCCGCGACTCAAAACTGATGGGTGCAGCGCGTATCGCTGCAGGACTGAGGATGGTCGGGCCGCCATCCTGCCGGACATGAGCCGGCAGGATGATCATGGTTACCTCTGCGCACCCATCACGAGCGAACCTACCGAAATTTAGCGGGGAGCTGCTGCGTATCGCGCGGCTCGCGAGGAGCCGTCCGCAGTGACGGCCCTCCTCCTCGTTCTCCTGCTCAGCCCATTTCTGTCGGCGCCGCTGCTGTTGCTCCTGGGGCGACGCTGGGGCGCCCGGGTCGGCTGGGCCGCGTTGCCGACGCCGCTGATCGGCCTGGGCGCTTGCCTCGTTAGCTACCTCCTGCCGGAGGTGCAGCGCACCACAGTGAGCTGGGAGTGGGTCCCTCGCTTGGGGGTGCAGCTCTCCTTCTCCCCCGACGGACTCGCGCTGTTCTTCGGACTGCTCGTGACGGGGATCGGCGCCCTCGTCACGCTCTACGCCACGTTTTACCTAGACGAGAGCTACGAGAGGCACGGGCAGTTCTACTGCTTCCTGCACCTGTTCATGGGGGCGATGCTGGTGACCGTCTTCTCCAGCAACCTGCTCGTCCTGTTCACCGCCTGGGAGCTGACCGGGGTCGCCTCGTTCTTCTTGATCGGGTTCCTCCACGACCAACGGCGATCGCAGCGAGGGGCGCGGATGGCGCTCCTGACGACGAGCTTCACCGGGCTCGCGCTGCTCGTCGGAATCGTCCTGCTCCAGCAAATCTTCGGCACCGCCGACCTGTCGCGCATGCTCGAGGGGCCAGCGCCCGCTGGGAGCGAGCACCTCCTCACGGTCGCCTTCCTCTGCTGCTTCGTCGGGATCTGCGGCAAGTCTGCGCTCTTCCCCTTCTCGTACTGGCTACCGAACGCGATGGCCGCGCCGACCCCCGTGAGCGCGTACCTCCATTCGGCCACCATGGTGAAGCTCGGGGTCTTCCTCACCGCGCGCCTGTTGCCCGTGTTCGTCGGGCTCGACAGCTGGACGCCGGCCTTGGTGACCATCGGCTTCTCCACCTTTCTCCTCGGCGCGCTCCTCGCGTGGCTGTCCTCCGATCTCAAGGCGGTGCTCGCCTTCACCACCGTCGCGCAGCTCGGCGTGCTCGTCGGTCAGTACGGCTGGGCTTCGCGAGCGGGCCTCCCCTTCGGGGATCTTCTCCACATCCTGAACCACACCCTCTACAAGGCGTGCCTCTTCATGGTGGTGGGGGTCATCGATCACGCCACGGGGACCCGCGATCTGAGGGAGCTGGGGGGAGTGCTCCGCAAGCTGCCTCTCACAGGCGTCGCGGCGCTCATCGCGTTGGCTGCCATGGCAGGGCTGCCCCTCAGCAGCGGCTTCGTCAGCAAAGAGCTCCTGCTGGAGGGCGGGCTCGGCTTCCTGCGCAGTCACCCTGGGCTCTTGGGCTCCTGGCAGCTCCTCGCCCTCGGCGCGGGCTCCGTCCTTCACGTCCTCATCGCCCTCCGCATCACCAAGCGCGTCTTTCTCGGAGCCGCCCCCCCCCGGGTGGAGTCGCACTTTCACGCGCCCCCCCTCGGTCTGCAGCTGCCCGCCCTCCTCCTCGCGCTAGGCGTCCTCTACTTCGGCGTGCAACCGGCGGCCTTCGGCTACTTCACGGCGTCGTTCGGTCCCTCTGCCTCCGCTCCGCCCGAGCTCGCGCTCTGGCACGGCTGGACTCCCGCTGCCGCTCTCAGCCTCGCCATCTTCTCGATCGCGGGCGTCTGCTTCTGGTGCAGCGAGCGCGCCGGCTGGCCGCGTCTCTCCGTACCGCGCCTGCTTCAGTTCGATCGCGGCGCGGAGCGGCTCATCGACGCGATCCCCTCCTGGGGGCAGCGGCTCGATCGCGCGCTCGGCTTCACGCGCCCGTCCCGCTACCTGTTCATCGTCATCGGCTGCGTCGTGGCGGTCCTCCTCGCAGGCGTCTTCCAAGCTCGCGCGGGGGTGGCGGAGCTCCTCGCGCAGGTCGACCTCGTGCCCAGGGACGTCGAGGCTTGGATCCGCTGGGGAGCGGTCCTCTTCATCTCTACGGGGGCGCTCCTCGCCGCCGCGTGGAAGCGCCCCATCCCGCAGCTGTTCGCGGTCTCGGTCGTGGGGTTCGGCGTCGCCTTTTACTATGTCCTGTACCGCGCGCCTGATCTGGCGCTCACCCAGCTCCTCGTCGAGGCGGCCACGCTGATCTTGGTCTTGCTCGTCGTGCTCCGCTTCAAGCGCGACCACGCGGAGCGACAGCCGCTCACCGTGAGGAGCCCGCTCTCGCGTCTGGCGCGCCTCGGCCTCTCGTCGGGCGCGGGCCTGCTGCTCGGCTTGGGCGTCCTGATCTTCCCGAACGATGGGGTCGACCGCGCCGGCGCGTTCTACCTCGAGCAGAGCGCGCCTCTCGCCAAGGGAACCAACGCCGTCAACACCGTCGTCGTCGACTTTCGTGGCTTCGACACGATGCTCGAGCTCACCGTCCTGCTCATCGCTGCCCTCGGTTGCCTCGGCCTCCTGTCTCGCGCGACCCCGAGCCCCCCACCCAAGAGCTCCCTGCCGGTCACCGACCTCTTCCCGGTGCCTCGGGACTTCATCCTCCGAGCGGTCGCCATCGGCGCGTTCGTGCCGCTCAACCTCTTCTCCCTCTACATCTTTCTGCGCGGCCACAACGCCCCGGGGGGCGGCTTCGTCGCGGGGCTCATCACCGCCCTCTCCTTGCTCCTCCTGAGCTTCGTGCTCGGGGTCGAGGGCTTCAGGCGCCGCTTCCGCGTCGACCCCACCTCGCTCGCCGTGGCCGGCGTGTCCCTCACCGTCGCCACTGCGCTGCTCCCGGTCCTCTCCGGGTTGTCCCTCTTGCATCACTTCCACACGACCGTCGGCCCTGTCGCCCTCGCGACCCCCATGCTCTTCGACGCCGGCGTCTTCCTCGCGGTCGTCGGCGTCACCTTGAAGCTGATGTTGCCTCTGATGAAGTCCGTCCATGGCCTCCCTGCGTTCGTCCGCGAAGAGGAGGCCCAGTTCGCCGCTCCGAAGAGCGAGCCCATCGACCTCGACCCTGAGCGCCACGCGCCTGCCGCGCGGGAGGCGACGCCATGACGAGTCAGCTCGACACCGCCGTGCTCGTCGCCGTGCTCACCGGAGCGGCGATCTACTTGTGCCTCTCGCGGCGCTTCTTGCGCGTCCTCCTCGGCTTCTTGCTGCTCTCCAACGCAGCCAACCTCGTCGTCCTCGCCATGTCGGGCGCGCCGACGGGCAAACGCGCGGCCACCGCGGACCCCGGCCCCGCCCTCTTACCGGCGGTCGACCCCCTCCCTCAGGCCCTCATCCTGACGGCGATCGTCATTGGCTTCTCCGTGGCCGCGTACCTCACAGTCCTCCTCTACCGAATCTATGTCGACAGCGGCTCGTCGACGGTCAGCGGCCTCGAGCGCAGCGCGGGCCCCGACGTCCTCGAGGAAGGAGGAGCGACGCGATGAGCTCTCTCGTCGGAGCCCCCATCGTCGCCCCGCTGGCGGCGGCCCTGCTCGCCCTGCTGTTTCCGCGTCCCTCCCTCGGGCGACGGCTGGGGGCCAGCGCTGCGCTGCTCCTGCTCCTCGGGTTCTCCGTATGGCTCGTCTGCCACGTCCACACCGCCGGGCCTCTGGCGCTCAGCTGGGGTGGCTGGATGGTGCCCTACGGGATCGTCCTGGTCGCCGACACGCTCGCCTCCATCATGCTCTGCCTGTCCTCGCTCACGGGGCTCGCGTGCGTGGTGTACGGGTTCGCGGAGACGTCGACGCGCGACGAGCACCCGCTGCGCCTCCCGCTGCTGTTCCTGCTCCTGGCGGGCATCCACCTCTCCTTCCTCACGGGCGATCTCTTCAACCTGTTCGTCGCCTTCGAGGTCTTCTTGCTCGCGTCGTACGCCCTCATGACGCTGGAGATGGACGGCGCCCCCTCCCGGAGGGCCCTGCCTTACGTGACGATCAACTTGATCGGCAGCGCCCTCTTGCTCTGCGCCTGCGCCTTCACGTACGGGCTCTTCGGCACGCTCAACTTCGCGGAGATCGCCGTCAGGAGCTCCGACATGTTGGGCGACGCGCGCCTGAACATCCTCGGCCTGCTGCTCGTCGTGGTCTTCGCCATCAAGGCTGGGATCTTCCCGCTCTATTACTGGCTGCCCGTGAGCTACCCGGCGCTCCCGCCGCCGCTCGCCGCCTTCTACGCCGGCATGTTGACGAAGGTGGGCATCTACGTGCTCGTTCGTGCCCTCGGCACGGTCTTGCCTCCAGAGCTCACCGGTCTCCACACAGCGCTGGCGTGGGCAGCTGGGCTCACGATGGTCATCGGCGTCCTCGGAGCCGTCGCGCAGAACCGTGTTCAGACCATCCTCTCGTACCACATCGTGAGTCAGGTGGGATACATGGCCTTGGCCATCGGGTTCTTCTCGCCCCACGCGTTCGCGGCGGCGATCTTCTACATCATTCATCACATCATCGTGAAGGCCGCTCTGTTCTTGGTGGGCGGCGTCCTCTTGCGCGTGCAGGGCAGCGATCGCCTGGACGAGACAGGCGGGCTCTGGGCAGCGGCGCCCGCGCTCGGCTTCGTCTTCCTGCTCCAGGCGTTGTCCTTGGCCGGCGTGCCGCCTCTGAGCGGGTTCTGGGGCAAGCTCATGATCGTGCAGGAGGGGCTGAGCCAAGGCCAGTGGGCGCTCGTCGTCCTCTCTCTGGTCGCTAGCGTCCTCACCCTGCTCAGCATGTTGAAGATCTGGCTGGGCGCCTTCTGGGACGCGAAGCCCAAGGACGCTCCGATCGCGCTCAGCGGCTCGAGCCGTCGCATGACGGCCGTCGTCGGGCTGCTCGCCGCGACATCTCTCTGCATCGGCCTGGGGGCTAACCGCTTCGTCTCGATCGCCGAACACGCCGCCGCAGAGACGCTCGATCGCGCGGCGTACGTAGCCAACGTCCGCGCGCTGAACCTTCACCCCGAGGAGGGCAAACACCCATGAGCTCTCTGCCTCAGCCTCGCAGACGGACCCTCCCTCAGCGCGTCTTGGGGTTCGTTGCGTTCATCCTCCACTTTTTACGCGCGCTCATCCTCGCCAACCTCCAGCTCGCGAAGACGGTTTTGTTCGACAAACGCGAGACGCTGGCGCCCGGGTTCCTCGTCTATCCCGTCGGGGGGTTGTCGAAGCTCGAGATCCTCGTGCTCTCACACTGCATCACCCTGACGCCCGGGACGACGACCGTAGAGGTCTCCCCCGATTTCACCCAGCTGATCCTGCACGCCCTCGACGCGCGGGACCCGGAGAGGACGATGCACGAGATACGGACTGGCCTGGAGGCCCCGCTGCTCAGGTGGAGTCGATGACGTTCATCGATTCGGGATTGTTCGTCATCGGCTGGGCGCTGTTCATGGCTCTCGGGATCGGCACGTGGCGGCTCGGCACCGGACCGACCACGCTCGACCGGATGCTCGGCTTCGACATGATCACGATCACGGGCTCGGTGCTCGTGATCGTCTTCTCCGCCGCCACGCGCTCCACCGATTACATCGAGTTCGTGTTCGTCCTCAGCGGGCTCGGGTTCCTCACGACGGTCGCGTACTTCTACTACTTGATGCAGCTCGACCCAGACGACGACGACGTCAACCCGCAGGGGCAGCCATGACCTGGGGCGAGCTCCTGGGCACCGCCGTCATGGGCGGCGGCTGCTTCTTCGTCCTCGTGGCAGCTCTGGGCACGCTCAAGCTCCCCGACGTGTACTGTCGCTCCCACGCCCTCGGCAAAGCGATGACCCTGGGGATCCTGTTGTTCCTGATCGGCTACGGGCTCCGCACCCCCGAGGCCTCCTGGCTCAAGCTTTCGCTGATCCTGCTGTTTCAGCTCTTGACGATCCCCGTCGCGAGCCACCTCTTCTGCCTCATCGCCTACCGCAAGGGCGCGCGGCGATGGATGAGCTGACCACCGACCGCTCCGCTGGCGCCGACGGCGCCGGCTCCCGACGCTCACGGACGAGTGCCGCAGCAACCTCCGCAGGCCCTCCAGCGCGCCGCTCTGGCGCCGATTTGGCCGAGCTGGACTTGGCTGCGACGCCTGCTCATAGCCGGAGGCGCTGGTGTCTCAGTCCGTAGTCGCATCGCTCCTCGCAGCAGGACTCCTGCTAGCGATGCTGATTCGCTTGGCACTCTGGATCGTCGCTCGACCGGCGAAGGGGAGCGCCCGGTATACGCTCATGCAGAGCACGCTGCTCGGCATCGCGGCCCTCTTCGTCATGAGGAGAGTTTCCGACGAGTTACCGGAAGCTCTAGGTGAGCGGTTTCAAACGACGTTCGGGGTGTTCCTGATCACGTTCGGGCTCGCCGCGGACCTCCTCCTGCTCTGGTATGCACGCAACGGAACCAGACGATAGCTAATGTGAGCGCCGCGCGTCCTGGTCCGTTCGGATACCGGCGACCGTGGGCAACCCACAGCTCGTCGCACATCCTCGTGCCCCTGAACCCCCTCTCGGCGTTCCAGGGCGAGCCGAAGAACGGCAACTGGACGCTCGCCGTCTCTACCGCGGACGGCGACGGCTTGCTGGGCTACTTCGGCCTATCCATCCGCTGAGCCCCCTCGCACCTTCGACGCAGGCGCCGGTCGGGAGCAGGCGCCTCGCTGCGCCGCGATGAAGGAGGCGTCGCGAACGCTCATCGAATGCTCACGGAGCCGGATCACGACGCGCGGCTTCGCGGATGACGCGGCGACCTCGATCGCCGCTCTGGAGACCTCGGGCGCGCTCGGCGCCCGCGTCGAGGCGCGCTGCTCGAGACTGCTCAGGGGACCGCCACAGGAGGCGTGCACTCCAGAGTGACGTCATCCAAATGAAAGTTCGAGACAACGCCGTCGGAGACGTAGTGAAAACGGATCGTGTGTTCCGCTCCATCCGCGAAGGCGCTCAAGTCGACAGTGTACTGCACGTACTCTGCATCGTCCGCGGGAGGCTCGGGGATGACCCGGACCGTCTCATCATCCACGCGCACCTCCATGGTCGAGCTCCCGTTGCGGTGGCTCACCTTTAGCCAAAAGCTCAGGTGATGTGGACCCTGGGTCGGGATGAGCACGTCCTGTTCCACCCATGCCGTCTCGGAGGAGCCCGTGCCACCGAGCCACGCCCAGAGATCGCCCGTTCTCGGACCGCCCAGCCCTCCGGCATTTCCGCACGCCGCTTCGTTGCATATCGCAGTTCCGAAAACCTCAGAGCCTTCGGACCAGGGGCCCCCACTCCCGGCCTCGAAGCTCGGGTCCTCGATGAGGTCCATGGGCTCGCATACCACCGCTTCGCAGGTCGGCGCGCTGCCACTCCACTCGCCGCTCGCCTGGCAAGTACGGCTCTCCGAATGGCTTGGCTCGTAGCCGTGGTCGCACTCGTACGTCGCCACGCTCCCGGGCGAAACCCCCTCCACGACGACCTCGCCGTTCTGCGGATCATCGAGCGCCCCGCAGACGATCGGCTCGCAGTCGTGGCCATCACCCTCGAAGCCGTCGTCACACTTGCAGGTGACCGAGCCCGCATCGTCGATGCACGTGGCGCTCTCGTGACAATCGCATTCCCCCGTGTCGACGTCGCAGAGCGGGCCGCTCCACCCCAGATCACACTCGCAGGTGAAGCCCGTCGCGCCGTCCGTGCACGTGCCGTGCACGCAGGGCTCCTCCTCGCAGAGGATGACGTCGTCACAGTGCTCGCCAGGCTCCTCCTCGCAGAGGATGACGTCGTCACAGTGCTCGCCAGCCCAGCCCAGGTCGCAGTCACAGACGTAACCGTCGCCCTCGGCGACACAAGACCCGTTGCCGCAGCTCACATCGTCACAGGCGTCGCCTCCGGCGCCCGCGGTACCGTCCATGGTCCCGCCGGAGCCTCCGGAGGTGCCGCCCTTGCCGCCCCCGCTCCCTCCAGTGCCACCGTCTTCGTCAGGGGTCGAGCAACGCTCGCCCGTCCACCCCTCGTCACATTCGCATGTGAACGAGTCGGTTCCCGACGCTGCCTCCGGCACGCAGCTGCCGTGGACGCACGGGTCATCCGCGCAGGGCCCCAAGGGAAACAGATCCGGACTCCCTCCACCACAGTTCGTGAGGACGGCCAGCAACAGAGACGCACACGACCACCGAACCAGGCGCTTCGACATATCCCAACCACCTACTCTATACCCGCAGCCATCGCCCAGCCAAGCGAAATGCATTGGAGCCCGCGGGACAGGTGATAAGTTTGTGACCGCGCGTGGGAGACGAGCGACGTCCCTCCCACCTCTGGTGAGCTCGGAGCTCGAGTGCGCACAGCCGTCGACAGCCCGCCTCAAGGTGAGCCTCTGGAGGCGTCAAAGCGACTCTGAACATCTGGATGGGCTGAGCCACCGGTCCATCTCCGAGCGCGCCCGCGCTCGAGGTATCGGCTACGTTATTGAACGGTCACGGCGGGAGACCTCGACTTCGAGCGCGCACTAGCCGTGAGAGACGTCTCTGCGCCTCTCGCTCACGCCGCGCGCGCGGACTCGGGGCGGTTGGCGACGGCTGCGGCGCCCCGCGTGCAGCGAGATCGCCCGTGACCAGACGCGAGGCCCCGGCAGCGCCTCGAGGCGGTCCGAGAACACCGCCGCGCGCGCCGGGCTCAGCGCCGGGCCGAGGAACGAGATCGAGGCGAGCACCCGTTGGAGCTCCTCGAAGCTCATCGGGGTCTCGTCCAGGATGCGCCGGGGTGGTCCGAGGGCGACACCGCAGCGACGCCCGAGCTGCACCACGGATCCCGCGACGTCCCGCCGGCGGCGATCGGTGGTCTCGTCGATGAGCAGCTGAAGCGCGTTCATGAAGGGGGTGTCGGCGAACTCCACCGTGACCACGGCCAGGGCCGTGCGCGGCCGCATGACTCGCTCGATCTCTGGAGCAGCCAGCTCTTGGTTCAAGAAGTGGAGCGCGTCCGCCACGACGACCAAGTCGACGCTCTCATCCGGCAGCGGGATGGCCTCAGCGGCGCCGTGATGGGTCGACAGCTCGAGGCCCCGGGCCTGCGCGGCGACCTCGAGCTCCTCCAACATCGACCGCGCTGGCTCCAGCGCCACGACCCGGTGGCCGCGCTCGGACAAGGGCACAGCCAGGTGACCGACCCCCGCCCCCACGTCCAGGACGACGCCGCTGGGTGTGTCCAGGAGCTCCGACAAGGCTTCGAGCAGCTCGGCGGGGTACGGGGGCCGCGCTCCGTACACGTCCGCCATTCGATTGAAGACCCACCGCGACGAATCGTCGACGCTCACCTGCCGCCGGCCGAGGCTCATCGCCGTCTCTTAGCGGGAGTCCCCCCCCACGTCGAAGCGCGGGCTGTTGCTCGAGACCGACCTCTCCCCGCGGCGCGATGTCGTCATTGTGACCGTTCTCTACGTGCTCCGATCCGGCTACTCTCGTTCGACCATGTCCTCTCTTCGCGCTGCGCTGGACCTACATCGTCTCCTCCCATTCGCCGTCGGCTCGCTCCTGCTGGGCGCGGGGTGTGGGCGCGACGCCTCCGGCGGG
>JAEWOQ010000054.1 GCA_023460875.1 Pseudomonadota bacterium
GCCTTCGGCGGCCCGCGCCGAGGCCGAGGAGGAGCTGCGCCGCGGCGGCGTGAAGCACCGCTTCTTCGACTGCGATCTGACGGACGGGGCGGAGCTGACCCACACCGCGGAGCTCATACTGGCGGAGTGCGGCGCGCCCGAGGTGCTCGTCAACAACGCCGGGATCATCGAGCGGGCGTCCGTCGTGGAGTGCACCGACGCGAGCTGGCAACACCAGCTCGCCCTGAACCTCACCGCGCCCTTCCAGCTCACGCGGAGCTTCCTGCCCGCCATGTTGGAGCGCCGGCGCGGGCGCATCCTGCACGTGGCCAGCATCTCCGCGGTGTCGGGGACCGCGCGCCAAGCCGCCTATCACGCGAGCAAGTGGGGCCTCCTCGGCTTCATGAAGTGCTTGGCCGAGGAGCTCAGTGACACGGGCTTGATGACCTGCGCGCTCCTCCCGGGATCCGTGGACACGGACATGCTCGCCGGCAGCGGCTTCTCCGCGCGCATGAGCCCCGCAGAGGTGGCCCGCACCCTGTGCTTTTATGCGACGGAAGCCCCCCTCGCTCACAACGGCGCGATCGTCGAGATGTTCGGCACCTGAGGCGGCCGCGACGGAGGGCGCACCGCCGCGCGCACAGTGGGGGCTCACGGTGGCGTGGCCACAAAAGTGGAAAGGGCCCACCACACCCGCTCTCCTCTACCGTTGCTCCCTTCCGGGCCTGGCGGGGTTCGAGGCGCGCTGTTGGCGGACCCATGAGCCGCGAGCCACGACGAAGTAGCCCACGAACGCGCCCTCGGCGGGACGCCGTCGCCTGTCGCGACGAAGGAGACGGCACGAGCCGGCTCCTTCTTTATAAATAGCGCGGGGGACGGGGTCTGTCGACCTCTTTCGGCCTCGGCTCTGCCTTCAAGGGCCTTCAACGACGGGGGCCTTCGACGACGGGCGGGGTCACGTTCTGGCAGCGCGTCGGTCGCGAGGGGCTCGGGGGCTCTGCCGGAGGGCTGGGGGCTGGGGGGCTCTGCCGGAGGGCTGGGGGGAATCATCGCTTCGCGAGCCAGACCGTGTTTCGACCGCGGTGTTTGGCGACGTAGAGGGCGGCGTCGGCCACGCGCACCAGCTCTTCGTGGCTGACGAGCTGCCCCGCCGAGAGCGCTACTCCGATGGACACGGTCACGTTCAGAAAGCGCTTCGGCGATGCAGGTGCCAGCGCCGAACCCAGCGTCGACCCCAGCTCCGTGTCCTGCAGACACGGCCCCGTAGGGATCGCGAAGGGCGCGGAGGCCACGACGCTTCGGAGCTTCTCTCCGAGGATGAGGGCCTGCTCCTGCTCTGCCACGGCGGCGAGCACCGCAAACTCCTCCCCACCGACCCGCGCCAGGAGATCCGAGCGCCGTACGGTCGTTTGCAGGCGTGTCGCCAGCTGCTTCAGAACGAGGTCGCCCACGGGGTGACCGTAGGTGTCGTTGACCTTCTTGAAGAGGTCCACGTCGAGGAGCAACAGGGCCAACGGGGTGTAGTTGCGCCGGTGCATCTGGAACTCCCGCTCGAGCACCTCCTGGAAGAGCCGACGGTTGGGCAAGCCCGTGAGCGGGTCGTGCAACGCCTCGCGCTCCCGCCGTTGGAGTTGGCGTTCGAGGCGCCGCAGCTGCTCCGCGCGGGCGCGCAAGGCGGACTCGCTCGTCAGCAATCCCACCAACACTCCCTGGGACACCACGGGCAGGCGATGCACGCCGAGGGAGTCCATCCAGGCGATCGCCTGGTCGAGATCGTGATCCGCGGACACGGTCAGCACCGGGTGGACCATGAAGCGGGCCACGGGGGACTCGCGCCACTTCGCGTCCTGAGCGGCGGCCTCTAGGGCATCGCGGACCGTGAGGATGCCGATCGGGCGGATGGGCGGGATGGTCTCTTGCCAGGAGCTCGGCATCACGAGGACCTCGTCCGCGGTGCGGGACCGCATGCTCCCGTAGATCGCGCCCAGCGGGGTATCCGCGGGCACGACCAGGGGTCGTCTATCCATCGCGTGCTCGACGGTCAGCCCGTGCATTTTACAAGTGTGGTTCCGCCGCTGGCGAGGCGCCGGGAGCGCGTCTCACCTGGTCCCTTGGGTCAGCCGCTCCGTGTCGGCACGTCCAGCGCCTCCGGCGGCTCATCGCCGCTGTGTCGACAGACTGCCTCCGGCGGCTCATCGAGGGGCGAGGGAACGTCTCACGGGCTCGCGCTGTCCGGTGCCCGCGCGGCGGAGGTTGCGCGGGGCAGGGGGGCCGCGTGGCCGTGCTCTTCGCGCCCTGCGTCGGCGTAGGAGCGCCACTCCTTGTCCACGATGAGCCGCGCGCCGCGCGCGAAGGTCATATAGGACCAGCTCCACTGGAGCAGCACCAGCAGCCGGTTACGGAACCCCGAGAGGTAGTAGATGTGCACGACCAGCCAGGCGAGCCAGGCCAGCACCCCGTCCAGCTTCAGGGCTCCGCTCTCGAGGATCGCGCGCCTCCGCCCGATGGTCGCCATCTGGCCCTTGTCCCGATACGCGAAATCGCTCCGCGGCTTGCCCGCGGCCTCGTCCAGGATGGTGCGGGCCACGTACTTGCCCTGTTGCAAGGCGACCGTCGCTACGCCCGGGAGGGGTTTGCCCTCTGGTCCGAGGGTGTGAGCCTGGTCCCCCGCGACGAAGACGTGCGGGTGCCCAGGGATGGTCAGATCGGCGCCCACGAGCACTCGGCCCGCTCGATCCCGGGGCACGCCGAGGACTCCGCCCGTCTCGGAGGCGCGGACGCCGGCGGCCCACAGCACCGTGTTCGCGCGGACGCGTTCGCGCCCCACCGCAACCCCGTCGGGGGTCACGTTGCTGACCGGACTGTCCGCCCACACCTGCACACCGATGCGCTCCAGATCGCGGACGGCGGTGGCGGCCAGATCGTCGGGGAAGCTCTGGAGAATGCGGGGGCCCGCCTCCAGCAGGATGATGCGGGTGAGCTTCGGGTCGATGCTGCGAAAGTCCTTCGAGAGGGTGTAGCGGCTCATCTCCCCGATGGCCCCCGCGAGCTCGACCCCCGTCGGCCCCCCGCCGACGACGACGAAGGTGAGCGCTGCGCGGCGCGCCTCCATGTCCTTCGCGAGCTCGGCGGTCTCGAAGGCGAGCAGGATCCGACGGCGGATCTCCGTCGCTTGCTCGAGTGTCTTCAGGCCCGGCGCGTGCGGCTCCCAGCCCTCGTGGCCGAAGTAGGCGTGCTGTGCCCCTGCCGCGAGCAGGAGGTAATCGAAGGGGTAGGCTCGATCGTGGGTGTGCACCAGGCCCGCGACCTCCGGCTCCTCCTGGGTCGCCCCTCGATGGGGGAGGGGCTGCATCGCGCCGCCGTCGCCGTTCCCCGCTTCGCCTGCCTGCGCGGTGGCGTGGGGCTTGCCGTTCCCGTCACCGGCGCTCGGCGACCGACTCGGCGTGGAGCTCAGCGTGATGTCCGTCACCTCCGCCTGCACCACTCGGATGTTGTCGTAGCGAGACAAGAGCCCCCGGATGGGCACGGCGATGTCCGCGGGGCTGAGCCCCGCGGTGGCGACCTGGTACAGCAGGGGCTGGAAGAGGTGGTGGTTGCGCCGATCGATCACGACGACGTCGACGTCGCGTCTGCTGCCGAGCCGCTTCGCGCAGTTCAGACCGGCGAACCCGGCGCCCACGATCACAACGCGTTTCTTCATCGGCGACCCCTTTCGGCGGGCGAGCTGCATGTCGCTGCTCTCGACCAGCTCCGTGACGGGTTAACGAGTCAGGTCAGTGTGGTCGGTCGGCGCGTCGAAATCCAGGAGAGCCGGCGCCCTCGGGTGCCAGCGCGAAGGGGACGGCGGCGTACAACCGGCGCGGCGGTCAGGCCGTCGCATCGAAACCGTCGCACCGAGGCATGAGGGGATCACTCGCTGTCGCCTCTCCTGCTTGACGTGCTCACCGGCCGCGCCGAAAACTCCGGCATTCAGCGAACGAGCCATCGATGAAAGATTTTCTAGTCTTGCCCCGCCTCGTGATTGAAAACGTGACGCCCCTCGTCGATTCGGGCCGATACCCCCTCAAGCGGCTCGTCGGCGAGACCGTGGAGGTGGGCGCGGACATCTTCAAGGACGGACACGACCTCATCACCGCTCGGGTCGTGGTGAAGGGCCCGGGAGACAGCAACTTCGCGGCGTACCCTCTGGAGTACGACTACCCCAGCGATCGCTGGACGGGGCGCTTCAGCGTCGATCGCGTGGGACGCTGGGAGATGGCCGTCGAGGCATGGCCAGATCCGTTCCGGACCTGGCGCGCCGCGCTGGAGAAGCGCATCGAGGCCGGCCAGGACATCACCCCCGAGCTCCTCGAGGGGGCGTCCCTCGTGCGGCGCCGCATTCCCCTCGCCCCTGCCTCGGATCGTGAGCCCCTCGAGAAGGCGGCGCTCGTGCTCGAGGACGTGCAGGCAGAAGAGGACGCACGGCTTCGGGTCGCCTTCTCGAAGACCCTGCTCGAGCTGATGTACGGCACGGTGGACGCGAGGGACGCCACGCGCACCGTGTTTTATCCCATCGTCGTGGACCGCGCGGAGGCGGGCTTCGCTGCTTGGTACGAGCTCTTCCCCCGCTCCCAGAGTCCGGAGCCCGGCCGCCACGGCACCTTCCGCGATACGGAGCGCAGGATCCCGGAGATCGCGGCGCTCGGCTTCGACGTCCTCTACCTGCCGCCGATCCACCCGATCGGCTTCTCCTTCCGCAAGGGACGCAACAACACGCGGGTTTGTGAGCCGGGCGACGTGGGGTCGCCCTGGGCCATCGGCAGCCAGGCGGGGGGACATGACGCCGTTCATCCGGAGCTGGGCACCCTCGAGGATTTTCGGCGCCTGGTGAGGACGTGCCGTGAGTTCGGCATCGAGGTGGCCCTCGACTTTGCGCTGCAGTGCTCGCCGGACCACCCGTGGATCAAGCAGCACCCCGAGTGGTTCTTCATCCGCCCCGACGGGAGCATCCGCTACGCGGAGAACCCACCCAAGAAGTACGAGGACATCTATCCCCTGAACTTCTGGAGTGAGAACGCGGCGGGGCTGTGGAGCGCCTGTCGAGACCTGCTGCTGTTCTGGATCGAGCAGGGGGTGACGACGTTCCGCGTGGACAATCCCCACACGAAGCCGTTTGCATTCTGGGAGTGGTGCATCGCGGAGGTGAAGCAGCGCCACCCGGAGGTGATCTTCCTGTCCGAGTCCTTCACGCGCCCGAAGCGCATGTACGGGCTCGCCAAGCTCGGCTTCACCCAGAGCTACACGTACTTCACCTGGAAGAACACGAAGTGGGACTTGACGGAGTTCTTGGAGGAGGTGACCCGACCGCCGGTGAGCGACTTCTACCGTCCGAACTTCTTCGCCAACACGCCCGACATCTTGCACGAGTATCTCCAGAAGGGCGGGCGGCCCGCGTTCCGCGTGAGGGCGGTCCTGGCGGCGACGACGTCGCCGATCTACGGCATCTATTCGGGGTTCGAGCTCTGCGAGAGCGAGCCGGTGCGCGAAGGCAGCGAGGAGTACCTGAACTCCGAGAAGTACGAGCTGCGGGCGCGCGACTGGAACGCCCCGGGCAACATCAAGCAGGAGCTGGCCCGCTTGAACCGCATCCGCCGGGAGAACCGAGCCCTGCAGTTGCAGACGAACCTCGAGATCGTCCCCACGGAGAGCGACGACATCCTCGCCTTCCTCAAGTCGGCTCGCGGCGAAAACGGGCGCCCCGACAACCACGTTTTGGTGGTCGTGAACCTGAACCCCTTCGCGCCGCGCGAGACGATGATCCACGTCCCCCTCGCCCGCATCGGGGTGGAGAGCGACGAGAGCTACATCGCGCACGATCTGCTGACGGGGACGTCGTACACCTGGCGCGCGGGCGCGAACTACGTGCGGCTCGACCCGCAGCAGAAGGTCGCCCATGTGTTCCGCCTGGAGCGCCGCGCCTGAATCCAACCACCTACGCCGACGCGCAGGGACGTCGACAGGTGCGCACCGTCGCCCGCACCTCGGCCGCTCGGTCCGCAAGCAAATGAAGGACCGAGCGGCTTCGGAAAGCCCGTGGAAGGCCCGACCTGTGTAGCAGCCGCTCATCGTTGATTTTGCGGCTGCTCGTCGCTGGAGGGCGCCGTTTTGCGCGGCTGTGTGCTGCGTCGCGGGGGGGCCGGATCTCGGGCAGAAACGAGCGGCGGGCCCGGGTGCTCTTTGCGCCGGGCTCACCTTTCACTAGCGTGCCTGGGGCATGCGAATCTGGCCTGGCAACGCGCTCCGTCTCGGTGCGACCTGGGACGGCGAAGGCGTCAATTTTGCTCTGTTTTCGCAGAACGCTACCGGGGTGGATCTGTGCCTGTTCGACGCCAACGATCCCGCGCGTCAGACCGACCGCATCCCCCTCAAGGAGCGCACGAACCGGATCTGGCATTGCTACCTTCCGGACGTCCGCCCTGGGCAGCTCTACGCCTACCGGGTGCATGGGCCTTACGCCCCCCACCAGGGCCACCGCTTCAACCCGGAGAAGCTCGTGCTCGATCCCTACGCGCGGGCGATCGGCGGGTACATCGAGTGGCACGACGCGGTGTTCGGGTATCAAATCGGACATCCGGATGCGGATTTGAGCTTCAACCCGACGGACAGCGCGCCGTATGTGCCCAAGTGCGTCGTGGTGGACGAAGCCTTCACCTGGGGGGGCGATCGCCCTCCTCAGGTGCCCTGGAGCGACACGCTCATCTACGAGGCGCACGTCAAGGGCATGACCATGCGGCATCCGGACGTGCCGCCGCACCTGCGCGGGACGTATCTGGGGCTCGCGTCGGACGCGATCCTCGACCACCTGCTCTCGCTCGGGGTCACGGCCATCGAGCTGCTCCCCGTCCACCATTTCGCTGTGGATCGCAGGCTCCGCGACATCGGGCTCACGAACTACTGGGGTTACCAGACCCTCGGGTACTTCGCGCCCGATCCCCGCTACGCTACCGGCAATCGCGGCCAGCAGGTGGACGAGTTCAAGACCATGGTGAAGGCGTTTCACCGGGTCGGCATCGAGGTGATCCTGGACGTGGTGTACAACCACACTGGCGAGGGCAACCACCTCGGGCCTACGCTCTGCTTCCGCGGGATCGACAACGCGGCGTACTACCGCCTCGTGCCGCACAACGAGCGGTACTACCAGGACTTCACCGGGTGCGGGAACAGCCTCAACGTGCTGCACCCCCGGGCTCTGCAGCTCGTGCTCGACAGCTTGCGGCACTGGGTGGTTGACATGCACGTCGACGGCTTCCGCTTCGATCTCGCGCCGACCCTGGCCCGCGATCCCTTCGAGTTCGATAGCTTCGCGCGCTTCTTCGGCACGGTGCAGCAGGACCCGGTCTTGAGTCAGGTGAAGCTCATCGCGGAGCCCTGGGACATCGGCCCCGGCGGCTATCGCCTCGGCGGGTTCCCCCCGGGGTGGGCCGAGTGGAACGGCAAGTATCGCGACTCGGTGCGCCGCTTCTGGCGGGGCGACGAGGGCCAGGTGCCCGAGCTGGCCTCGCGCTTGAGCGGCTCGAGCGACATCTTCCAGGCCAGCGATCGCGGGCCTTATGCCAGCATCAATTTCGTCACGTGCCACGACGGCTACACGCTGCGCGACCTGGTCAGCTACGAGCAGAAGCACAACCAAGCGAACGGCGAAGGGAATCGGGACGGCGACAACCACAACCTGAGCCGTAACTGGGGGCACGAGGGGGAGACCAAGGCCGCGTGGGTGAACCGCATGCGCGACCGCATGGTGAAGAACTTCCTGGCGACCGTCGCCTTCTCCCAGGGCGTACCCATGATCAGCCACGGCGACGAGGTCGGGCGGACGCAGAAGGGCAACAACAACGCGTACTGCCAGGACAGCGAGCTCACGTGGATCGACTGGGATCTCGACGACAACCAGCGAGAGCTGCTCGAGTTCGCCAAGCGCGTGTTCCGGGTGCTGCGCTCGAACCCGGTGTTCCGCAGGCGCCGCTTCTTCGCCGGCAACCCGGTTACGGACCGGGGCGTGAAGGACGTGCAGTGGATGCGCCCCGACGGCCGTGAGATGACGGACGACGACTGGCGCAGCCCGAAGAACCGCATGCTCGGGATGCTCATCCACGGCCGCGCGTCCGACGACGTCGACGAGCGCGGCCGCCCGAACATGGGGCAGACGCTCCTGCTGCTCTTGAACTCCAGCAACCGCGCGCGCCAGTTTCGCCTGCCGGACCTGCCCGAGCGGGGCTACTGGCACGAGCTGGTCAACACCGCACAATCCACTCATCGCGTCCCCAAGGGCACGATGTTGAATGTGGCTCCTCACTCGCTCGTATTGCTCTGCTACGAAGGTACCGAATGAACGCCCGCGCCCACGACAACGTATTGAACATCGAGCCCGAGGCACTCGCCGCCCTCCAACGGGTGGAGCACTACAATCCACACGGCCTGCTCGGCTCCCACCCGGTGGAGCCCGCCTTCGGGGGCGGCGCGCTCGTGCGCTCGTTTCACCCCGACGCCGAGGGGTGCGACGTGGTGCTCGAAGGAGGGGAGTCCCGCCCGATGCAGCCGCTCGGCGGCGGCGTCTTTGGGCTGCACCTCCCGGACCGCGCGCTGCCGCTCTCCTATCGCCTCCGCTTCACCTTCTCCGGGGGCGCGACGTGGGAGCTGGCCGACCCCTATCACTTCCTGCCGACCGTGGGGGAGCTGGACCTCTACCTGTTCGGCGAGGGCACCCACCGCCGGCTGTGGCAGGCGCTGGGGGCGCGCCCCATGGAGCTCGACGGGGTGGCGGGCACCGCGTTCACCGTCTGGGCGCCTAACGCCAAGCGGGTGAGCGTCATCGGCGCGTTCAACAACTGGGACGGCCGGTTGATGCCGATGCGCTCCCTCGGCGGCTCCGGCGTGTGGGAGCTCTTCGTGCCCGGCGTGGGCGCTGGTGAGCTGTACAAGTACGAGATCAAGACGCAGATGGGGGACCTGCGCGTCAAGACGGACCCCATGGCGCGACGCATGGAGTGTCCGCCGCAGACCGCCTCGATCGTCTACGAGACCCACTACGAGTGGGGCGATCGAGACTGGCTGGAGGGTCGAGCGAAGCGGGACATCACGCGTGAGCCCGTCCACATCTACGAGCTGCACCTGGGTTCTTGGGCGCGCGTCCCCGAGGACGGGTACCGCTCCATGAGCTACCGTGAAATCGCGCCGCGGCTCGTCGACCACGTGAAGAAGCTCGGCTTCACCCACGTGGAGCTGATGCCCCTGGCGGAGCACGCGTTCTATCCCTCCTGGGGCTACCAGGTCACCGGGTACTTCGCGCCGACGGCCCGGTACGGAGAGCCCGACGACCTCAAGTTCTTCGTCGACTACTGCCACCGCCACGGCGTGGGGGTGATCGTCGATTGGGTGCCGGCGCACTTCCCCAAGGACGATTTCGCGCTGCGGCGCTTCGACGGCACCGCCCTCTACGAGCACGAAGACACGCGGCGCGGAGAGCACCCGGACTGGGGCACGCTCATCTTCAACTACGGACGCCGCGAGGTGCAGAGCTTCCTCATCGCCAACGCGATCTACTGGCTGGACGAGTTTCACATCGACGGCCTGCGCGTCGACGCCGTGGCCTCGATGCTCTACCTCGACTACAGCCGCGAGGAGGGGCAGTGGGTGCCGAACGTGTACGGCGGCCGGGAGAACCTCGACGCCATCGACTTCCTGCGCGCCATGAACATCGCCGTGCGCGAGGAAGCTCCGGGGGCCTTCACGGTGGCGGAGGAGTCGACGGCCTGGGGTGGCATCACGCGGCCTCCCGAAGCGGGCGGGCTCGGCTTCACGTTCAAGTGGAACATGGGGTGGATGCACGACACGTTGGGCTACTTCCAGAAGGAGCCGGTGCACCGCAAGTACCACCAAGACCAGCTCACCTTCGCGATGCTCTACGAGTACACGGAGCGCTTCATCAACTCGATCAGTCACGATGAGGTCGTGCACGGGAAGGGGTCGCTGATCGAGAAGATGCCGGGCGACTTCTGGCAGAAGCTCGCGAACCTCCGGCTCTTGCTCGCCTATCAGGTGACGCGGCCTGGCAAGCAGCTCGTGTTCATGGGCACGGAGATTGGTCAGCACGGCGAGTGGAACGTCGACGGCTCGGTGGACTGGCACCTCGCCGACCACCCCCAGCGGCAGGCGCTGCTCAGGTTCATGGCCGAGCTCGGTAAGATGTACGCCGAGCGCCAGGAGCTCTGGCTCGACGACCCCTCACCGGAGAGCTTCGAGTGGATCGACTGCTCGGATCGGGATAACTCCGTCCTGGTCTTTCTGCGCAAGGTGTGCGGCGCTGGTCCGGGGGGGGCGCACTGTGTCGTGGTGTTGAACCTCACCCCTGTGCCGCGCGACGACTATCGGATCGGCGTGCCCCACGCGGGGCGCTACGTCGAGCGGCTCTCGAGCGACGATCCGCGCTTCGGCGGGAGCGACTTCGAGACGAGCCGGGAGCTGCACACCGAGCCCGTCGCCGCCCACGGCCGGGATCAGTCGTTGTTGCTGCGCTTGCCGCCGCTCGGGTGCTTGGTGCTCATCCCGGGTTGAGCTGGCTTCGTACGCCGACGGCGTCCACCCCACAGGAGACCGATGACGCCCAGGGCCGCGGCGACCGCTGCGGTCCCGAGGCCGCTGCCGGTGGGGGCGCGGGAGAACCGAGCCCCACCGCAGCCTCCCTGAGGTGCGGTGCCATAGAGCTGCTGAAGGGCGTGGACGTCCGTGTGCGCGAGGAGGCGCTTGTGCACCTCGCAGGCGCTGGTGCAGCTGTACATGGTCGACCCGCGATCCTCGAAGTCCTCGGGCAGACCCCAGAAATGCCCCACCTCGTGGGTGAGCACGTTCTGGAGGTCGTAAGTTTGTCCGCAGGCGGCGCCGCTCGCGTCGCCGAGGCAGGAGAGCGGGCGCAGCGCGGCGTTGGCCTGCGGCGGGACCATGGCTGCCGCCTCGGTGGTCGTGACGTTCGCGGGCTGCTCGAGGATCGAGAAGACGTGGCGGGAGTTGATGACGATGTCCGCTTCGGTGATCTCGCCTGTTCTGGGGTGCGAGAAGCCGATGGTGATCGCCAGATCGGTCTCGTGCCCTTCGAAGTCGATGGGGGCGACGATCACGGAGTTCTCGCCGTCCGGAGTCAGGCTGGGGCGGGCGCCCTGCCCGCGGGCGAAGCGCACGATGGGGAGCTGCGCGTTGGTGCCCTGCCAAGCCTGGAACGCGGCGCGCAGGGCCTCCCCCGCCTGCGGGCCCAGTGCTCCGAGCGACTCATCGAGGGTCACCACCACCTCACCCGTGAACCAGCGTTGACGGGGCATCGGCTCCTGCGTCGCGGTCGCTCCCTCGCGCTCGTTCCAGAGCTCCGCCGCGAACCGCGCGACGCTGGCGCTGGTCACGGTGACGAGCGCAGCGAGGGCGAGCAGCGGGAGCCCTGTCTTCGCCAGACCCCAGCGCTCGGGCTGCGCTGGGGAGACCCCGACGCGTGCGTCCCCGACCCGCCACGGGTGGGGGAGGAGCTCCGTCGCAGGCCGAGACGCCGGTGGCTCGAGCTCACCGCGCCGTAAGGCTCGAGGGGGGGCTCCGCGCTCGTGGTGGGTCGGCTCGCAGCCTGCCAGCCCAGGACGAGGCCCAGGACGGAGCCCAGGAGGGAGCCCAGGAGGGAGCCCAGGAGGGGGGGCCCTCCGGCTGGATGGAATGTCGAGGAGCTCCGTCGAGCGAACGCTGTCCACGCTGCTCGCTGGGAACGGCGAAGGCCCCCTGACGCTTAGGTGGCCGCTCAGCTCGGGATCCGTGGGGGCGCGCCTCTAGGGTAAGCTCGGAGCGCCCCCATGACCGCTCTCTCCTTCGATGCGTCTCCGGCAGTGCGACCACCGCTCGATCCCGGTTTCTGCCCGACGGCGCTGGTGCGACGAGCCTTCGCGCGCGCCGTGGCCGAGTCCGGCGACGGGCAGCCCCTGGTGTTCGCCCTCGAGCGGGATGGCGGCGCGACGGCTCGGTTCGCGACCCGTGTGCTCCCTTCACGACACCCGCAGGCAGCCGAGAACCTCCTGCAGGCGGAGCGCACCTTGAAGTTCCTGCTGTGGCAGCGGGGGGCTCACACGGTGCACGTCGCCGGACCGCGGGACGTCGTGGAGCACCTCGGTCGTGCTTATGCGCCGGGGGGCGCGCGCGCCTTCGACGCCGAGTTCATGGCGCGTGTGTACGCTCGGCACTGTTTTACGCTCGTGCGGGCGGCGTCAGCGCAGGACCTGCCGCCGGAGCGGGAGACGCGCCGAGCCATCGGCGATCACTGGGAGGGCTGTCGTATCGGCTTCGATGCGGGGGGCAGCGACAGGAAGGTCGCGGCGGTCATCGATGGCGAGGAGGTGTTCTCTGCGGAGGTCGTCTGGCACCCGAAGGAGCACGCGGATCCCGCCTACCACGTCGCAGGGATCCTCGACTCTCTGCGCGCGGCGGCTCAGCACTTGCCGCGGGTCGACGCCCTCGGCGTCAGCTCGGCGGGCATCTACGTGGACAACCGCACCCGGGTGGCGTCGCTGTTTCGCAAGGTGCCCCCGGCGGAGTTCGAAGCGACGATCGAGAGCATCTACCTCGACGCGGCGCGGGAGCTGGGGGACGTCCCCGTCCAGGTCGCCAACGACGGGGACGTGACGGCCCTCGCTGGCGCGATGGCCCTCGGAGCGCGCCCCATGCTCGGCATCGCCTTGGGGACGAGCGAAGCGGTGGGCTACGTGGATCGCGACGGCCTGATCACGGGCTGGCTCAACGAGCTCGCCTTCGCGCCGGTCGACGAGTCTCCGAGCGCGCCCGTCGACACGGAGTGGTCCGGTGATCGGGGGATCGGGAGCCAGTATCTCTCCCAGGACGCGATCCTGCGCCTCGCCCCGCGGGCAGGGCTCGAGCTCGACCTCGCCGCTCCGCCCGGCGCGCGCCTCGAGCAGGTGCAGAGACGGCTCGCCGCAGGGGACGACCGGGTTCGGGCCATCTTCGAGAGCGTCGGGGTGTACCTCGGGTACGCGCTGGCGCACTACGCCGAGTTCTACGAGCTGGAGCACGTCCTGCTGCTGGGGCGCGTCACGTCAGGGCACGGGGGTCAGCTCCTCGTCGACGGGGCCCGCGCGGTGCTGAACCACGACGCGCCCGAGCTCGCGGGCGTGGTGAACCTGCATTTGCCCGATGAGGCGAGCCGACGTGTGGGGCAGGCGCTGGCGGCGGCGAGCCTGTCCCCCTCGGCGGCCCCTGGAGGCGGAGCCTCGCCGGCTCCGGCGCCGCGGCGGGCGCCCTGAGGTGACCTCCGATACCCTGCGGCAGCGGTCATGAAACTCCACCAACCAGGCTCGGAGATCTTCGTTCCCGATGGGCTCCCACCCGCGGCGGCCTTGGCGCGCACCACGCACCTGGGGGTCGGCGCACATCAAGACGATCTCGAGATCTTCGCCATTCACGGCATCCTCGGGTGCTTTCAGCGACCGGATCGCTGGTTCAGTGGGATCGTCGTCACCGACGGCGCGGGCAGCCCACGGGACGGTGAGTACGCCAGCTACGACGACGAAGAGATGAAGGAGGTCCGCCGTCGGGAGCAGAAGAAGGCCGCGTCGATCGGCGAGTACGGCGCGCAGGTGCTCCTGGACCACCCCAGCAAGGCCGTGAAGGAGGGGGCCGCGGAGGTGGTGGGGGACCTCGCAGCGCTCGTGACCTCCTGCGCGCCAGAGGTGATCTACACCCACAACCTAGCAGACAAGCACGACACCCACGTGGCGGTGACGCTGCGCTTGCTGACGGCGCTTCAGCGCGTCGACCCAAACGCGCGACCGCGCCGGCTCATCGGCTGCGAGGTGTGGCGGGATCTCGACTGGCTCCCGGACGCGCTCAAGGTGGCTCTACCGATCGACGGGCACGAGAACCTGCAAGCGGCGTTGCTCGGCGTGTTCGATTCGCAGATCGCCGGCGGCAAGCGCTACGATCTCGGCGCCCTCGGACGCCGGCGCGCGCACGCCACCTTCGGCGAGAGCCACGAGGTCGATCGCCACGGGGGAGTGGTCTTGGGCATGGATCTCACGGCCCTGATGCACGAAGGCACCCGCGACCCGCTTGGGCTAATCGAAGAGACCTTGACCGCCTTTCGCGCCGACGTGATCGAGCGCCTGCGACGGCTGAGGTGAACCGAAAACGCAGCTGACGTGCGGCGTACCCTCGGCTAGCTTGCAGCCCATGAAAGCTTCAGCCGGACTCCTCGGCGGTTTGCTCCTCCTCCTCGGCGCCTGCTCTGCCGCGCAGGAGAAGCGGCTGGCGGATGGCTCCTGGCAAATCCGTTGTGGCGAATCGATGCAGCGCTGCGCGAGCCGGGCGGATCTGCTGTGCGGCGACGCCGGCTACGAGGTGACGGGAGGTGGCTCACGGGCCAAGGTCCTCGGCGGTCCGACCGGTTACCGGACTCGGGTGCAAGCCTCGGAGCTGGTCGTGCGCTGTGGCGCTGACGGATCGAGCCCCGGGGAGGAGGCGCCCAGCTCGTTGCCGAGCCTGCCGAAGGCTCCGGCGGCTCCCCAGTGCGTCCCTGGTGCGACCCTGGCCTGCGTTGGGCCGGGCGGGTGTAGTGGTGGTCAGGCTTGCCGGGAGGACGGTGCGGGCTTCGACCCATGTGATTGTGGCGGCGAGCCCCCTCGGACGAGCCCCCTGGCGCCAGCGCGGGATCAGGCTCCTGCGAAGAGCCCGCACCCCGCGGCGGAGTCGTCCGCGGCGGAGTCGTCCCCGCCGGGCGCGCCCGACGACGCGGCGGGCGAAGGGTGGGCCCAGCCTGGGCCCTCCGACGACGGTGGACGCTGAGCCCCCGATGGGGCCCGGCGCGAGCCCTCCGACGAGGGCTGACGCTGAGCGGAAATGAGCGAGAGGCAGCGGGGTGCCACTGCCTCTCCGGTGCCGCTCACTCCGGCGTGCTCAGCACGCTGTGCTCAGCTCTGCGCGGACCGAACGGGGCGACCCATGCCGCGGTAGTTCAGCCCCGCCGCGGAGACGGCCTCGGGCACCAGGGCGTTGCGCCCGTCGAAGACCCAGTTCCCCCGCATCAACCCCTTGATGCGGTCCAGCTGGGGTGCACGGTACTCGTTCCACTCGGTGGCGACCACGAGGCAGTCCGCCCCCTCGCACGCCTCGTAGGCGTTCTTTACCAGGGTGACGATGTCCGCGGTGCCGTTCGCCTGGAGGCGCTCGGCCGCGGTCTCGAGGGCCTGCGGGTCGGTGGCGCGCACCTTGGCGCCCCGCTGCTTGAGCTCGGTGATGAGTCGCAGCGCGGGTGCTTCGCGCACGTCGTCGGTGCGGGGCTTGAAGGCGAGGCCCCAGATGGCGACGACCTTCCCGTCCAAGCCCCCGAGGTCCCGCTCCATGTTGCTCACGAGCGACTTGACCGGGATCAGGTTTGCTTGAGTGGCGGCCTCCGCGACGCGCAGCGAGACGCCGAGCTCGTTGCCCGTGTTCACCAGCGCGCGCAGATCCTTCGGGAAGCAGCTGCCACCGAAGCCGAGGCCCGCGTAGAGGAACTGCATGCCGATGCGGGTGTCCGTGCCCAGGGCGATGCGCACGTCTTCGACGTCCGCGCCCGTCACGTCGCAGAGCCGGGCGATCTCGTTCATGAACGAGATCTTCGTCGCGAGCATCGCGTTCGCCGCGTACTTCACGATCTCGGCGCTCTGAGGGCTCACCCGCTGCAGGCGGTTCTGCTGGCGGTTGAAGGGCGCGTAGAGCAGGTTCATCACGGCGAAGGCCTCGTCGTCGTCCGTCCCCACCACGACGCGATCGGGCTTCATGAAATCGTTGACCGCGTCGCCTTCCTTCAGGAACTCAGGGTTGGAGACGACTGAGATCTTGTGCTTCGCGTGCTTCGCGACGACCTGGCGGACACGTGCGTTCGTCCCGACAGGCACCGTGCTCTTCAAGACGAGCACGAGATCGTGCTCCGCGAGCTGGCTGACGTCGGCCGCGACCTTGAGCACATGACTCAGGTCCGCCGAGCCGTCCTCGTGGGGTGGCGTCCCGACAGCGATGAACACGGCTTTGGCGCCGCGGATGGCTTCCTTCAAACCAGAGCTGAACGTGAGTCGCTCGGGCCAGTTGCGCTTGATGAGCTCGTCGAGTCGTGGCTCGAAGAAGGGGACCTCCCCCGCCTCGAGTCGCTGGAGCTTCGACTCATCGATATCCACGCAGACCACCTGAGTTCCGGAGTCTGCGAAACAAGCGCCTGCCACGAGACCAACGTAGCCCGTACCAACTACAGCAATTTTCACGATGCCGAGTTTAGGCAGGTCGCGGCGGGACTGTCGAGATCTGGAGCGCTCGGTCGGCGGTCGCCCCAGACATGTATCCCGCGTCGTGTTTCCCACGTCGTGTCGCCCCAGCCGGAGCGTCGGAGTCCCGGCGATCGTACGGACGGGACCGTAGGTCGATGGCCCTATCGACGAGCCTGTCGACGGCCCTGTCGACGGGCCTCAGTCCGGATCTTTGGAGAGGCGCTCGAGGATCCCGTTCGCCTCCTCTTCGGAGAAGCCGAACCAGCGGGCGAGCTCGTCGATCAGGTGGTTCTCCTCGTCCGCCACCTGATCGTCGGCGAGGGCGACCGCGGCGGCGAGGGCGAAGGCGCTCTCTGCTTCGCTCGGCTGAGAGGACAGCTCCTGAGCGATCTCCCGGAGGCGCGCCTCCCGGCCCTGCACGGCCAGACGTCCAGCATACGTCTGGAGCATGAAGTCGATCGTCCCGGAGTGGAGCACGTCGCCGGTCAACCCGCGGATGGCGCCCTGCACCGCGTCCCGCTCCGTGTCCGCCAGCGTGCCGTCCGCGGCCATCATGAGGAACATCGTCTCTGCGACGGGATCGACACGCTGCAACGCCGCCTTCTCCTGCTCCGTGAGGAGCCCCGCGCGGGCCAAGGTCTCGTAGGCAGAAGACAGTACGGCGCTGCCGCGGCGCCCGCTCTCGAGGAGTGCGTCTCGCAGCCGCTCGATCGTGCCGGTCCGAATGCGCATGATGTCCCGAGCGTAACTGGGCTCGGGGCGGTGGTCCATCCCGGCGCCCGGCAGTTGGAGCTCGGGGGAGCACCACACCATTCCCGGGGGGGTGTCGAGGGGGGCTCCGGTGTCGGGGGAGAGAGCCGAGCTCCGTGGGCGCGCTGAGCGCTGTCTGGTCGGGGTGCCGGAGCAGTGATGTCGGGTCGGGGCGGTGGGTTTCGTGGCTCCGTTTCGAGGGGCCAGGGCGCGCGAATGGTCGGCGCCGTAAAGATGGGGAGGGCGCGGGCGTATTTCCTCCGTGACCATGGGCGAGGAACTTGCAGCTGCACGAGATTCCGAGCTGGTGCCCGAGGAGGAAGGCGGTGCGCCGCGCTCGGCCGCGCCACCTTCGTCGAAGCCCCAGTCTGGTCTGCGTCCCGAGCTGGTGGCCATCGTCGATGACGACCCCACCGCCCGACGACTCATGAGGTTCTGGCTCGAGCGGGCCGGCTACCGGACCGTGGAGTTCGTCTGTGGTCGGGACGCCGTCGAGCATCCCGGTGAACCCCCGGCGATCGCCTGCGTCGACCTCGGGCTCGGGGACGTGTCGGGGATCGAGGTGATCCGTCACCTGAGGGCGCTGGATGCGGAGATGCCCACCATCGTGGTGACCGCCCAGCGGGAGGTGGAGACGGCGGTGGCCGCGATGCGGGCCGGCGCCTACGACTACGTCACCAAGCCCCTCGATTGTGACCGCCTCCTGCACGCCGTCGGTCGCGCCAAGGAGCGACGTTCCTTGGCGTTGAGCGTGAAGCGCCTCCGCTCGGCGCTGGGGGAGAAGACCGTGCTGGGGTCCATCGTGGGTCAGTCGCGTCCGATGCGGGAGCTCGCCCAACAGGTGACGCGGGTGCTCGAGAGCGACGTGGCGGTGTGCATCTTCGGAGAGAGCGGGACGGGTAAGGAGCTGGTGGCGCGGGCCATCCACAACGGCGGGCCCCGCAAGCATGGGCCGTTCGTGGCCATCAACTGCGCCGGCATCCCCGAGTCGCTCCAGGAGTCGGAGCTCTTCGGCCACGAGCGGGGCGCGTTCACCGGCGCCACCCAGATGCGGCGCGGTCGCTTCGAGCAGGCGCACGGCGGGACCCTGTTCCTGGACGAGCTCGGCGAGATGAGCCTGGCGACCCAGGCGGCGCTCTTGCGCACCTTGCAGGAGCGCACCATCCGACGCGTGGGGGGCTCCGTCGAGACGCCCGTGGACGTCCGCATCGTCTGCGCCACCCACCGGGATCTGCGTGACGAGGTGGAGGCGGGGCGGTTCCGCGAAGACCTGTACTTCCGCCTGGTGGTGTATCCGATCCACCTGCCGCCGCTGCGTCAGCGCAAAGAGGACATCCCCGTGCTCGTGGGTCACTTCCTGCGCAAGCTGTCGTCGGACGTGGGGCGGCGCGTCGAGCGCATCGAGCCGGAGGCCCTCGACGCCCTGACGCGCCACTCGTGGCCGGGCAACGTGCGTGAGCTGGAGAACGTCGTGCACCGCAGCCTCCTGGCTTGCTCTAGCGACATGGTGAAGCTCTCCGACCTGCCCGCGGACATTCGCTGTGGGGTTCTGCCGGCGCTGCCGCCGGCGCCGGATCGGCCGAGCGGAGGTCGCTGGGCAGAGGAGTTCCCGGAGGACGAGGTGGTGCCCTTGCGAGAGCTCGAGCGCAGGGCGATCCAACACGCGCTCAAGGTGACCCAGGGCAGCGTCAGCAAGGCCGCGAAGATGTTGGGCATCGGCCGCGCGACGTTGTACCGGCGCATCGCGAGCTTGGAGCTGTCGCAGGACGTCGCGTGACCCAGCGGCCCGGGGATCTGGATCCGGCGCTCCTCGAGGCCCTGGCGCCCCTCGGAATTGGCCCGAACGTCGCTCCCAGCGCCGCCAGCTGGGCCCCGTGTCTGGAGGCGATCTCGGAGGTGCTCCGGCTCCGCGAGGAGGAAGTGGCGGCGCGCTCGCACAAGGTGATCGGGCGGCTGAGCGACGAGGCGCGCAGCGCCGAGCGGGTGTTCGAGTCGTTCTTGGGGACGATGAGCCACGAGCTGCGCACCCCGATCGCGGTGATCGTCGGGTGCCTAGAGCTGCTCGACGCGGGGGGCATGGACGGTGAGCGCCGCGGCACCCTCACCGCCGGCAAACAGGCGGCGCTCGACTTGATCCGCACGATCGACGATATCCTCGACTACTGCCGCGCGGAGGCGGGCGAGCTCGGGCTCGTGCGACGCCCCTTCGATCTCGAGCTGCTGTTGGTCGACGTGCTCGCCCGCCATCGACGCCAGGCGGACACGAGCGGCGTGGCCCTCGAGCTCCACGTCGACGGCCGTCTGCCGAAGCGAGTCGCTGGCGACGCCCACCGCATCGAGCAGGTCCTCGACGTGCTCGTCGACAACGCCTTGAAGTTCACCCGTGAGGGGTTCGTGCGGGTGTCCCTGCGCCTCGAGAGCGTCCCAGGTGAGGGAGAGCTGACGCTGCGCTGCGCCGTCCTCGACTCGGGGCCGGGGCTGCCGCGGGGGGCGCTCGAGCGCATTTTTGCCCCGTTCCAGCAGCTCGACGACTCGCTGTCGCGCCGTCATGGGGGGATCGGCCTGGGTCTCTCTCTGGCCCAGAAGCTCGTGGGCGCGATGGGAGGACAGCTCGAGGTGTCGAGCGCCCCCGGGCGGGGCAGCGAGTTCTCCTTCTCGGTGCGCCTGCAGGCCGTGGAGTCGCCGCCGCCCCCCGCCCGGGGTCCGCGCCCTTGCCGCCGAGGGGCGCCACGCCTGCTGGTGGCGGAGGACAACGACTTCAACCGATCCTTCATCACCCGCAGCCTCGAGCTCCTGGGCTGCGTGGTCCGCGCGGTGCCGAACGGGCGAGCGGCTCTCGAGGCGATCGGAGGGTTCGAGCCGGATCTCGTTCTGCTGGACGTGCAGATGCCAGAGCTCGACGGCCTCACGACGGCCCGGGAGATCCGCGCGCTGCAGGAGCCCTTCGGTAGCCTCCCCATCTTGGCGCTCAGCGCGAACGCGCAGCACGCGGATCGCGGCCGCTGTGAAGACGCGGGCATGGACGAGCTGCTCGCGAAACCCGTGAGCATGGACACCCTGCGCCGCACCCTCGAGCACTGGCTCGAGCTGTCGTTCTCCAGCGCAACGGGGCACCCGGTCGATCCCGATCCGCCCACACTCCCGCTCGCTGCGGCGGCCCCCTCACGGGAATCGGAGCACGCGGAGACGAAGGACCCCGAGGAGCTCGATGAGGCCGAGGAGCCAGCGCCCCTCACTGTCCCGGCATCGGACGGCCTAGGCTCTCCGGGCTCGAGCTCGAGTGGACCGAGCGCCCGGCGCGCCGAGGCCGCGATGACCTCGGGGGCCGGCCTGGCGGCGGTGTTGGCGGATGCGTCCGGGATCCTGGATCTGGACCGCATCGAAGAGCTGGTGCAGCAAGCCGGATCCGTCGCGATCTTGCGAGAGTTGAGCGTTATCTTCCTGGCGGACATGGGGGTGCGCCTCGAAGGTCTGCGGGAGGCGGTCAGCGCGGGCGATCGGGAGCTGGTGCGGCGGCTCGCCCACGCCGTGAAGGGCTCCTCCGCCAACTTCGGGGCCCTCGAAATGGCGCAGTTCGCCGAGCGCATCGAGCGGGAGGTAGGGGAGGGCCCGAACCTGCGGGATCTGCGCGCCTTGCAGCGGGCGTTCCTCGACGTGCGCCGCGTGCTCGAGCAGGTCGTGCTCGGGGACGAGGCCTCGAACGCCTGCGCGCGCTGATCACCTCGACGTGGACACCGAGGCGAGCAGCCCGTGGAGGTCCTCGTACTGGGCGGGCTTGACCAGGTGTGCGTCGAAGCCGGCCTCCGCGGCGCGGCGGCGATCTTCCTGTTGGCCATAGCCGCTCAGCGCCACGAGGAAGGTGGCACCGAGCGTCGGATCGGCGCGCAGGGTCCGCGCCACGCCATAGCCATCCAGGGGGCCCGGGAGCCCGATGTCCGAGAGCACCACGTCCGGGCGCGTCTGCTTCGAGAGCTCGACGCCGGTCGTCCCGTCGTAGCTGACGTGCACCTCGTGCCCCATCATCTCGAGGAGCAGCTGAAGCAGCTCGGCGGCGTCCACGTTGTCCTCGATCACCGTGATGCGGAGCCTCCTCTGCTTCGTCTCCTCGGCGCCCGCCCCGGACGAGGAGCGCTGCTGCTCCTGGGGCTCTGGCTGGTCCACCAGCGGGAAGCGCAGGGCGAAGGTCGCGCCTCGGCCCAGCCCAGGGCTCTCCGCCGTCACCGTGCCGCCGTGCATGGTCGCCAAGCTCTTCACCAGCGCGAGCCCGAGCCCGAGCCCGCCCCGACGGCGATCGAGGGTGGTGTCGGCTTGACTGAACGGGACGAACAAGCGCTCGAGCATCGAAGAACCGATCCCTACGCCCGTGTCCCTGACGATCACGTGCGCTCGCTTCACGGTGGCGTCCAAGCCCACCTCGACGTCGACGCGCCCGCCCTGGCACGTGAACTTCGCGGCGTTGCTCAGCAGGTTGTCGACCATCTGGCTCAGGCGCACCGGATCTCCCCGGACGCAGACCGCGGCGGGAGCCAGTACGTGGAGAGCGACCCCCGTCTCGTCGAAGGTGCTCTGATAGTCCTCGGCGGCCGTACGGACGATCTGCGCTAGGTCACAGAGCTCGACGCGCAGCTGGATTTGACCCCTGGCCACCCGTGACACGTCGAGGAGATCGTCGATGAGGCGGCTCATGTGGTTCACCTGGCGTCCGATGATCTGGCTGGCGCGCTGCAGCTCTGGAGCGCGCGAACCCCGCGCGCTCAGCAGGTCCGCTGCGCTGCGCACGGGCGCGAGGGGGTTGCGGAGCTCGTGTGCCAGGACCGCCAGGAACTCGTCCTTGCGCCGGTCTGCCTCCGTGAGCGCCTCCTGAGCGCGGCGGTGCTCGGTGATGTCCGTGTGAGTCCCGAACCAGCGCACGACCTCACCCGCGTCGTTGTGGATGGGCCCTGCGCGCGCCAGAAACCACCGATGCTGGCCGTCCGCGCCTTGGAGCGGGAACGTGTCATCCCAAGGTTCACCGCTCGCTATGCATTGCTGGAGTTTGCGCCGAACACGCTCCGCGTGAGCCGGATGAACGCCTCGGACGACGTCCTCCTCGCCCTGGACGGACCCCGTGTAATCGTACCAGCGCTGATTGTACCAGAAGGGCACCCCGTGAGCGTCCATCATCCAGGCGAGCTGGGCGATGTTGTCCGCCAGAGTCCGGAAGCGCTCTTCGCTCTCACGCAGAGCGAGCTCGCGGCGCCGCTGCTCTGTCACATCGGAGAAGACGACCGCGAGCTTGCGCTCGTGCACGGCCCCCACGCGCAAGGCGTAGACGCTGAACCAGCGCCCCAGCGCCGGGACGGCCTTGTCGAAGCGATGCGGCTTACCGGTGAGCGCCACGTCTCCGTAGATGCGGAACCAAGAATCGTCCAGCTCGGGGACCAGCTCGCGCCCCGTCACCCCGAGCACATCGCGGAACCCCGTCTGCCGCTCGAAGGACGAGTTCGTCTCGAGGAAGGTGAAGTCGCGGCAACGCGTTTCCTCGTCAAACAGGAGCTCGATGATCGCGAAGCCCTCGTCGATGGCCCCGAAGAGCGCGTGGTAGCGCTCGTCGAACTCCCGGCGCGCCTGCTCTGCCCGCTTGATGTCGTCGATGTCCGTCAGGGTCGAACACCACTGTTTGACGTTCCCTGCGTCGTCGTGGACCGGGACGGTCCTCACGAGGTGCCAGCGCGTCTCCCCGTCGCGACGGAGCAGCCGACACTCTGCCTCGAAGGGGCGGCCTTGCGGGATGCTGGAGCTCCACGCGCTGCCCACCCCAGCGAGGTCGTCGGGGTGGACCAGCCCTGTGTATCTCACCGCGTGCGCTGCCTCGATGGTGGTGCCGTAGAACTCGCGCCAGCGGCGGTTCACATAGATGGGCTTCAGATCGGGATCGAGCACGACGACCAGAGCGGGCAGAGCCTCTGCGAGGACGCCGAACTGGTCATCGCCCCCTCCGGTCGCGAGCTGATCCAGCGGCTCCCCAAGGTGCGCGCTCCGAGCCTCCGGGGCTGCCGGTTCATGCTTCGCCGACTTCATGGGCGGCCTACCCGGTGTCTGCCCAACTAGTGACACGGCTGGCTCGCGCCAGATCCATCCTCCCCTCCCACATGATGAGTCAATAGCAAGGGAGATCCCCGTGTCAATGCGGAGACTCCGACGGATTGACACGCGATCCGCAGCGCTTCGCCGTGAGCGCTCGACAAGCTAGCTCGTCGGGACGCTCACGGGCGGTGACTTCGCCGCACCCGCGCTGGCCACGGAGAGCTCTCGAGCACGAACGTGGCGCTCCACGGAGCGGGCGACCCAGGGCACGACGAGGGCAACCGCGGCGGCAGCCAGCGCGATCCGGTCCATGTCGATGAGCTTCCCGTCGGGCGCCGCCGTCAAGAACAGCGAAGAGACCGACGCGCCCGTCGCCGAGGCCATGTGTTGGGTGGCTGACTGGGCAGACATGAAGCGGGCGCGCTGCTCTTGTCGTGGCACCCGAGAGGCGAGCGTCTGCAGAGGGACGTTGCGCACGCTGCCCGACAACATGAACAGGACGAAGAACGGTAAGACCGGCACCGGCGCGCCCGTCCACACGAACCCCCACACGCACGTGCCCGCGAAGAGGGTGGTGCCGAGGGTGACGAGGAGCGTCGCGCCGTAGCGGTCCACCAGCGTCCCGGCGACGCGCGTAGCGATGAAGCTGGCGACCCCACCGACCATGTACAGGACGCCCAGGTGCTCCCTCGGATAGCCCAGGTTGTGCTGCACGTAGGTCGAGAGGTTCGGGACGATGGCGAAGACGCCGAGCGAGATGAGCGCCGTGCCGCTCAAGGAGCGCAGCGTCAGCGAGTCGAGCAGCGGGACACGTCGCTCGCCGCGCCGCTCTGTGGCTCGCACTCGGTGGCTCAACATCGGTGGTAATCGGAAGAGGACTCCGGAGGTCACGAGCAAGCTGAGGGCAGCGACGGCGAAGAAGGGGGCGCGCCAGCTGATGAGGCGCGCCAGCTCGAGCCCCGCCGGCACGCCGAGCACGGACGCCGCAGCGAAGGCCCCCATCACCGCCCCCATCGCCTTGCCGCGACGCTCCAGGGGGACCGTGTCGGCGATCATGGCCAGGGCGATGGACGTGGCAGGGCCACCGAAGGCGCCAGCGAAGATGCGAGCCCCGAGGAGGCTCCACAAGCCGGTGGCGAACCCGCCCGCTGCGGTGCCGACCATCAAGCCCAGCATGGCCACCCCCAAGGCGGAGCGACGATCGAAGCGGTCCAGGAAGAGGGAGCCCACTAGCCCGGCGACCGCGGCAGCGGCCGTGTAGCTACCGCCGATGACCCCGATGTGGGACGTGGGAATACCAAGGGCGGCGGCGAAGTCCGGCCCCAAGGGCATCACGATGACGAAATCGAGGATGTTGACGAACTGTACGGCTCCCACGAGGAAGACGAGGGTCCGTTCGGAGAGCGCGGGGCGAGTTGGCACGGAGGGGAAGGTCGAGCGGCTTTGGGCAGGCTTTGGGCGTAGGGCGCTCTAACCTAGGGCTTTGCGGCCGTAGCGCCAGCCCCGGCGGCGCTGCACCGAGCGCGGCTCGTCGTGCGGAGGCGTTGTCGTGCGGCTGGAAGAGCGCGCGTCCTTCGTCGAGGGCGTGACGTGAGCGCCGTCGACTTGAAGGCCTGGGCCATTGTATGTGAGGAGGCTGGCGCCGCGCGTGAGCGTCGCCCGTCGCTGTGGGCGCTCACCATGGCACCTCAGAAGAAAGGGAACCTTTGAAAACAAAGCTCATCACAGCAGCCGCGCTCCTCCTCTGTGGAGCCTTCGTGGTTGGCTGCAACAGCAAGGTCAAGGAGTGCAACCAGGTCGCGGACATCGTGAACGAGAACGTCGACGCCTTGCACAAGATCGAGCGCGATCTGCGCGCGGCGAACGATCCCGGAGAAGAGGGCAGGCAAGCGCAGGCGATGGTGACCGCCGTTCAGGACGCCACACGGAAGCTCGAGGCGCTGAGCGTCGGCACGGACGGCCTGAAGCCCCTGGTGGCAGCCTATGTGGGCATGCTCAAGCAGGTCGAGGAGGGTGGTAAGGAGATCGTGAGCCAGGTGGAGGCGGCTGGCGAACTGACCGACACCAAGATCGAGGCGACGCTCGAGGCCCTGCAGGGCGCCCAAGGCGCGGTCGTGACCGCCTGTGAGCAGCCGTCGGACGACTGCCCCAAGATCGCGGCTATCTTCGACGCGTTTCCGGACAGCCTCACGGACGAGCAGGTCGGCCCGGCCTTCGCCAAGATGGGCGCAGATCTCGAGAAGCTCGAGCTCGCCGATGGCCCCGTGAAGACGGCCACGACCGAGCTCATCAAGGTGGTGAAGGAGAAGGTCGTCCTCCTCGAGAAGGCCGTGCAGCTCCAGAAGGCGCTGGAGGCAGCCGGGAAGAAGATCGATGACGCCGTCGCGACGGAGGACAAGGTCGTCGACGAGCTCAACGGGTTCTGCAGCGCTGGCTGACGCGACTCCGCTCGGGAGTCACATGTTCCCAGAAACGCAGCGGGGGAGGACCTGGTCGGTCTCCCCCGCTTCGTTCGTCACGCTGTCTCCGTGGCGCCTCGTCAGCGCGCCCCCGTCTGGATGAGGCTCAGAGGGCGATGAGAGGCGCGATGACCAGCGCGACCACGCTCATGAGCTTGACGAGGATGTTCAAGGACGGGCCCGCCGTGTCCTTGAAGGGGTCACCGACGGTGTCCCCCACGACCGCTGCCTTGTGAGCCTCGGAGCCCTTCTCGTGGACGCTGCCGTCTCGCATCGTGAAGCCGCCGGCCTCGAAGGACTTCTTCGCGTTGTCCCAAGCGCCGCCTGCGTTGCTCATGAAGAGCGCGAGCAACACGCCCGCCACCGTAACGCCCGCGAGCAGGCCACCGAGGGCCTCCGGTCCAGCGGCGAAGCCCACCACCACCGGCGTCACGACAGCCAGCGACCCCGGCAGGACCATGCGCCGGATGGCGGCGCTGGTCGAGATATCCACGCAGCGCGCGGTGTCCGGCTTCGCCGTGCCCTCGAGCAGGCCCGGGATTTCACGGAACTGCCGCCGCACCTCCTCGATCATGTCCATCGCGGCCTCACCCACGGCGCTCATCGCTAGCGCGGAGAAGAGGAACGGGAGCATCCCGCCCACGAACACGCCACCGATCACGAGGGGCTTGGAGACGTCGATGCCTTCGATCTTCGCCTGCTGGGAGAAGGCGGCGAACAGCGCGAGGGCGGTCATCGCAGCGGAGCCGATGGCGAAGCCCTTGCCGATGGCGGCGGTGGTGTTGCCGACGGCGTCGAGCTTGTCGGTGCGCTCACGGACCTCGGGGGCCTGGTGGCTCATCTCGGCGATGCCGCCGGCGTTGTCGGCGATGGGCCCATAAGCGTCGACTGCGAGCTGGATGCCCGTCGTGGACAGCATGCCGAGGGCCGCGATGGCCACGCCGTACAGGCCCGCCACCGCCGCCGAGCCGATCACGCCCGCGACGATGCAGAGGATGGGCGCCGCCGTCGACTGCATGCCGAGACCGAGGCCCGCGATGATGTTCGTGGCGTACCCGGTCTTGGACTGCTCGGCGATGCCGTTCACCGGACCCTTGCCGAGGGAGCAGTAGTAACTCGTGATGAGGCCGACGGCCACGCCAGTCGCGAGGCCGATCACGGTGGCGATGCCGACGTCGAGCCAGGTCACGAGGGAGCCGCCCATCTGCGTTCCGGCCTCGGGCCACAGCAGCTTCGACAGCACGAAGGTAGCAACCGTCATGAGGGCGGCGGCCCCGAAGGCGCCCATGTCGAGGGCGACCTGAGGGTTGCCGCCCTCCTTGGTGCGCACCACGAAGGTGCCCAGGATCGAACAAATGGTGCCGCCGCCGGCGATCACGAGCGGGAGGACGACGGGCCCGACGCTGGTGCCGTCGCTCACCGCCGCGGCGCCCAGCCCGAGGACCATGGCGCCGATGATGGCGCCGACGAAGGACTCGTACAGATCCGCGCCCATACCGGCGACGTCGCCGACGTTGTCACCGACGTTGTCCGCGATGACCGCGGGGTTCCGTGGGTCGTCCTCGGGCAGTCCGCTCTCGACCTTGCCGACGAGGTCCGCGCCGATGTCGGCGGCCTTCGTGTAGATGCCACCGCCCACGCGGGCGAACAGGGCGATGGTCGACGCGCCCATGGAGAATCCGGTGAGCACGTTGACCGTGGTGGCCAGCTGCCCCGCTTCGGGGAACAGCGCCAGGGTGAAGAGCAGATAGAGCCCGCCGAGCCCCACCAGGGCCAGACCGACGACGCTCATCCCCATCACGGATCCACCCGAGAAGGCCACTGCCAGTGCGGGGGCGAGTCCTTGCCGGGCCGCGGCGGTGGTGCGGACGTTGGCGGCGGTGGCGACGCGCATCCCGAAATATCCGGAGAGCGCCGAGGTCGCGGCGCCAGCTACGAAGGACAGCGCGATGATGGGGCTGCGATCGACGCCATCGCCCATGTTGCCCCAGGCCAAGAGCACGGCGACGAGCGCCACGAACAGGGCGAGCGCCTTGTACTCGCGAGCCAAGAAGGCCATCGCTCCTTCGCGGATGAGCCCGGCGATCTCGACCATCTGGGCGTCGCCAGCCTCTTGCCGATTGACCCAGCTCGTCTTGACGAACGCGAACGCCAGCGCCAGGAGGCCAGCGATGGGCGCGGCGTAGATCAACGATTCCATGCAGTTCCCTCGGTTCCCTCGTCCGTACAACGGACGGTCAGCCAACAACCTTCGACCCGTCCCGCGCGGCTTCCCCCGGAAAACCAGGCAGGCCCTGAAGCGGGCACCCTATAGTCCAACGGCAGAGGGAAGGAAAGGCGGGCCCCCGGTCGGAGCCCATGGGCTTCCGGAGCTCGCACCGAGAGTCGATCGTTACAGAGCCGGCGGGAGGCGCGCGAGGGTGTGTCGCACCCCGGCGGGCACGGGGAGGCGCAGGCTGGCGATGGCGTCACTCACATAAGCGGCGCGTCGCATGCCCACCAGCACGCTGGTGACTCCCTCGACGCCGCGGACCAAGGCCAGGGCGCGCTGGGGCCAGGGCGCTCTCCCGAGCTCCCCGCCCCAGGCCAGCGCGAGCTCCCCGCCCTGGGCGAGCTCCTCGGTGAGCCGCGTGAGCAGGCGCTGATTGCCCTCACCCGCGTGGGCGCGCGTGGCAGCGAGCCACGGCCCGATCGCTTCGATGTAACGGTTCCGCCAGCTGACGAAGGCCTCACGGTCCGGGGGTGTGTGATCCGGGTCGGTGGCCCCTCGATCAGTGGCCCCTCGATCAGGGAACAGGTGCTCGAGGCGCGCGAACAGGTCGCGGAGCCGCGGGGTCACGAACGTCCCTTCGATGTGGTCGAACTGCTGGACGCTCGCGGCGCGCTCCACGCCACGCCCCAGAGGCCCCCCGAAGGAGAACAGGGGTTCGTCCGTGAGCATCCCCGCCGCCCGCAGTTCGGGAGCGAACCGTGACTCGAACTCCTGCTCCAGGCGGGCGACGCGCTCGCGCGCTCCGTCGAGCTCCAGAGGGGGCCCGTTCGAAGGCTCAGGCTCGGCGAGCCGCACGACGGCGTCGCCGACGAGAGCGTTGAGGGGGCGACAGGTGAGCACCGCCCAGCCCTGGGCCACCGCGATGTCCAGAGGGGACCGCTGTCCGAGGGGCGCCTGCAGGGCGCCGGGCTCGGCGAGGTTGAGGGGGAGCTCGATCACTCGGAAGTGGTGGGAGGAGCCGCCGGCGCGGACGGCCGCCGCGGCGAGCTCCTCGAGACCGATCCGCGAAGGATCGCTGGGGGGCCGCGCCGCGACGTTCGTGCTCACGCCGTAGAGCGCGACGCGGCCAGAGGCGACCTCCCCCTCCAGGTGGCGGAAGGCCGCCTCCAGGGCCGCGAGGAGCTCCCGGCGCGCCTGCGCCGCCGCCTCGGGATCGTCGAGGGGAGCCGCCAGCAACAGGTGCTCCGGGTTCTGCACGAGGCACACCTCGACGTGCTCGACCCCGAGCCGCTCGAGGGAACCCGTCAGTTGATCCTGCAAGAACTCGGGATCGAGACAGTACGCGGGCCCTGCGGCTCCCTCACCGCCGAGGGACACGGCGGCGCGGAATGGGCGGCCTTCTCGTGCGCGCTGCGCGATGCGCTCGCTATCGGGTCCCTGAGCTACCCCCACCTTCGTCACCAGGACGATCTCGTCACGTGTCACGCGCTCGGAGGCGATGCTCTCGGCGAGGACCTCGCCGAGCGCCCGCTCGCTGTCGCCGAGAGCGAAGCTGGGGGCGGTGTCGAACAGGTTCACGCCCCGCTCCAGGGCCTCCCTCAGGGCGGCGCGATGGTCGGGGTGGTCGAGGCCCACGCGATAACCACCGAACCCGACGCGGCTCACGGAGAGCGCGGTCTCTGCGCCTGGAGGCAGCGCAGTGTAGGCGGCGGCGCCGAGCCCGGAGCGCTCGGTGAGGCGCAGGGTCCCCTCCACGGTGGCGCGGCCAGGGACGCGTTGGCGCCCCAGCTCGTGTCGCGCGCGCGCGCGGTTTGCTCGCTCGGCGTCGAGCAGGGCGTCGCGCACCGCCTCCGGCTCCGTCAAAGGAGCTCGACAGGAGAACCCCTCGCACACGTAGACGGCGGCGCGGTCGCTCACGGGGGTCTTCCCCCGCACCAGCGGTGGAGCTGCGGGATCCTGCGCCAGCTCGGTCGTCGCGCGCGCCTCGATCCGGTTCGGCAGGTACGAGCTCGCGATCGCCGCCGCGAGGTCCTCTGCCCCGACGCTGTCCGGATCGCTGGCGAGCACGATCTCGAGGGGTGGCTCCAGGAGGAAGTCCGCCGCGCAGAGGAGCGTCGCGAAGGCGCGGGGCTGCCGCTTCACCTGGCTGCCATAGGCGAGGGTCGCGTCGAGGGCGACGCGACGGAGGTCGTCCCGGTCCAGGTGCGCCGCCAGGCGCCCCAGGGCCCGGCACGCGACGGCGTTGGGGTTGGGCAGAGCTCCGTCGTGACCCTCCCGGGTGCGTGTCAGCAGGGGCTCGTGGGAGTGCGCGGTGTGATAGAAAGCCCCGGCCTCTCCCGGCACCAGCGCGCCGTCGGCGGTCCGCGGAGGCGCAAAGTCCGCCACCATGCGGTCGGCGAGCTCTCGGGCAGCGGCGAGGTACTCGGGCGCGCCGCTCACCTCGTAGAGGCTGACGAGCCCGTCGACGAAGTAGGCGTAGTCTTCCAGGTAGCCATCCAGGTGGGCGTGCCCGCTCCGCGCCGTCCGGAACAGCCCGCCATCCGGGCGGCGGAGCTCGCGCAGCACGAAGTCGGCGGCTCTGCGCGCGGAGGCGAGGTGTCGCTGATCGCCCAGCTGGCGGTAGCCGTGGGCCATCGCGCGGATCATGAGCCCGTTCCAGGCCACGAGTACCTTGTCGTCCACGGCGGGGGCGACCCGCTCTTGTCGCGCTTCGAGCATGAGCGCGCGCGCCTCGCGCAGAGACTCGGACAGCTCCGCGACGTCGACGCCGAGCTCCCGCGCGACGTGGGCCAGCGGATGGGGAGTGTGCAGGACGTTCGCCCCCTCCCAGTTGCCCGCGGCCGTCACGCCGAAGAAGAGGCAGAAACGCTCGGCGAGGGGATCCTCGAGCACCGCGCGCACCTCGTCCAGGCGCCACACGAAGTACTTGCCCTCCTCCCCTTCGCTGTCGGCGTCGCTCGATGAGAAATAGCCGCCGGACGGTCCCTGCATGTCCCGCGCGATGTAATCCAGCGTCTCTCGGGCGACCCGCCGATACTCCGGATCACCCGTCGCGGCGTACGCCTCCAGGTACATGTCGGAGAGCTGCGCGTTGTCGTACAGCATCTTCTCGAAGTGGGGCACGAGCCAGCGCGCGTCGACGGAGTAGCGGGCGAAGCCTCCTCCCAGCTGGTCGTAGAGCCCGCCGTTCTTCATGCCATCGAGGCTGCGGCGCACCATGAGCAAGGCGTGCTCGTCCCCCGACAGGCGGTAGTAGCGGAGCAGGAGGGACAAAGCGGCGCTCGCGGGGAATTTGGGCGCGCCGCCGAACCCGCCGAAGGTAGGATCGAAGTCGCGGGCGAGGGCACGGTAGGCCTGGCGCAACGTGTCCCGGGAGACGGGCCCCGCCGGAGTGGGTCGGGCGGCGCTCCGCACCTGCTCGGTGAGCTGTCTCGCCTGCTCGAGCAACGTCGGGCGGTCCGAGCGCCACAGGTCGGCGACGCGCGTGAGCAGGGCCGGGAAACCAGGTCGCCCGTAGCGATCCTCGGGAGGGAAGTAGGTCCCGGCGAAGAACGGCTCCTGGTCAGGGGTGAGAAACACCGTCATGGGCCAGCCGCCGCTCCCCGAGAGGGCCACGGTCGCCGCCATGTAGATGTCGTCGAGATCCGGGCGCTCCTCCCGGTCCACCTTCACGCACACGAAGTGCTCGTTCATGAGGCGCGCGATCGCCTCGTTTTCGAAGGACTCGCGCTCCATCACGTGGCACCAGTGGCACGCGGAGTAGCCGATGCTTAGCAGAATGGGGCGGTCCAGCTCTCGGGCGCGTTGCAGCGCCTCCGGGCCCCACGGGTACCAGTCCACCGGATTGTTGGCGTGCTGGAGCAAGTAGGGGCTGGTCTCTTCGGCCAGGCGGTTTCGGCGGCGTCGCTCGCTCATCTCGGCCCTTCCTAGTGAGCGGGGGCCGAAAGACCAACCTCCGTGTCCTCCGAGCGCCCGCTCTGCGCGCCTGCCCGCGCGTGAGCTGGTCTCGCCGGGCGCCGCGCGGTGTCCCTTCATCGTGCGCCGCTTCTGGTGTGCGAACACCCCCGAAGCGGCGTCCTTCTCGGGCCCGCTCCGTCGAAGCTCCGCACGGGGGCCCAGCACGGCGAGTCCCGCACGGGGGCCCAGCGCCGGAGCCCGGCCGCGGGTGCCGCGGGCGCTACGTGGTTGCGCCCACGAGCCTCCGTGAGCGCAGCCCAACCCCGCAGATCGGCTGCGGATCAGCCCAGGCCGCGCAGATCCGTGGCTCTCTTTACCCGCTGCACGGCGACGACGAACGAGGCCGTGCGCATGGAGCAGCCATACTCTTGCATCGTGCGCACCGCGGCCCGGTGCGCCGCGACCATGTGCTCCTCGAGGCTCTGGTTCACCCGGTGCTCTGGCCACTCCTGCGCCTGGCGGTTCTGGGTCCACTCGAGGTAGCTCACCGCGACCCCGCCCGCGTTGGCCAGGATGTCGGGGATACACTGCACCCCGCGGCGGGAGAGGATGTCATCCGCGTCCGCGGTGGTCGGCGCATTGGCGGCCTCGAGGACGTACTTGGCGCGCACGTCGTTGGCGTTCCTGTCCGTGAGCACGTGGCCCAGCGCCGCGGGCACGAGCACGTCGCAGTCGACGGAGAGGAGCTCGCTGTTGCTGATCGGCTCGGAGCCGGGGAAATTGACGACGCTGCCCGTCTCCGAGACGTGCTGCACGAGCGCGTCGACGTTGAGCCCGTCACCGCAGAACGCGCCGCCATGCACGTCGCTCACGGCGGTCACCTTCGCGCCCTCGGCGTACAACAAGCGGGCGAGCCAGCTCCCGACGTTTCCAAAGCCTTGAATGGCGAAGCGCTGTCCTTCGAGCCGCTCTCCGGCGTCCTCGAGCACTTGGCGGATGGTGATCATGCAGCCACGGCCCGTCGCCGCCGAGCGCCCCTGAGAGCCGCCGAGCTCGATGGGTTTGCCGGTCACCACGGCGGGGGCGTAGCCGCGGAGGCGGCTGTAGTGATCGAAGATCCAACCCATGACCTGCGGGTTGGTGTTCATGTCAGGCGCGGGGATGTCGACGTCGGGGCCGATGGCGATCGCGATCCCCTCGACGAATCGCCGCGTCAGGCGCTCGAGCTCGCGAGGGCTCAGCTGGGAGGGATCACACTGGATGCCGCCCTTGGCGCCGCCGTAGGGCACGTTCACGAGGGCCGTCTTCCAGGTCATGAGGCTCGCCAGGGAGCGCACCTCGTCGAGGTCGACCTCTGGATGGTAACGCAGGCCGCCTTTGAAGGGGCCGCGGGAGTTGTCGTGCTGGATGCGATAGCCGCTGAAGTTGCCGATGCTGCCGTCATCCATCTCGATGTTCAGCTCGACGCGCAGCTCCCGCTTCGGGGTGATCAGCAACGTTCTGTACGACTCTCCGAGCTTGAGCACGTCGAACGCGCGGTCCACGAAGAGGTTGGTCGTCTCATAAGCTCGATGCATCCGGATTCTACCTCCTGCCGGGGAAGCTACACCGAAGGTCGAGCTTCCGCAGCGGAGGCGCACGGGAGCCGACGTCGGCCGCGGCCCCCTAGCAGGACGGAGCACAGAAGGGAACCGTGTCGTGCTGGCGGTCGCGTTCGACGATTCCCCTTCGACGCGCCGAGCCGTCCGTCGTCGATCGGCGCGCTGGAGCGTCAAAAGCTAGGGACGACGTCTTCACAGAGGCCCGCGAGCTCTCCGCGAGCCTGGCCTCGAGAAAATTCGATGTCGCACTGCGGCGAGCTCCGCAGGCTCTGGACGAAGCTCACCACCAGCGGGTTGGACCAGTCCCGAGCGCCGTCGACGCGCGCACGAATCACGCCATGTGGGTCGATGAACCACGTCTCAGGGAAGAGCTTCGTACCGAAACGATCCGTGACGATGCTCCCCTCCGGGTCGATGAGCACCTCGAAGGGCGGAGCGCCCCCGAACAGGGACTCGAGGGTCTTGCGGGCGTCCTCGGCGGACTCGTCGGTGGTGATCGTCACCAAGCGCACTCCCTGGCGCTCGCCCAGCGCCTGGCCGAGCTTGGCGAGGGACGGCATCTCCTCCAAGCAAGGCGCGCAGGTCTTCGTCCAGAAGTTGAGCACGATCACCTCCCCGCGGTGGTCGCTCAGCTTCCAGGTGCCGCCAGACATGGTGGGCAGCTCGAAATCGGGAGCGCGCCGCTCCTGCGCCGCGTAGTTGGGGCGCATGGAACACAGGGCATTGCACGCTCGACGGTTCTCGCTGTCCTTGGCCGTCGCCACGAAGGCGTAGACGAAGAACGACGCGAGCACGATGAACGCGATCTGAGCAAGCTGGGCGGACCTCACGGGCTGGTTGTACCCCACAGTCGCGGCGAGGTCAGGTCGCTCGTCTTCGGGACGCGCCGCGGATGGCGCAGCGCCGACCTCACCAGGTGCCGGTGTTGCCCATCGAGCGCCAGGGTTCTGCGGGCGGGAGCGCCTCACCCTTTTGGAGCAGCTCGATGGAGATCCCGTCGGGGGAGCGGATGAACGCCATGTGCCCGTCCCGGGGTGGACGGTGGATCACCACCCCCGCGTCGAGGAGCCGCTGGCACGTGGCGTAAATGTCGTCGACCTCGTAGGCGATGTGCCCGAAGTTGCGGCCGCCGCTCAGGGGCTCTGGATCCCAGTTGTAGGTGAGCTCGATCTGAGCGGATTCGTCGCCGGGCGCCGCCAGGAAGACGAGGGTGAAGCGCCCTGCAGGGGACTCTCGGCGCCGCAGCTCCCGCAGCCCCAGCCGATCACAATAGAACGCGAGGGAGGCGTCCAGGTCGCTCACCCGGACCATCGTGTGTAGGTACTTCATTCGTCCAGCTCCCGGCGCCCCCGCCGGGAGGTCCCTCGGCGCGGGCGCGTATCGACATTTCTCCTGCCAACGGCGGCCGGGCCGCGGGGTTCACTCGCCCCAGTACTCGCAGCGCGCGTCGCAGGTCTCGTGCACCGTGACCATCGTCAGCGACTCGAGCTTCGGCTTGAGCCGCTCCCAGAGCCAGGCAGCGAGCACCTCGCTCGTCGGGTTCTCGAGGCCCTCGATTTCGTTCAAGTAGTTGTGATCCAACAGCTCGAAGAGCGGCTGCCAGGCCTCGTCGATCACCGCGTAATCGATGAACCAGCCCGTGCGGAGGTCCGTCATTCCTTCGACGGTGAGGTCGATCCTGAAGCTGTGGCCGTGCAGGCGCGCGCATTTGTGGCCCGGTGGCACCTCGGGCAAGCGGTGGGCGGCTTCGAAGTTCAGATTGCGGACGAGTCGGACTTTCACGGGATTTTCTCGGGGAGCGCGCCACGGACGGGTCGCGTCTGGGCTCTACTCCAATCGCGTCGGCCCCGCCAGCCGCGCCGCCGGGGCCAGCCGCGCCGCCTGGGTCAGCCGCAGCGTTGCGACCGCCGGGGCCGCAGGATCCCGAGGGGCGCGCCGGGGCCTGGGCTGGGGGAGGTCGGCGCCGCCCCTCACTCGAACTCGAGGCGCCAGCGCACGTCGCCGCCCACGTTGCCGAGGGAGTTGGCCCCGATGTCCTTCACGTTGTCGTAGGCGCCCTCGATGCTCACTCGCGGTGACATCCGCCACTCCAAGTTGGAACGCACCTCGCTGGAGTCGCTGAGGCTGGTGGTCACGTTGGCGCGGATCCGGTCGCTCAGGCGCTTGCCGATGGTCACCGTGGGCTCCGTGCGGCCCGTCCGGGTCGAGTAGGCGCTGCCGAAGCGGAAGTCATCGATCACGGGGACGACCTCCGTGACCGCTTGATCCGCACCCGACAGAGTCCCGAGCGCCTCCAGGGCCACGCTGCTCCCCAGCCCTGCGTTGCGGGTCTGGTCGAGCTCCGCGCGGGTCAGGCCGACGGTGAGCAGGAGGAAGATGTCGTCCTGAGCGAGGGCGGGATCGCTGGTGAGGTCGACCCGTAGGTTCTCGGGCTCGCCGTAGGCGTGGAGGTGGATCCGCCAGGAGCCGCCCAGGGACGACGAGCCCGCCGTGCCCGAAGCGGCGACCTGGTTTTCGGAGCGGCCGGGATCGTCGTAGCGCCGGTACTCGGTCGACGCGGTCAGATCCACCTGAGGAGCGATGCGCGTTGGATCGTTGAAGCGGACGATGCCCTGTCGGATCTCGAAGGCGTTGCGACGCAGACGCACGCGTCCGCCGGGGACGACCTGCACGGCGCCGACGGCCCCGTAACGCTGATCCGTCCCGGAGATGCGCAGGCCCGACGAGTCGATGCGGAGCTCCCCTTCGACGAGGTCGTTCTCCACGCGCATCGGATTCTTCGAGCGCACCAGGACGTCCAGCTCCACGTTGTCGCGGCTCGGATCGTAGCCATCGACGTTTGTCTTCTTGCCGCGGGCCGTGAGCGCCGCCAGGTCGGCGGTGACCGACATGGGCCGTCGGTATTCGGCGGAGACGACGTCGATCGTCCCCGTGACCCGCGGCAGCGCGCCGTGCCCCGAGCCGGAGCGCCCCGGGTCGTGCACCGCCTCCAGATCCGAGTCCACGGTGACGCGGATCCCGTCCCCCAAGGGGAGCACCACGTCCCGCGCGCGCAGCCCCAGGGACATCCGACCGAGCTGCGTCCCCGCGAGGGGTGCGGCTCCCGACAGCTGCAGGGTGCCGCCGCCGATGCGCGCGGAGCCCTGCTGGATGGAGAACCCGGAGTTGTCCAGGGCCAGCGCGAGCTCCAGCGAGTCGATGGGGCTGTCGAGGCGCTCCAAGAAGACGCGGCCGTTGTGGATTTCCAGGGCCCCTGCGTACTTCGGAGCGCTCAGCGGGCCGTGAGCGGTGAGGCGGGCGCTCACGGTGCCGTCGGCGCGCTCCACACCCGGCAGGAGCGGCGCGAGGGTGCCGAGGCTCGTCTCTCGCAGCGCCAAGGTCGCGTCGAGCTGCTGGCCGCGGCTGATGCGCGCGTCGAGATCGAAGATCCCTCGTTGTCCCAGGGGGGTCTCCACGGACCAGGCCAGACCGTGGGAGGTCAGCTCACCCTCCGCGAGCACGACCTTGGCGCTTGGGCTCGCCAGCTCGACGCGGAACCCCTCGGCGGCCACATTCATGGCGCCGAGGGTCAGCTCCGCGCGGGCTTCGGTGAGGCGATCCAAGGGGAGATGACCGAGCGCCAGCTGTCCGCTGAGGTTCCCGGAGGGGCCCAGGCCGTCGTCTGCCCAGCCCGGGACCGTGGCGGCGACGGCGCCCAGATCCAAGGACACGAGGGACAGTCTTCCCGAGACGACCTTGCTGCGCTGTCGGGTGATGCGCAGATCGTCCACCTGGATCTGGCCGTCCCAGATCTCTCCGGAGACGCGGATGGCCCCGTCGCTCTCGTCTCGACGATGGCGGGCGAGATCGAAGGGCGGCGAGATGCCGTGGCCGCACCGTGTTCGCCCCACCGGGGCAGGCGGAGCGACCGGCTCGAAGTGAACGCGCAGGTGGGAAGCCGGCATCTGCGTTCGGCCTTGGCGCAGCGGGCTCACGTCCACGTTGGCGGTCACCTCGAAGGCGCCGAGGGTGCCCCCGAGGCGGGCGACGCCGTTCACCACTCCGTCCCATTGCCGGGAGTAGACGCCGAGGGCGTCGATGCTCGAGAGAGGGATCGCCGACGCGACGAGCTGCCCCCTCAGCTTCGCCCCCGGGTTCACGGTCAGCGAGCCCACGATCGCGCCGGTCCCCTTGCGGAGGGTCATGCTGGGGACCCGCAGGTCGTAGCCATGGTCCCCCGCGTCCATGTCCCACCAATGCAGGTGAAAGTCCGCCTCCGCGCTGGCATAGCGCTCGTCGAAGAGCTCGAGCTGATCGAGGGCGACGCGGCCGTCCACGGCGAGCACCCCGCTCGCGCAGCGATCCTCCGGGCCGCCGAGGGCATAGTGCACGTCGGCCTCCACGCGTCCGGCGCCGTCGATGCCGTCGTAACGAGGATCGTCCGCCATGTTCCAGACCGCGAGGAAATCCCGGATCGCCAGGCGATCGCTGCGCAGGTGCGCGTCGAAGGACACGCTGGCGGGCCCATCGAAGTCGAGGCGCGCTCGATCGAGCCGGATCTGGCTGCCGCCGGAGACGGCCACGAGGTCTTCGAAGTCGACGTGGAGGGGCTCGAAGCGAGCCTTGGAGCTCTTGACGTCGCCCACCCGAAATCCCGCCAGGGTGAGCTCGTCCACCGCCAAGTCGGCCAAGAGCGGCGCCGTCGCCGCTGGCCCACGCATCGTCACCCCCAACCGGGCCACCCCGCTGACCTCGAGCCCGCCGAGGGGGCCGATGTCCGCCAAATCGATGACCGCCCCCTCAGGGATGTCCAGGACGAGGGAGTTATCGAAGCCGATAGAGACGAGCTTCGCCAGGAGGTCGCTCGAGCCGAAGCGCACGCGGGTGTCGTAGAACTGGAGCGCGTCCGAGTCCGCGCGGAAGCGGCCGCCGATGCGCGCCGCGCCCGCGCGCACCATCGTCGCGCGCGCCGCTTCGTGCCAGGCGCTGTCGAACACCGCGAAGTGGTCCGTCTTCGCCTCGAGGCTCCCGTCGAGGAAGAACGGGGAGAGCGTGCCCCGCACGTTCGTGGCGCGCACGTCGTCGATGTTCCACTGCACGATCGTGTCTGGGGTGACGTCCAGGTCCCGCATCAGGCCGGGGAACTTCACCCCCGTGACATGCAGCTTCGGGACCTCCAGGGTGCCCCCGGACTCGAAGGGCGCGATGCGCACACCCTCGACGTGGACGTCTCCGTCGGCGAAGCCAGCGCGCAGGGTAGGGAGCTCGATGACGTCGTTGGTCAGGCGCAGGTCTGCCTCCAGGTAGCGCGCGAGCCGAAATCCGTCGACGCCGAGCCCCGCCCCGCTGAGCTGCCCGGTAATGGTCGGTAGCCGCCCGCTCCCGTCGAAGCGCACGTCCCCCGAGAAGCCGATCCAGCCCTCCACCGGCGCCATGTCGACGTAGCGGTTCACCAGGGGCCCGGGCCCCCGCGCGAAGATCCGGCCTTCGATCGCGGGGAGCTCGTCCTCCCGCTCCTCGCGCGGCGTGACGCGCAGCTGCGACATGCGCAGCGCGACCCTGCCGAGCTCCGCCTCCCCATCTCGTTGACAGTCGCCGCGGGTGCCTGGGCTCGGATCGAGATCTGCCAGGGCGAGCAGGGACAAACGGCGGATCAACAGCTGCTCTGGAGCATAACGCAGCCGCAGATCGAGCCCGCACAGCACGTCCTCGTCGACGGCGTCGCCCCTGTGCGCGATGAGCTCGGCACCTGCGACGCGCAGCGCGAGATCGAAGGTGAGGCCGCGCTCGGCGAAGACGTCGGCGTCGATGGGCCCCGCGACCACCCGCGTGCCGTCGATGTCTAGGTCCAGGCGGAGATCGCCCAAAGCCAGCGTCTGGAACGGGGCCCGCTCCAGAGGAGCGGCGTCCGCGGACGTGTCGGGCAGGGAGTAGCGAACGTTGACGACCTCGCCGTCGCGGACCACGAGGCGCGCGCGCAGCCGATCGAGCTCGATGTCACCGACGTCGAGGCGCCCCGCGAGCAGGGAGAAGAAGCGGGGACGCACCGCGACGCTCTCCGCGGTGAGGGCCGGGCCAGCGCCGTCGGTGGCGGGCACCACCAGCTCCGTCACGGCGACGCGGAAGGGCCAGAGGGACAGCTCGAGCGAGTAGGATGCCTCGAGGCCCAGGTGCTCCTCGAGCAGCCGGGCCGTCTCCCGCGCCGCCCAGTCGTGGACCGGAGCCGAGCGGAGCAGCAGCCCGCCCCCGAGGGGGATGGCGCCGATCAGGGCGAAGACGAAGCAGAGCAGGCGCGCCACCAGCCGCCCCAGGTCGCGGCGGCGCCGGGGCGCGCGCTGCGGGTCACTGGAGGGGGTGACAGACGCCATGTTCGTGGCAAACCTAATGTCGGCAGGACCCGAAGACCGCTCCTATAGCAAAAAACCCGTGTTCCAGCGGGCTCGGCAGGCCAGACGGCGTCGTCTCCGCTCGTCGCTCCCCGAGTGGGGTGGCGCGTCGGGGCGATCATGGTGGAAAATCAGGGTCCCTCCAGGCAGCTTGTGCTAATAGCGCCTGCCCCGCAGCCCCTTTGGGACGCGGCTCCGTAGCCCTCTCTGGGCTGGATCGACCCGCGACCTGGGGGCTCGCAACGCAGGCGCTCGTGACTGGCGCTGCGCGACCCGGGCGACGGCGCGAGCCGATTCGACACGAAATGAGCTTCATGGCCCAGAAGGACGCCTACACTCAAGCCGACTCCAGTCTTCCGCGGGCTCCTCACCCTCGGGGAGAGCGCTGCGAGTCCGTTCAGCCGACGGTCGCCGCGCCGAAGCTCGTGGCGGTCCCCGAGGACGCGAATCGGGTGATGGAGGCGCTCGAGCGCGCCGTCGTCACCGCGGAGCGCGCTGAGACGCCGGGCCCCATTTTGCTCGTCCGTCGAGAAGATCTGACCCGGCTCTCCCCGGAAGACGTCCGGCCGTACCTCGATCGCGTGATGCTCGGGCCCCACGCGGACAGTGGGCTCGACGCGCTCCTCACCACCGGTCTGCTCGACGCGCTGCTCCCGGAGGTGAAGGCGCTCGTCGGCTTCGGCGACGGCGAGTGGAGGCACAAGGACGTGTGGAAGCACACCAAGCAGGTGGTGGTGCAGGCGGAGCCGCGCCTCGAGATCCGCTGGTCGGCCTTGTTCCACGACATCGGCAAGGTGCGCACCCGCACCATCGCCCCCAACGGTGAGGTGCACTTTTTCGGTCACGCGGAGGTGGGCGCGCGGATGTTCGACAAGCTCGAGCGGCGCCAAGGTTTGTTCTCTGGGGACAACGCCCTGCGCAAGGAGATCCGCTTCCTGGTCCTGCACCACCTGCGGGCCAGCCAGTACGATGGCAAGTGGACCGACAGCGCCGTGCGCCGGTTCGCCCGGGAGATGGGCCCGTACCTCGAGGATTTGCTCTGCCTCTCGCGCGCGGACATCACCACCAAGCGCCCGGAGAAGAAGCGCCGCGGGATCTCGATGATCAATCAGCTCTCCGAGCGCATCACCGTGTTGGCCGATGAGGACGCGAAGGTGGCTCCCTTGCCGAAGGGCGTCGGCGACGAGCTCATGCGCACGTTCCAGCTCCCGCCGAGCAGGATCGTCGGGGACATCAAGCGCGCGCTCGAGGCGGCGGTCGATCAGGGTGAGCTCGAGGCGGGGCAGCCGAGCGGCTACTACGTGCAGTACGTGGCCGATCATCGCGCTCGCTTTGGACTCATCTGACCGGCCCGGAGCTCGCGCGGCGCGCGCGGGTGAGGCTCGGAGACCCGGGCGCCGCTGACCCAGGTGCGCCGATACACCTGTGTTTCTGCGGTTTCCGCGCGCTCGCCTGCGGCAGCGCCGCTTGACCGCCTCCGTCGCGCGGGTCATGTGTTGAAACAGCGATTCCACGGGGGCGGTGTGCTCCCAGCAGGTGCCAATCGCCGACGGAGTCGCTCGATCGATTGACAGAGAGGGAGGCTCGAGTGCCACGAACCGAGGAGGGGGGAGTGGCGAGTCGAGTGAGGGAGACCCATCGTGAGAATTCTGCTCGCGGACGATGACCCGGTGGATCGGGCGATCCTGACGCGTTGGCTCGAGCGCTGGGGGTACCAGGTGACCGCTGCGGAGGATGGCGAGGAGGCGCTGAGGTTGCTGGCCGGTGATCCGTCGATCCGGATCTGCGTCGTGGATTGGGTCATGCCGAAGCTCGACGGCGTGGAGGTGTGCCGTCATATCCGGCGCCAGCACCAGGAGCCCTACGTGTACACGATCCTGTTGACGGGGAAGACCCAGAAGGAGGACGTGGTGCGCGGGATCGAGGCGGGCGCGGACGACTACATCGTCAAACCGTGCAATCCCCTCGAGCTGGAGGTGCGCCTGCGCGCGGGGCGCCGCGTGATCGATCTGCAGCAGGATCTCATCGTCTCTCGGGAGGCGCTCCGCCAGAAGGCCATGCGCGATCCGTTGACGGGGTTACTCAACCGCGCTGCCCTGTTCGAGCATTTGGAGAAGGAGCTGACGCGGGCGCAGCGCACGGGCGGGTCCTTGTGCGCCGTGATGATCGACGTCGACTTCTTCAAGCACATCAACGACGAGCACGGTCACTTGACGGGGGACTCGGTGCTGCGTGACCTGGCCGGCCGCCTCGAGAGCGTGCTCCGGACCTACGACGCAGTCGGCCGCTTCGGCGGAGAGGAGTTCTTGATGATCCTCGCCAACTGCGACAGCGCCTACGGGCAGGCGGTGGCGGAGCGCCTGCGCGGTCACTTGGCCGCGCAGCGCGTCCGAGTGGATGGGCGAGAGCTGCCGGTGACCGCGAGCTTCGGGGTCGCGGCCACGGAGAACCGTCGGCATTTCGACGCCGAGACCCTGATTCGAGCGGCGGACGCCGCGCTGTACCGGGCGAAGGCGGCAGGGCGGGATCGCGTGTGCGTCGCCCGCTCTGCAGACTGGTTCGCGCCTCCCCCGAGCAGTCGAGTCGCCCCTCACACCCTCGGTTGAGCCGCCGGCCTCGGGGTGGTCCTCCCGCGTGTGCTGGGTCATGGGCTGGGGCGCGCGCTGGGGTCACCTGGGGCGTTTGCCTCCGCGCTTCCGCTGCGGCGCGAATAAATGCGCTGGTGCCCTCCGCTTCGTGGGCGCTCCTGGGGTAGATCCGCTCGGTCACTTTGCTATGGGGGGAGCCCGCGCCCGGAGCCGTCTCGCTGGGGCTCGACCCAGTGGGGCCGACCAGCCGCCGGCTTGGTCCTCGCGCGGGGGAGGACCTCATGAAGATCGCCATCGTCAAAGAAGTACGTCCGGGTGAGCGCCGGGTGGCGTGCACCCCCGAGACCGTCTCCCGCCTGATTACGAAGCAGGGCTTCGAGGTGGTCGTCGAGAAGGGCGCGGGTGAGCTCGCCGCCTTCTCCGACGCCGCCTACGAGCAGGTAGGGGCGAAGATCCTGCCCGACGCACGCTCCACCTGGGCGGCGGGCGACGTGGTGCTGAAGGTGAACCCGCCCCAGGCGGTCCCGGACGGCGCGCACGAGGCGAGCTTCATGAAGGACGGAGGCGCGCTGATCAGCTTCCTCTGGCCTGCGAAGAGCGGGGATCTCCTCGAGCAGCTGGCCGCGCGGAACATCACCACCTTCGCCATGGACCAGGTGCCCCGCGTCACGCGCGCCCAGAAGATGGACGCGCTGAGCTCCATGGCGAACATCGCCGGCTATCGCGCGGTGATCGAGGCGGCGAGCCTGTTCGGCCGGTTCTTCACGGGCCAGATGACCGCCGCGGGTAAGGTCCCGCCAGCCAAGGTGCTCGTCATCGGCGCGGGCGTCGCGGGCCTCGCCGCGATCGGCGCCGCGCGGGGGCTGGGCGCCATCGTGCGCGCCTTCGACACGCGACCTGCCGTGAAGGAGCAGGTGCAGAGCATGGGCGCGGAGTTCCTCGAGCTGAACTTCGAGGAGGACGGCGAGGGCGCCGGCGGCTACGCGAAGGTGATGAGCCCGGAGTTCATCAAGGCCGAGATGGAGCTCTTCGCCGCCCAGGCCAAGGACGTGGACATCATCATCACCACGGCCTTGATCCCCGGGAAGAGCGCGCCGGTCCTCATCACCGAGGACATGGTCAAGGCCATGAGGCCCGGCTCGGTGATCGTGGACCTCGCGGCGGAGGCCGGAGGAAACTGTGAGCTGACGGTGCCGAACGAGGTCGCCGAGCGCTACGGGGTGAAGATCGTCGGGTTCGCGGATTTGCCGAGCCGCCTCGCGCCCACCGCCAGCCAGCTGTACGGGAACAACCTCGCGCACCTCCTCTCGGATCTGGGCGGCGCCGAGAACTGGAAGGTCGACCTCGAGGACGAGGTCATCCGCGGCGCGTTGGTCACCCACGCGGGGGAGATCACCTGGCCTGCGCCGCCCGCGCCCCGTCCCCCGGAGGCTCCCAAACCGCCGACGCCGGCGGTGGTGGCTCTGCCGACAGTCGCCAGCGAGGCCGCCTTGGCCAAGAAGCGCGCCGTCCAGAGCGCCCTGGTGCTCGCGGTCCTCGGCGTGCTGCTGGGCCTGCTCGGCACGGTGGCTCCGATGGAGTTCGTCTCGCACCTCACGGTGTTCGTGCTCGCTTGCTTCGTGGGCTGGCAGGTCGTCTGGAACGTGACGCCGGCTCTGCACACACCGCTCATGAGCGTCACGAACGCCATCAGCGGCATCATCATCGTGGGCGGCATGCTCCAGGTGTCGGGCCCCATCGACTCGCCTGTGACCATCCTGGGCGCCGCGGCCGTCCTGCTCGCGACGATCAACATCGCTGGGGGCTTTTTGGTGACGCAGCGCATGCTGCGCATGTTCGTCAGGTGAGCCCGGAGAAAGCACAATGCCTCAGAGTCTCGTTACCGTCGCCTACCTCTTCGCCGGGGTCCTGTTCATCCTCAGCCTCGGAGGCCTGAGCGCTCAGGAGACCGCGCGCCGCGGCAACACCCTCGGGATCATCGGGATGATCCTGGCGATCGTCGTGACCGCGCTAGGCGCGCAGGTCACCGGTTATCAGGTGCTGATCCCGGTCGTCCTCGTCGGCACCCTGATCGGCGCCACCCTCGCCGCGCGGGTCGCCATGACCAGCATGCCGCAGCTGGTGGCCATGCTGCACAGCTTCGTGGGCGCCGCCGCGGTGCTCGTCGGCATCGCCAGCTACCTGGATCCGCAGAACGCCCTGACCGGCGTCGAGAACACGATCCACGAGGTGGAGGTGTTCGCTGGCGTGTTCATCGGCGCCATCACGTTCACCGGCTCCGTGGTGGCCTTCGGCAAGCTCCAGGGCATCATCGGGAGCAAGCCGCTGCTCTTGCCCGGCCGACACATGCTGAACCTGGGCATGTTGATCGCCTCGATCGCTTTGGGCGTTCACTTCGTCGGGCAGCCGGACCACGGTGGCCTCCAGCCACTCCTGATCATGACGGCGATCGCCAGCGTGCTCGGCGTGCACCTCGTCATGGCCATCGGCGGCGCGGACATGCCCGTCGTGGTGTCGATGCTGAACAGCTACTCCGGCTGGGCCGCGGCGGCCGCTGGGTTCATGCTGAGCAACGATCTGCTCATCATCACCGGCGCGCTGGTGGGCTCGAGCGGCGCCATCCTGAGCTACATCATGTGCGCGGCGATGAACCGCTCGTTCTTCTCCGTCATCTTCGGCGGCTTCGGGACGACCTCGGGGGCGAGCCCCGCGGCGGGCGCTCAGGAGCAGGGCGAGGTGAAGTCGCTCGTGGCGAGCGAGTGCGCGGAGCTGCTGTGCGACGCGGAGAGCGTGATCATCGTCCCGGGGTACGGCATGGCCGTCGCCCAGGCCCAGTACCCGCTCTACGAGGTCGCCCAGATCTTGAGGGAGCGCGGCACGAAGGTGCGCTTCGCCATTCACCCGGTGGCGGGGCGCTTGCCGGGGCACATGAACGTGCTCCTAGCCGAGGCGAAGGTGCCTTACGACATCGTCCTCGAGATGGAGGAGATCAACGAGGAGTTCCCGGAGACGGACGCGGTGCTGGTGATCGGCGCGAACGACATCGTCAACCCCGGTGCCCTCGACGACGCCTCCAGCCCCATCTACGGCATGCCCGTGCTGGAGGTCTGGAAGGCCAAGAACACAGTCGTGATGAAGCGCAGCATGGCCAGCGGCTACGCAGGCGTCGACAACCCCTTGTTCTACAAGGACACCACGCTGATGTTGTTCGGCGACGCGAAGAAGAACGTCGACGCCATCCTGGCGGAGCTCCGGGCCGGGAGCGCGGCGGCGGCGTGACGTCTCCCGGGCGCGCGCGGTGGTCGACGCCGCGCGCGCTCCAGAGCGAGCGCTCTGCCTCGAGCGCTCTGCTTCGGGCTCACCAATATTTTTCGAAGGTCACGTGCCCTGGCTGGCGGGCGCGGTGTCGACGGAGCCCGCGGGCCTCGAGCAGGGGCATCATGTCGGTGATCATTTGGGGGTTGCCGCACAGCAGCACGTGCTGATCGTCGGGGCTGAGCGCTGTCCCTGCGGCTCGTTCGAGGGCGCCGTCGCTCAGGAGCATGGTGACGCGGCCCGAGAGGTGCGCCTCGCCCCGCGCCGGGGAGCGGCTGGTCACGGGGACGTAGCTCAGCGGGCGAACGCGGCTCAGCTCCTCGAACTCTCCCCGATAGGCCAGCTGGGACTCCGTGCGCACACCGTGGACGAGCACGAAGCGCTCGGCGTGCTCCCAAGTGCTCGGGGTGCGCAGCATGGAGATGAACGGACCGAGCCCGGTCCCAGTGGCCACCAGCCACAAACAGCGGACCCGCGGGACGAAGCGCAGCGTGAAGAACCCCCGCGGCGTGCCCTCGACCCAGAGGCGATCGCCGGGCTGCAAGCGAAACAGGCTCGGCGTGAGCGCCCCGCCCGCGACGTTGGTCAGATAAAACTCCAAGGGCTCGCCGGCGGCGGAGGAGGCGGAGTAGCTGCGGCGGACGCGCTCGCCGTCGAGATCGAGGCCGAGCTGAAAGAACTGCCCCGCCTCGAAGGGGCGTACACCTGCGTCGACTTGGAGGGTCGCCAACCCTTCGTCCCAGTGGTGCCAGCGCACCACGCGCCCTTCGACCCAGCCACCCGTCGTCATCGTTCACGTCCCTGCGCGCGCCTCACGGGGCGCGGCCTGAGTCGACCATAGCGCGGCGCGTCCTGGGACCCCACCGACGACCATCGATGACTCACGCCGCGCGGTCCATCCTCTCCGTCCGTGATGCAACGATCGCGCGCCGCGGCGCCGCGGCTGCGCCCGTCGACGGCCGGCGCACCTCAGAAATAGGACAACGACAGCGCCAGCCCGCCCTGGAGGTAGAAGTCGAGGTCGGAGTTCTCGAGCTGCAGCTGGCCCACCTCCGCGCGACCATCCCCGGTCGCGAACCCGAGGTTGAGGCGCGCGAGGAGCCCGAAGGCGGTGTCCGGGGTCAGCCACCAGTCGTGTCCACCGTACAGGGACGCGGCGAGCCCGCTGCCGCCGACCTGTGGTGCGGCGCCGCGAGCGAGCCGGGCTCGCCAACGTTCGAAGCCTGCGGCGATCCCCACGAGCCAGCCGCGGGCTGGATCCAGGTGGTACAGCAGCCCTGCGCCGAGGAAGGCGGTCGTCAGCCCACCATTTAGATCGAGGGTGTCCGGGCTGGCGTGCAGCTTCCCGCCGGAGGCCTGGCCGCTACGGAGCACGAGGTTGAGGGCGAGATCGCGGGTCAGCGCACCCCCTGCCCAGAGCTCGAGGTCGAGGGGCACCGCCGAGACGGCGGCGTCCTCTGCCGAGAAGCCGTCGTCACCCAGGTGGGCGGACGACGAGTTGAAGATGTGGAGATAACCGAGCCCGAGGTTGGCGCGCAGGTGGAGCCCCGTGCGCGTGTATCGAGTCGTTCCCATGGGTACTCCCCGCACGCCTTGCGGTCGTGGATCGCCGTAGAGCTGGGCCTTGGGGTGCGCTTCTTCGGTGTCGGAGGGAGCCGCGCTCCCTGGGGCGTCAGCGTCGTGCCCGCCGTCAGGTGAAGTGGGCGCGTCTTGTGAGACGTCGTCGTCGTTGTCTTGTGAGGCGTTTGGCGGCGTCTCTGCAGTGGCCTCGTCGCGGACCTCGCTCGGGGCAGCAGCCGCGGGGAGCTCGCCGTGCTGGCGGTGGGGCTCGCTGTGCTCGTCGTCGCGGCCATCGGAGCGCCCAGCCCCACCGGAAGTCGAAGCAGGGGGACCCGTAACGGCGCGGGTCGTCGGATCCTTCGAGACCGTTGCCGACCGCGCGAAACCATGGCCCGAAGCGGTCAGGGTCTCCGAGTGACTTCGCAGCCCACTCGATAGATCCGTGCGGGACGGATCTGCATGGAGCGGGAGAGCTACGAGCCAGCAGGCGAGGAGCAAAACGCCGTCCGGATAGCGGGAACGGACCTCTCCACGTGCTCGGGAAATGGCCTTCATGGCCCTGTGCATCACCCAGAATTTCGAGGCCATATGGGCCGCGGCCGTGTACGCTACAGGCCGATGTCGCGGTCCGTCGTTTGCACCCAGTGTGGCCACAGCCTCTCGATGTCGGACGACATCTACAACCGGAGGGTGGCGGGCAAGGTAGTCACAATCAAGTGCCGCCAGTGCAGCACGCCCATCCGCGTCGATGGGCGACAAGATGCTCCCTCCGCGGCACCGCCACCACCGGTGACACCTCCCATCCCCGAAGCGCCGGTGGTCACGGAGGCCGCGCCCACGTCCGCTGTTCAGAACGATCCTCTTGATCCGTTCTCACTGCCCGTGCCTGACGAAGCCCTCCCTCCCGCGCGTCCGCCGCTGCCGAGCCTCGATGAGGTAGTGAGCTCGGCGCCACACATCCCGACGACGTTCACCGAGGGCAAGGCCCCTGCGCCCATCGCCGACGTGGCACCACAGCCTCCCCCATCACCACCATCCCCGATGGCGAATGCACGGCCCGCTCCCCCGGCGCCACCTCCTCGCGCCCCCGCGCCTACGGTACCAGGCGTCGCAGGCGTGCCAGCGGCAGCACCCCCCAGCGCTCCCGAGGCG
>JAEWOQ010000055.1 GCA_023460875.1 Pseudomonadota bacterium
GCTCCGTTGGAGCTCCCGTGCGGGTCCCCGTGGAAGGCGCGGGCGATGGGTCGGCGTGGAGCGCGGGGAGCGCGCCGTCGTGGGCGGAGGGGGCGCGCGTCACTTCGTCGTGGGGGCCGGCGTTGGAGGGAGGAGCGTCTGCGGGCGACGCTGAGGCCCGCTGCAGCATGTACTGGGGGCGGAGGCGCTCGAGGGACGTGGGCAGGCGCAGGAGCTCGGGAGGGAACGGGGGCGGCGTCGGGGAGTCGGGGAAGGGCGGAGGGGCGCCGCGGACGAAGGGCGTCGCGGGACGCGCGGAGCTGAGCCAGTAGAGGAGGGGTTCGTCGAAGGTGATGTGGAGGGTGTCGCCGGGGGAGAGCTCGTGGCTCAGGTGCTCCGCGAGGCGACGAACGGCGGGGAGATCGTAGTCACCGTGCCTCGACAGGCGGGCGTCGAGCGCTTCGCGGGTCGTAGCGGCGCCGACCCGCAGCAGGTAACCGAGCCGCACGGCGCTGCGCCGCCAGAACCCCTCGGGGAGCTCGCGGGTGGGCTCGCGCATGGAGCCGACGACGAGGGTGAACGCCGCGAGGGCGAGCAGCCCCGACGGGCCGCTGGGTAGGAGGCGCCGCCAGAGCTTGTACCAGCCGAGGCCAGCGACGAGGGCGAGCAGCGGGAGCGTGGCCCCGAAATGGTGTGGCGAGAAGGTCGCCTCGAGGGCGATCGCCGCCAGCTGGATCGACAACACTCCGAACACGAGGAACAGGGCTTCCCGTTCCCGCGCGTAGACGGGGCGCTGCAACAAGGCCGCGATGAGCCCGACAGCGACCAGGGAGGAAGCGCCGACCAGGGCCTCGGCGCTGGCCGTGTAGAAGAGCTCCGGCGCGGAGCGTCCGGCGGCGGCAGCTTCGGCGCGCGCCGTGGCGAGATCCGTGAGCGTCCACCACAGCTCGGCGGAGGCACCTCTGCTGTGGAACCACGCCAGACACGCGAGGATGGGGGCGAGGGCGCTCAGGGCCGTGATGAGGGCGGGGGCCACCGCCGCCGCGGCGCCGCGCGTGATTTGTAGGCGGCGCACCAGGTGCGCGACGCACACGACGCCGATCGCCGCGAGGGTAGGTTTGAACGCGAGCAAGCCCCCGAGCAGCAAGCCCAGTAGAACAGCCTGCCGTTGTACGCTGCGATCGAAGCGCAGCGTGACGGCGAGGGCGCCCACGGTGAAGACGCCCGCGAAGCTCTCCGGGTGCCCCGTGTGCACGAACTCGAGCTGCGCATGGACGAGCGCCGCCAGGGCGCCGCCGAGGAGTCCCGCCGTGGGCGATCCAAACACGCTGGCTCCCAGGGAGCGGCAGCTGAACACCAGGCAGAGGAGGCCTCCCACCTCGACGAGCCGCAGCGCGAGCATGCTCTTGCCGAGCAGCGCCTGCACGGCCGCGTGGAGCAGGAAAATGCCCGGAGCGCTCGGATCCCACACGTCGCGGTAGGGCGCCTCTCCGCGCAGGATCGCTTCGCCCACGAGGGCGTGAGCCGCCTGCTCTCGCCCAAAGCCGAAGAGCAGGATCTGCAAGAGCGACAGTCCCACCACGAGCCACGCCAGCGCCGCCAGCCAGCGATCGGGGTCTCGCGCCTCGTCCGCCGTGAGGACCTCGGAGACCCGCACCTCGACGGCCCGCGGGGGATACGAAGCGCTCGGCATGTGCCCCGACGCTACTCAAGGTGCGGCCCACGACCAACCGTCCGATCGATCGAGGCGCGTCGCCCTCCGCCCCTCGACTCGAGTCGGGATTTTCCTCGGGCGGTGGCTAGAGCGTCCGCTCCGTCTCCCAAGTGAAGCCTCATGCCGTCCTGCTCGCGTTGCTGGTGCTCGCCTGTTCGGGGGGAGGGGGCGCCGAGCGCGCGGGGCCTTGGTCTCCTGTCGACGAGGACCTCGATAATCGCTGGGGCGTGCGGGGCGCGGAGGGACCGCAGGGGGGCGCAGCCGGGGCCTCCTCCTGGGCGTCTGCGGGGAGCGCCGCGTGCGTGGACGGAGAGGAGCGGGAGTGCTTGGTGCATCACCGGCTGGCCAACGGCGTGCCCACCTGCTGGGAGGGGGTGCGCGTGTGTGTGGCAGGTCGGTGGGGCCCCTGTGAGGCGCCTTCGACGCAGGATTCGACGAAGGAGATGCCCGAGACCTGGACGGTCATCGAGCTGGAGCGGTGATGTCAGCGCGGCGTCCCCCCGTGTTAGCATGAAGGTTGCTTTGACCTGCTGGGTCGGTGACCGCGCGTGCCCTGGTGCTTCGCGCCGGAGCTGCCGCGTCCCCGAAAGTGACCCGCCAACGTGGCTTCTTTTCCCCCTTCTCCTGGCTCGGCTCCCTCCCGACCCCGTCGACGCGGCCCCGCCCCGCCCGGCGCGTCCTACGAAAACCTTGCGGAGCCCGGAAAAAAGTTCGTCCGAGCTGTCCTCCTCGGCGCGCTGTTCGTGCTGGGAGCGCTGACGCTCGGATGCTCTGGAGGAGAGCTCCCGCCCTACCAGGCAGGCGAAGCGCCGCCCACCCAGAACTACAAGTATGGTCCCTGTTCGGAGGGCGCCGAGTATCGTTGCTCCGCGACCCTCGAGCAGGCGAACGGCTTGCTGTCGTGCTGGCAAGGGACGCAGCAGTGCGTCGCTGGTGTGTGGGGGCCCTGCGTGGGCGCGCTCAGCACTCAGGTGGACCCGCGCTACCACACCCCCCCTGGACACCTCCGCACGCTGGCCTTGAGTGAGCCCGTCGAGTGCCTCGACAACCCCTGTGATCCGGGGTGTCAGGTGTTTCACGAGGACCCGCCGGACATCACCGCCCCTCCAGGCGCCGGGGGTGAGATCCCCAGCTGGGAGACCCCAGCGGGGACTGCGCCTTGTGAGCATCAGCTGTGCGATACGGGCGCGGCCCTGGATCCGAGCTGCCATCCCTGCGTCGCCGTCGTGTGCGCGGTGGACGAGACCTGCTGTACGAGCGC
>JAEWOQ010000056.1 GCA_023460875.1 Pseudomonadota bacterium
GCGCCCCCGCGGGCCGCACACAGGGCCGAGGGGGGGGGGGGGCGCGGGCCGCCGAGTCGGGGGGTGCGCCGCTCGGCTGGCGGAGCGCGGAGGGCCTCCAGGGGGGCGGACGCGACGAACCGCGGGCCTCCGAGCCGCGGCGTGCTGCGCTCCGGGGGAGGGGCCTTGCGCATGGACGCTCGAGCCGGCGCGCTCACGGTCGGCCCGGTCGGGGGCTGCGCCGGCGTGTGGGGCGGCAGGGTGCGGGGCTGCACATGGATCTTGATGGGACGTGGGGGTTTCATTCTCACGTCTTCCGCGGCGTCGAGGGGGAAAAACGACGGGAGGTTGACCTCTCCGCGGTGGCTCCCGCTCGAGCGAGCCTCTCCGAGCGCGGCGGAGGACGCCGGGGCTCCGTGCGGGGCTCCGTTCGGTGTGGGCCTGCGAGCTCCTCTCCGCGGAGGTGACGTGTCGCCGGCGTGGGAGGGGAGTTGGCGGGGAGGCGGAGTCGAGTTGGCCATGGCAAGGCGCTCGTCTGGTCGAGGGGCACGTTCGCCGGGCGCCGCTGGGATGCCGAACGGGGAGACCCTCGGGAGCGTAAGTCGTGAACGTTTCGGGAAGAAGCGAGGAGGAGGAGTCGCGGCAGGGCGAGACGCGCGCGGCGGCGCAGGCACGCCACGGAGCGCGCGCCCGTCGACCCCGCTCGGGTCATCGAAATGGGGAGGCGAGGGGTGGCTCTCCCAGCCCCTCGGACCCGAGGATACCCGAGCCCGAGGGCGATTGGCGAGTGCCGAGGGAGGACGCTTCCGCTGTTGGTGAATTCGAGGCGGCCGCCTCCGGTCCGGTGCCGGCCGGTCAGCGGGCCTCAAGCGTCCCTCGAGCAAGTCGCCGCTCTGCTCGCCCAACGCGAAAGCGCCAGGGCGCCCCGCGCTGACCGCCAGCAAGGGGGGACCATTCGAACGATCCTCACGAGACGCCCGGCACTCCGTTGTCGTCCCTCACCCCCCGGGGTTGCGCGCAAACGCCTCGACCGGGCAACTCGACCGGGCAACTCGACCGGGCAACGGCGCCGCGGACCTTCGAGATCCGCGGCGCCCTCGCGTCCGCGCGTGGGCGGCTTCAGCCGCCGTTCGTGCCCGTGGGTCGTCCCTGCGCCACGGCCAACCAACTCCGGACCTTGAGCAGGTGATCCCGCTCGTCACGGATCGCCTTCTCGAAATCTGCGACCATGTCGTTCTGGCCTGCTTGATCGGCGAGCTGAACCAGCGCGTCCCAGCAGTCGTTGTCGGCAAGCTCGAGCAGCAGCGCCGCCTCCAGGCACTGGGCGAAGCTCGTCCGCGGATCCACGACCGAGGCGACGACGCCGCTCGTCATGGTCGCGTGAAAGTTCGCCGACGGGGTGAGCGCGGTCGGGTCGCCTCCGAGCTTCTTGATCGCCGCCTCCAGCATGCGGAAGTGCTCGAACTCCTCCTTCAAGATTTGCTCGACCTCCATGCGCTGCGGGCCGCCATCGAAGCCCCCGGTGTGATCGAATTTGGAGATCAACGCCTCGTAGACGCGCACCCCGGAGCGTTCGAAGCCGAGCCGCTCGCCCAGCTTGTCGATGAACTGCACGGGGCGCGCCGCCTTGAGACCTTGCAGCGCCGCCTTCGCCATCCCCTTCGCAGTCGGCGGGGGCGGCACGCTGCCGAGCTTCTCCGCCTCCCGCGCGTAGTCCCCCCGGACGTACGCGATCTGCCGCTCGTCGCCGGAGACGTTCGGCCGAAACTCCTTGGTCGCTTCGAGCATGTCGCTGCTCAGGCGCGGGGACGTCCCGATCCCCGTGCGATTGATTCCCATGTCCGCGTGCGTGGTCGCCATGAATCCTCCTCGGGAGCCTCTTCGGCTCGCCTCTTATGAAAGTGTTGGGGCTGCCCGGGGCCGCGCGCTGGCGCCTGGCCCCGCGCGCGATCAGTGAGCCGCCGGTTGTTGCCGCTGCCGGCCGTCGTTCACGTTCGGTGCCTGGCGAGTGAGCTCCGTGCCTGGCGCCCAGATGTAGCCCGCCGACACGAAGTCGGAGGGCGAGCCCTCAGAGTTGAGCTGCTCGCGCTGGCGGCGCGACGCTTCGCTCTCCTGATCGAAGGGCACGAACACCTCGCCCTTCGCGGTGAGGTTGACCTCCGTGCGCAACGTCTCGCGTATGAAGTCCCTGTGGCTCACGAAGTCGATGGGACCCGGGAGCTGCGACGTGATCACCTCGGCCGCGTCCCGCCGCTCCACCTTTTCGAACAGGTCGGCCACGTAGCGGAGCTGCCCGAGCTCGTAGTCGAGGAATCGCTCCCAGATGGCCTTCACGCGCGCGTTCCCCTCGGACTCCACGCAGCTGAAGTAGTTGTAGACCTCGGTGGCCTCGTGCAGGAGCCACTTCTCGAGCCACGTCTCGCTGGCGTCGATGATCGACTCGTACTGCGTAACGTGCTGTTCCTCGATCGAAGCGATCTCGGCATAGAGCTGTCGGCCCACCGGATCTGCGTAGGTCGGCCCCACGGTCATGTAATAGTCGTGGGTCATGTGCTCCGCGGACATGATCGTAAAAGCGTGGAGCTTCGTGGAGAGCTCGGCGCGATCCTTCTGGTACGCCCGCCGGATATCGTCCTCGGCGTCGCGGTGCTCCACGACGGTCGGCCGCCCCGGCACGATGTCCGTGTAGCTCTGCACGAGCGTGTTCGCGTCCTTACCCTCCACCCGGTCCATCAGGGCCGAGTACCGGTACAGGTGGTCGAAGTCTTCGAGCAACCCGAACCGATAGACCTGGGCGAGGTAGGGGTTCGGCTCCTTGAGGGCCACGGCGGCGGTGACCTCGATGGCCACCTGCTCGAACCCGATGGTCGTCTCGAGCTGGCTCTGGTCCGGCGGGTTCAGCCAGTTGACCATGGTCTGCTGGTGCTGCTCGATCCGTCGCACCTTGGCGAGGTGGACCTGCAGGTCGCGGTTCATGCGTGCGCAGGAGTGTCCGAACCGCAGCGCCTCCGCCTCGATCCCGTTCATGAGGATGACGCGCACGCGGGTGAACGCGTCGTCATCGAGCTTGCTGTACGTCGGCTGAACTAGGTCCTTCCAAGTGAACTTTTGCTGCTCGAGCGGCGTGCCGCGGTCCTTGAGCAGGTCGATAGCCATGTTCCCTCCGCTTTCTGGGCCCGCGATTCGCAGAGCCGGTTGTGGGACGTGAACGAGCGGCGCCCGTTCGACTGTCACCTTGGCGAGCAAGCAACATGCCGGCGGCGTCCCTTTCCGATCTGCCGCGGAAGCGTGGGCGGAGGGTCTCGACGTGGGATGGCGAGGCGCGCTGACACGTGGTGGAGTGCCACGACCAGGGAGGAACGCCACGGTCCACCTTGGTAGCCGTTCGTGAGCTGGCGGATCCGACCGCTCAGCGTGTCGGAGGCACGGGCGTCATGGCAGGGTCATGGATGACGCATCGGATCGAAGGGCCGCAGATCGATCTGCGGTCGTCCGCCGAGCACGAGGCGAGCGATGGTGTGCGCGGTCGCAGGTGCAAGCAGGATGCCATTTCGGTAGTGCCCCGAGGCGATCATCAACCCCTCGAGGGCGCCCCGCCCGATCAGCGGGAGGTGGTCGGCCGTGTAGGGCCGGAAGTTCGACCAGGTGCCGCGCAGGGACGCGTCGGCGAGGGCCGGGACCAGCTCGATGGCTGCCCCGAGGAGATCGCGCACGCCCCGCGCGGTGACGGTGCGCTGGTAGCCCACGAACTCCAGGGTGGAGCCGATCAGAGTCCGCCCATCGTCGCGAGGGATGAGGTAGCAGCGCGGCCCGCACACCACCCGCGACAGCACCGGCGCGGGGCTCTCGAGCTCGACGATCTGCCCCCGCGCGGGGACCACGCGGCTCTGCCCGAGAGAGAGCCCCTCGACGAGGCTCGTCCAGCTGCCGGCCGCGACCACTACCACGTCCGCCTCGAGGTGCGTGCCGTCGTCGAGGGTGACGCCGCGCGCTCGCTCTCCTTCGATGAACACGCGCCTGACGAAGGCGCCCGTCCGGAAGGTCACGCCGGCGCGGGCGGCGGCGATGTGAGTGGCTTTGTAGAGCAGCGGCGGGGTGATGCGGGCGTCGTTTTCGAGCAGCACCCCGCCGGCGAGGGTCGGCGACAACCCGGGCTCCAGCTCCCGCAGCCGGCGCCGCCCGACGCGCTCCACCGAGCCCTCGGGTGCCTGCCAGGCGAACCGGCGATGGGCTCCGGTGAGCGCGGCGCGGTCGAAGGCGACCGACATCGTCCCCCCAGGGCGGAACCCGACGTCGATGCCCGTGTCCTCGATCAGCTGCTTCACCCAGCTCGGGTAGAGCCGCATGCTGGCGCGACAGAGCTCGTAGAGCGGTCCGGGCGCGGTGCACTCCAGCTGGGCGCCGAGGATGCCGGCGGCGGCGCTGGACGCCTCGGCGCCGGGGACGCTCTTCTCGAGGACGGTGACCGCCGCGCCGCCGCGGGCCAGGGCGAGGGCGCAGGACGTGCCCATGATGCCGCCACCCACCACGAGGACGTGGGGCTTCGCCTTGCGCCCCTGGGAGCGCTCGCCCGCTCGCGGGCCGCTCCGTGGAGCGCGGCTGTCCGAACGGGGGGTGCCCGAGCGGGGAGCTCCAGAACGGGGAGCAGTGGAGCGACTGGAGGGGCCGGGTCGGCGAGAACGAGCGGGCATGACGCGCGGACTTATAGCGAACACTCAGCCCCGTGGCAGTGTCGCCGATCAGCACAGGCACCGCGCTCGCCTGCGCCGCCCTTGACGGCACCGCGCTCGCCGGCACCGCGCTGGGGAAGGCTCCCCCGCGATCAGCGGAGGGGGTCGCGCACGGGGCGGGTGAGCCGTACGAGCCCGTAGACGCAGAACCCGGCGAACCCGGCGAACAAGGCGACCAAGGCCAGGGACCAGCGGGTCGTCGCGGGCGCTTCGCCGTCGAGCAACAACCAGGCGCGCTCTGGAGTTGCCCCGACCGTGCCCAGGGCCTCCTCGAGCCTCCCGTAGCGGAGCCCCGCCGAGTCCAAGGGCAAGAGGCGGCCCACGAAGGAGGCGGGCGGCACGAAGTGCTCTTCGGCCATCCCCTCTGGGATGCGCATCTGCACCCACAGCTCCTCGTTGCCGTCGACCTGAGCGAGGCGATAGCCATCGCCGTCGAGGGGCCGCCGGTAGCGCACCGCTCGATCCGTCACCGCGCCCGTACCGCGCACCCAGCGGTTGCCGTCGCCGCGCGTGAGATCGAGCTCGGCGAGTCGTCCCACGTCGTCCGGCGCGCCGCCCGCCAGGGCGTAGCTGGCCTCGGGCAGGAGCGCGACCATCAGCGACGCCGCCGCCAATGTGGTCGCTCCCAAGACCGCGAGGGTCACCCGTCGGGCTGTGCGCGGTCCCCGCGGCAGGTCGCGCAGGTCGGATTCATCGGTCGGTAGCGTACGGGGATCCATGGGGGAGGAGTGCCTACGTGTCGGCCGAGCCGTGGTCTCGGGGCGGGTCTCGGGGCGGGCCCCAAGGTGAGCCAGCGCGGGCCCCGGCGTGAGCAGAGTGAGCCTACACCGGTTCCGACAGCCGGGGCGGCGGAAGGTTCCGCTCGGGAGCTCCCTGCGCTACGATCGAGCGAAAAATATGTCTGCCCCGCAAAAGATCACCTGTCCGAGCTGCGGCTTTCGGAACGTTGCCCCCCTGGTGGGGAATCGTTGTGTGTCCTGCGGCGCCGTCGTGGACGACCTCACTGCGAGCGGACGGCAAGAGGAGGGCCAGGGAGGCTACCATCAGAGCGGCTTCAGCGTGCTCTGGTTCGGCATCGCTATCGGCATCATTGCCGTGCTCACCGCGGCGGTGGTCGCCGGGCTACCTTCTGTCGTGCCCGCCTTCGACTTCGAAGGGTCGGCGGGCATGCTGGTGGCCATCCCCGTGTGGTTCGTCGGGGGGGTCTTGGTTGGGCTCATCTCTCCGGGGAGGACCTTCGTCGAGCCGGTGTTGGCGGCGTTCCTGGTGGCGTTGCCCACGGCGTTCCTCCTCCACGAGGGGCAGACCGTGAAGGTGCTGCCTGCTTTCATGTACGTGCTGCTCTCGGCTCTGGGGCTCCTCTTCGCGCTCATCGGGACGTACCTCGGCGAGCGCATCCAAGTCGGTCCACCGACGACGCCGGGCGGCTGAAGCGGGCGGCGCAATGCTTCGACGGCCCGTGGGCGGGGGCAGTGTCCGGACGGCGCGGTGCTCGCTCGGTGCGGTGCCCGGCTGGCGCAGTGTTCGCTCGAAGCTGTGTTCTGGACGGTGCGATGAATCGGACGGTGCATTGAGTTGAACAGCGGTGCATGGGGTGCGCGGGACAGCGCAGAGACAGCCCTCCGCGAGCTACCCGAGGTGGGGCGCGCACGCGGGCGAGCCTTCGGTCTCGGGTGCTTCTTGGTCGTCGTCGGCCTGATCGCGTCCGCGTGTGGGAGCTCCGGCTCGGTTGGGACGCAGACCGGCACGCAGCAGGGCGGCGAGAGCTGCCTCGACGCTGCGTCGAGCGGCTCTCTGTGCGACACGCTCGTCGATCATTTCGCGCGTTGCACGGAGGGGGGCGCCGCTCGGGAGCATCTCATCGACGACTGCCGCGCGACCTGGAGGGGCTACTCCGAGCGCGCCAACGGTTGCTTCCTTGGAGAGCTCTCCGAGTGCATGGGAGGCCCCTGTGAGGGCGTGGACGTGGAGCGCTGCTTCCGGCAGGCCACGGTAGCGTCGGATCCGGACAGCTTCGACGCGCGCTCGGGGGCAGCGTGCAAGAGTGACGGTGACTGCGACGGCCGTGACGACGGCTGGATGGGACGCTGCGTGGACAAGCTCGAAGGGTGCTCGAAGTCGGGGGAGCTGTGCGCGACGGCCGTGTCCCTCAAGCGCCCGTTCCGCGGGCAGGTGGATGGCTGTCTCGAGGAGGGCTGCGCTGCCCTGGAAGACTGCATCTACGCGGCGATGGGGCACCATTGAGGTCCCACGCGCAGAGCCCTGCTCGGAGGAGGTGGGCTCCTCCGTTGTTCTTCAGTCTGTTGCTCGCCAGCGGGACCGTCGGGCTCGTCGCCTGTCAGCGCTCCGAGGAGCGCGCCTCGGACGAGCGCGCCCCGACGGAGCGTGGAGTAACCCCCGCGCTCCGAAGCGAAGGCGCGCGCTTGAGCCGGGCCATCGATCAGCTCCGCGCGGCGGACAACGACCGCAAGGCGGCTCATCTGGAGCGACTCGCCGCGGAGGACTGCGAGGAGCTGTGTGCGCTCAAGGAGGTCTGCGGCGGCGCCTACCGGGAGCACGTCGCGGCCCTGGACGCGATCCGTGCGGCCCGGTCCCTCGGCGCCGCGCTCCCAGCGGAGCCGACGGTCGAGGAGCAGGGCCGGGTCGCGGCGCAGCTGGAGGAGGCTCAGCGCCGCCTCGAGGCGGCGCGGAGAATGTCAGGGGACTGCCTGGACGAGCAGGGGGCCGTGAAGCTCCGGCTGCAGCTGTGACCGGGAGTCGCGAATTTGGCCTGCGCTGGGCCGGCCCCTTAGGGTTGGCGCCCCGTGAGTTCTGCATCCTTTGCTTTCCCTTCGGCGCTGCGTTCGCTGCTCGCCATGACCTTCTTGGGCGTCATGGCGGGCCTCCAAGGAGGCTGCCTGCAGGTGGAGCTGGACGACGTGGGCGCAACCGGCAGCGGCGGGGCCGGCAGCGGCGGGTCGGCCCCCCGCGACGACGACGAGCCCGACCGTGAGCCCACCGAGCCGGGCTCCTGCGACTCCTGGAAGGTGAGCTACTGCGACGCCGTCACTCGGTGCTCGTTCGGGGCGCGCCAGGAGTGCGAGACCGACGTCGGCTATGTCATGTGCCTGGAGGACGCTCCCCTGGGGGCGTGCGCCGAGGCCATCGAAGACGCGTCCTGCGGGAAAATGCCCCAGGACTGCGCCCCGGCGGACATCGCCGACCGGACCTTGCCCACCGCCGTGTGCCAGGCGCTCCACGAGGAGATCTGCGAGTGGAGCTTGTATTGCGGCTACGAGTACTCCCTCGAGGGCTGCCAGGTGAACCTCGCCCGGACGCAGCCTTGCCACGAGTTCACGGCCGTGCTCCCTGGTTACGAGGAGTGCCTCGCCGCCTATCGGACCCTGCCCTGCGACGTGCCGATCCCGCCCGGCTGCGAGGGGCTGCTCCGGCGCTGAGGCGCCCGCAGGGGCTCGGTCGCGCCGCGACGGTCGTCGGCCCGCCGAACGCGCCTGGGTCCCGTGAGGTCCCGTGCCGCCGGCTCCCACCGCCGGGACCGGATGTGCTACACACGGCCTCGTGTTCGACGCACTCAGCAAAGGCTTCCGTGAAGCCAGGAACCGTTTGGCCGGGCTCACCGAGCTGAACCAAGAGAACATCCAGGCGGCCCTCAAGGAGGTCCGGCAGTCGCTGCTCGAAGCGGACGTCGAGTTGGGGGTCACGAAGCGTTTCCTCGCTCGTGTGGAGAAGCGGGCCCAGGGCGTCACCGTGCAGACCAAGGTCAAGCACGGAGACCAGGTGCATCGAGTCAGCGCCGGCGATCAGTTCGTCAAGATCTGCCACGACGAGCTGGTCGAGATCATGCGCCACGACGGCGACCCCCTCGAGTTCGCTGGGCGCGGCCCCACGGGCATCATGATGGTGGGCCTCCAAGGCTCAGGTAAGACGACGTCCACCGCCAAGCTGGCGCGCTACTTCCTGAACGACGGCAAGAAGCCCCTGCTCGTCGCGGCGGACATGCAGCGCCCGGCCGCTGTCGAGCAGTTGAAGGTGCTCGGTGAGCAGGTCGGCGTCCCCGTCTTCAACATCCCCGGCGCGAGCCCCGTCGATATCTGCCGCGCGGGCCGCGAAGAGGCGAAGAAGACCGGCTGTGACATCGTCATCTACGACACCGCGGGACGGCTCGCCATCGATGAGCCGTTGATGGAGGAGCTCGCCGCCATCCGCGAGGCGGTCGCCCCCGAGAACATCCTGCTCGTCATCGACGCGATGATCGGTCAGGACTCCGTGAAGACCGCGAAGGGCTTCAACGCGCGCCTCGACCTCACCGGGGTGGTGCTCACGAAGCTCGACGGCGACGCGCGCGGCGGCGCGGCCTTGAACGTGAAGGAGATCACCGGCGCGCCGGTGATCTTCGTCGGCATGGGGGAGGCTACGGATCAGCTCGAGCTCTTCCGCCCCGACGGCATGGCCAGCCGGGTGCTCGGCATGGGTGACGTCGTCGGCCTGATGCAGGACTTCGAGGCCGTCGTCGACAAGAGGCAGGCCGAGGAGGACGCCCTGCGCATGATGCAGGGGCAGTTCACCCTGGATGACTTCCTGAATCAGGTCCGCATGATCCAGAAGATGGGGTCCCTCAAGGACCTCGTCGACAAGATCCCCGGCATGGGCGCGATGATGCCGCCGGGGGCGGAGGCGCAGCTCGACGATCGGGAGCTCGTGCGCATCGAGGCCATCATCCAGTCGATGACGCCCCAGGAGAAGGCCGATCCAAACATGCTCATCCGTGAGCCATCTCGCGTGAAGCGCATCGCTCGCGGCTCGGGGAGCCCGGAGCAGGGCGTGAGCGAGCTCGTGCAGAAGTTCTTGTTCATGCAGCAGATGATGGGCGGCATGGGCCAGAACCTGGGCATGCTCGGCAACATCCCAGGGATGAAGAACTTGGCCATCGCCCGCAACGCGCGGCGCGCGATGAAGAGCGGCAAGCTCCCGCCGGGCATGGGCGGCATGCCGGGCGGCGGCTTTCCGGGCATGCCGGGGATGGGTGGCTTCCCGGGCATGCCAGGCATGGGCGGCTTCCCGGGTATGCCAGGTATGGGTGGTATGCCGGGCATGGGAGCCGATGTAGGGGCCGGTGCTCCGAAGATGAAGGTGCTCTCCAAGGCGGAGAAGAACGTCCGCAAGAACCAGCGGAAGCGCGAGCGCGACGCTCGGAAGAAAGCCAAGCGAAAGTAGCTCGGTCGACGTAGCTCGGTCGACGTAGCTCTCTCAGCCGAAGGACGGGGCAGAGAGCTGCGGTCGGTTGCTGCTTCCCGAACGCCCAGCTTTCGTGAGACGATCGAAGGATGGGTAGGAGTCGCATCGACGTCGACATCAGCGCTTGGCCGGTCGTGCTCATCACCCCCCGCGGGGAGGCCTCGGACGCTCAGTACATGGAGATGTTCCGGACCATCGAGGACCTCTGGAGGCGCAAAGAGAAGTTCCTGGCGATCACGGACACCCGGTTCACCAGCGTCGGCTCCGCGCGACAGCGGCAGCTGATCGGCGACTGGATGAAGAAGCACGAGTCGCTGACGAACCAGTACTCCCTCGGCTCGATCATCATCCTCTCGTCGGCGATCGTGCGTGGAGCGCTCACCGCCATCAACTGGATCGCCCAGCCGCGCACCCCGTCGATCTATGTCGCGACCCCCGAGGAGGCCTACGATCGCGCGCGCCGGCTCCTGGTCGTCCAGGGGCTCGACCCGAACATCGTGCGTCGACTGCATCGAACGGGTTGAGCCCGAGAGGGCGACTACGGGGCGACTACTCGTCCTCGTCGTTCTGCAGCCGTGCGTCCATGCGGGCTTGGATCTGCGTATACATGGACCGTTTGGACAGCGTGGGCTGTGAGCGCATGAGGAGCCCCACGATGTCCTTCACGGAGAGCCCCTGGGCGATCAGCGCGTCGATGCGCTCGTCGAGATCGATCTCCGGCTCAGCCTCGGCGGGCGACGTGTTCTGGGCGACGACGAGCGTAATCTCGCCGCGCCACTCGTCGGAGTGGGCCGCCAGCTCGTGCAGCGGCCCCACGCGCACCTCTTCGAAGCGCTTGGTGAGCTCGCGGCAGACGGCCGCCGGGCGATCGGCGGCGAGCTCCGCCAACTCGCCGAGCGTGTCCGCCGCGCGTTGAGGGGACTCGAACAAGACGACGGGGACGTCGCTGTCGACGACGCGCTGCAGCGCCTTCGTCCGCTGACGACCCTTGCGCGGGAGAAAGCCCAAGAAGAGGAACGGGCCCTCCACGAGCCCCGACAGCGCGATGGCGGTCGTCACCGCGCTCGGGCCGGGAGCGGCGGTGATCGGGATCCCCGCGTCGCGGGTCGCGCGCACGAGCGCCCCCCCGGGATCGCTGATGGAGGGCATGCCTGCGTCGGTGACCAGCGCGAGATCGCGGCCTTCGACGAGGATCTCGATCGCGGTGGCCACCGCGCGATCGGAGGAGTGGGCGTGCAGGGACGAGACGGGTTTGCCCGTGATGCCGAGGGCGCTCAGGAGGGCGCGGGTGCGGCGAGTGTCTTCTGCGTAGATGCGGTCGACGCCGCGCAGGGTCTCTACGGCGCGCTGGGTGATGTCACCCAAGTTGCCGATCGGTGTGCCGACCAGGTGCAGGGTGCCGGGCATGCCTCAAGCGCCGACCTCGACGGCGTCGCCCAGGCGGTCCCTCAGGAACTCGCGCAGCTTGTTGGTGAGGCGCACCTCGAGCTGGCGTACGCGTTCGCGAGACACGCCGAAGCGATCGCCGAGCTGTTGGAGGGTCTGCGGCTCATCGGCGGCGAGGCGCTCGTCGAAGATGATGAGCTCCTTGTCCTTGATCGTCTTGCGGAACTCCGCGAGGTGCTCCCGCACCAAGACGCTGAGCTCAGCGCCCTCCGTGGCCACGTCCGGGCCCGTGGTGTGGGTCGGCAGCAGCTCCACGCGCGCCATTTGGCGCCCGTCGGCCTCGTTGACCGGGGTGTCCAGCGAGGCGTCGCTGCGGGCGAGCCGCTTGTCCATCTCGATGACGTCCTTCTCGTCGACGTCGAGGCGCTTGGCGAGCTCCGCGTGGGTGGGCTCGATGCCCATCGCCGCTAGGCGCGCCTTCTCCTTGTTCAGGTTGAAGAACAGCTTGCGCTGGGCCTGGGTGGTGCCGAGCTTCACCATGCGCCAGTTGTTGAGGATGAAGCGCAACATGTAGGCGCGGATCCACCAGGCCGCGTAGCTCGAGAGCTTGACGCCCCGGTAGGGGTCGTACTTCTTGACCGCCTGCATGAGGCCGATGTTGCCCTCCTGCACGAGGTCCATCATGTTGCGATAGGCCCGGCGGTACTCGTACGCGATCTTCACCACGAGGCGCAGGTTCGCGGTGACCAGGCGCCGGGCGGCGTCGAGATCGCCCGTCTCGGTGTAGCGGACGGCGAGCCGCTTCTCCTCATCTGGCGAGAGCAGCGAGTGCTGCTGCACCTCACGCATGTACATCTGGAGCGGGTCGAGGCGCGCGAGGCTCTCGCTGTCGCTGCTGCGAACCAGAGCGCGCTCCGAGCGGGATTCGACCACCTCGACCTGCCGCTCGTCGAAGTCCCCGCCGAGCTCTTGGATCTCTGCTTCTTCCGACGGCGCCTCCTCGTCGGAGTGCTCTTTCTCCGCCGCGGGATCCTGCGCTGGTGTGCCCGTCGACGGCGCGCGGCGCTTGCGGGCGGCGCGGCCCTGGTTGGGCGCTGCCGGGGAGCGTGACCTGCCGGAGGCGGCCTTTGGAGTAACCTTCTTCTTCGATGCCACGGATGAGGACCTAGGGGAGCACACGGTGGGTCGGAGGGCGACCTCCGTCAACCCGGAGCGCCGTTTTCGCACCTTCGGCGCCTTTTCGAGATCCAGTCTAGCCCACGCCGTGCGCGCACGGGCTTTCGGCGAGAAACGTCGTGTAACGAGGCCGCTTTCGGTGGGGCCCGTTGTCCGGGGCGTTCGGGCTTGAACGTGCCCCGGGGCAAGCGCTATCAGACAGGGCTAGAGGACCGATTGAAGGAGGAGGGGGACGTGTTGGCTGACCCGACGAGCGCACAACTGAACCGAACTACGAGGCCCTTACGACCGCGGGTGTTCGTCATCGACGACGAACCGCTGCTCGGCCAGACGCTGAAGCTCGGGCTCGACGACAGCTGCGAGGTCACCCTCGAGACCAGCGGCGCGGCGGCGCGACGACGGCTCTTGGCTGGTGAGCGCTTCGATCTCGTGCTGTGTGACCTGGGCTTGCCGGATCTGTCCGGCGCCGAGGTGTACCGCGACGTCGTGAGCGCGCGGCCCGACCTGGCGAAGACCTTCGTGTTGATCACCGGCGGGGCGGTGACGCCCGAGGCCCGCGCCTTCCTCGAGCAGCACGCGGGGCCGCAGCTGCACAAGCCGTTCACCCTGGTCGAAGTGGAGCGGCTCGTGCAGCAGGTGGTGAGTCTCGGCTGAGGGCGCTCCGAACGCTCCTCCACGCGCCGAGTGCCCGTAAATCACTCCCGTCGACACAGGGCGAACCATGTGTCGATGGGTTGGCCGTGGCGTGAGACGGCGCCGATGCAGACGTGCTCGGAGACGCGCCGCATGTCGTCGCGCAGCCCGTGGTAGACGAAGCGCCCCAGCCGGCGCTGGTTGGGGATGGGGCGGGGCCAACCCGCCGGGACCTCCCGGGGGAGCTCCGTGTAGTCGAAGAAGAGGCCGCCTTCGTCCTCTCGGACGACGAAGTACCCTGGGGTGGTCGCCCAGTTGAAGGGGCCCGGATTGTACCCGGCGAGAGCGCCGTCCGCCCCGCGGAAGAAGCGCTTCTGGAACACGCGGAACAAAAGCAGGCTGTTCACGCCGTCGTGGAGGGCCTCGGCGGGCGCCTGGAGGCCGCCCGCGGGTGCGGAGGCGACCAATTGCTCGGCGCGCAGGGGCTGATCCCGGTACAGCTCGAAGAGACTCTGCAGGTGCTCGGAGCGAGCGCGCCGCAGCCAGGCGACGCGCTCGGCGCCCGTCATGCGGTCGAGGTGCGCCTCGATGGTGCGAGCCGCTTCACCGGGCTCACCGGACAGGAGCTCGTCCCAGCGGAGGTGGGCGGCGTCGGAGAGGTTCGCTGCGTGGGCCATGCCCTAGCGTTCACCATCGCGCCGCTACTTGCCATGCGCGAGCTCGACGGCGTGCCCCGCGGTGGTCGGTTGGCTCGGGAACACTGCGGTCTTCAGTCCGGCCTTCTCGAGGGCCAGCGCGGAGGCGGCGAGATCGTAGACCAGCCCCCACTCGACGCCCTCCGCGGCACTCGCGAAGAACAGCGACGACCCTGTGCAGCCCTTCGCCATGCTCTCGATGGTCTCACCGGTCATGGTCAGATCGGGGCCTCCCATGCCGCGACCGCGCTTGCGGGCGGTCCCGCCGCTGAGCCGCCAGATCGCCGAGCCGCGATCCGCGAGGATGGCCCCGACGAGGCTGCACTTCGCCGGGTTCGAGAGCTGTGTCTCGGGCATCGTCGTCACCTTGGACGGGTAGTCGGGGCGAGTGTCCGTCTCCACGGCGACGGACTTCGGCCCCAGCTTGCCGAGCTCGTTCAAATAGGTAGTGACCCAGCCGGGCCGGGCTTGGCGATGAACGCGCACGACCACGTCCTGGTCCGCGATGTGCTCCTTGGCCTCTTCGAGCTTGGCGCGCAGCTCCGTGAGGCCGTCGGGGTTGGGGGTCCCGTCCGGCTTCATCACGACGGTGCGGGAGAAGCCCACCCGCGGGCTCACCTCGTCCACGGCGAGCTCGGGCGGGCCCTTGGGGAGCGCCGCGACGGGCTCCGGCTCCGTGGTGTCTGGCGCCGGAGCGCTCGCCTCGGTGGTGTCTTTCTTCTTGTCGTCGCAGCCGACGGTGGCTCCGCACAGCGCGAGGCCGACCGCCGCCGCGAGCAGGCGGCTCCTCCGAGAGCTCAGCTGTGGCCGAAGCGTAGTGGTCCTGGTCATCGGCGCGCGATTGTGGCCTCCGCGAGCCAGAGTGTCGACCCGACGGATCACGGCGTTCGGACGGCGGGTCGATTACACTCCGCTGCAGCTCCGCTACACCTTCGCAAATACTCTGCCGGACCCCCAACATGTTCAGCTCCCAGCGCGCCATTGGTTTGCTCGCCTCCGCCGTCGACCGCATGGCCACCGCCGCCGTGCGCATGGGCCGCACGACGCCCTGGTCTCCCGAGGGGGACGAGCTGTTCGAGCTCTACGAGAGCATCGCCAGCTTCTACGAGGCGCGCGGGCCGAGCTTCTTCCCCGACCCCGCGCCCATCGAGCCCTGGGTGGTGCGGCGCGAGAACGCCGCGGACCTGAGCTGGCCTTCGCGCCACGAGCTCTTGGACCGCGCCGTAGCGGCGGAGCTGTCGGACTACGTGGCCAACTCGGCCTGTCACGTGCGCCTGCGTTCGCGGCTTGACGAGGGGGGGCAGCGTCGCCCGGTGGCCGTGTTCATCCACGGCTATCTGGCTGGCACCTACGCCGTGGAGGAGCGGGTCTGGCCCTTGGCGCGCCTGGATCGCCTCGGCTTCGACACGGCGCTGTTCACCCTGCCTTTTCATGGCCTCCGGGCGGTGACGGGGACCCGCAGCGCCCCACCGTTCCCGGGGCGCGACCCCGCCATCAACATCGAGACCTTCCGGCAGTCCGTCTGCGATCTACGGGATTTTCTCGGGTGGCTGCGGAGGGAAGGGCACCCCGCCGTCGGCTTGGTGGGCATGAGCTTGGGGGGCTACACGGCGGCCCTCACGGCGACGGTGGACCCAGACCTCGCGTTCCTGGTCCCGGTGATCCCTCTGGCGTGCCTCGTGGACTTCGCCGTGGAGCAGGGGCATTTGCCCATCGGCTCGCCGCGGGCCTTGCGCCTCGAGCGGGCCCTGCGCCGCGCGTACGGCTCGGTGAGCCCCTGTGGCCGTCCGCCCCTGGTGGAGGGACGTCGCGTGTTGGTCATTGGTGCGCGGGCGGATCAGATCACCAGGGTGAACCACGCGCGTCGCCTCGCGCACCATTTCTCGGCGCCCCTCCACGTCTGGCCGGGGGGGCACCTCGTGCAGTGGGGACGCGCGGAGGCGTTCGCTCGGCTAGCAGAGCACCTCAGCGCCTCCGTGCGCCTCCCGCGCGGTTGACGGGCGCGGTTGATGGACGCGGTTGATGGGCGCGGGCAGCGGTGCTGCCCGTTAGTGGAAGATGGGGCGGATCAACAGGACCGAGCGGAGACCGAGCGGTCAGTTCGCTCGGGCGCATCGGGAGGTGCCGACGTAGACGTGGACGCCGCCGTTGCTCGGTACGCGCTGGTTCCACAGGCGCGTGAAGGCGGGTTGGCCGGTGAAGACGTCGACGTGCTTGCCCTTCACCCGGAGGCCGCGATCCTGGGCGATGAAGCAACCATCGTGCGGTGTCCCGGCCTCGTCGCGCGGCGCCCCGTCGTACTCGGGGATGTAGATGGGCGTGCCCAAGGGGATGACCGCGCTATCCACCGCGACGGTGAGCATCGGGGTGATGGGCTTCCCCATCGCGCCTCGTCCCCAGGGGAACTGGTGACGGCTGAGCACGTCGAAGCAGATGCGCTGCTCCGTGCGCGGACAGACGCGGGCGCAGGAGCAGTCGCGCTTCGCGAAGCTCACCGTCTCGCCGCTGCTCAACGTACCGCTGCCTTGCACGCAGATCGCGTCGTGAAACTCGACGGGCACCGTGCGGATGGTGTTGCAGCTGGCGTCCTTCAGGGGCGTGGTCTCCCCGTCGAACTCCGCCTCGTTCGGGAAGTCGTAGTAGGTGTTCCGGAAGACGCCCAACAGACGGCCGTCGGGCGCGGCGCTTCCAGGGAGCTGCAGCGACGCCACGGGCCACGGCCCTTGATGGGTCTCCTCCAAGGTCCAGTCTCGCTTGGGCGGCGGCGGGCCGATGCGGATCGTGGTCGTGGAGCGCGCTGGCGAGGGGGGCTCCTCGACCAGCTGGGAGGGCGTGAGATGGGCGGAGGCGTGGTCGGAGCTCGGCTCGTCACCGGAGACGAGGGGCTCCCCCATCCAGTGGGAGCCGGAGGTGGCGCAGGCGGGGGCGACGGCAACCAGCAGGCAGACGACGGAAAGGGAGCGCAAGCGGGGGGCGGGGGCGCAGAGACGAGGTGAGCAGCGGTGCGAGAGGAGCCGCGCGAGCCACGGAGCGGCCCAGAGGCCTTTCATCGGGGCTCCCCAGAGGGGGCGGAGCTGCTCGGAGAGGTCGGCAGGATGCACTCGGTGCCCAGGTCCCGCGTGATGACCCGTCGCAGGCGCTCGTTGTGCTCGATCCACTCGCGGATGACGTCCTCGGGGGCGGAGAAATCCGCCAGCGTCTTCTCGAGGATGCGCAGGCGCCGGTTGAAATGTCCGCCGAGGATTGGATGCTGAGCGTGGGCGCGGGCCAGGGGGCGCCCGCTGTAGTTGGAGGGGCCGCCGAGGTGTGCCGCGGCGAACTCGTACTCGAACTGCTTGAGGCGCTCGAGGTCCACAGATCGGAAGAAGAAGCCGATCATGACGTCGTTGACGACCCGGTCGACGAAGGTGTCGATGATGGGTCGCAGGCGAGCTTCCCCTCCAAGGCGCTCGAAGGCACTGCTCGCCGCGCCACTGCTCTCCGAGGCGCGGTCGCTCGGTCGGTCATCCCCCAAAGAACGGCGCTGCTGCATGGGAGGGCAGTGTACACGAGGACTTTCGCCGTGCAGGAATCTCCTGCAGCGGGGAGGACGCCGCCCCTCAGCGGAGCGGAGGCTGGCCTCTCGGCTCGGGTTCTGGCCGCGCGGGTTCTGGCCGCGCGGGTTCTGGGGGCTCGGGGCCTGAAGGCTCGGGGCCTGGAGTGAGCTGCGGTTGCGCACCTCGCAGCGCTGGCGCAGAAGGAATGCCCTCTCCGTCCTCGACGGAGCTGCCCTCCGCCAACGGCGCCTCCGCCCCTCGCACCGGCACGAGGGGCGAGCCGGGGGAC
>JAEWOQ010000057.1 GCA_023460875.1 Pseudomonadota bacterium
ACTCTCCCCCCCCCCCCCCGCGCGGGGGGGCGCCGCCCCCGCCGCGCTCCTGCTGCCAGGAGCCAAAGTGGGGCTCTGGGTCCACCCCGAGGGGGGCTCCCTGCGCTTCGCAGGAGCGTCGTTGAACCTCAACGACCTCGGAGGTGAGCTCTCCGGGGCGGCCGCCGAGGTCCGGATCACGGCGGGCACGGCGCGGCTCTCTCTCGCCCGCTGGAGCTCGCTGACCCCCGGCAGTCGACTACGCTGGACCCCCGAGCCCCTCTGGACGGTGCTCGTGGACGGCCGATCTCGGGCCTGGGCCGAGCCCCGGCGTTGGGGCGACGCTTGGGGCATGCGCTTGGTCCACGTCCTCCCCCTGCCCAGCCGCTCCTCGATTTCCCGTGTTCACTGCGTGGAGTCGCGACCATGAAAGACCAAGAGACCCGCGGCGTGGACCGCGAACAGTTGGCGCGGCGCTTCGCCGAGCAGCGGGCGCGCCTGGAGCGGGCCGCTCACGGAGCAGGACGTGACCCCGCGTCGGTGCGGCTCCTCGCCGTCTCCAAGACGCAGCCGCCCGAGGCGCTCCGCGCCGCCTACGAGCTCGGCCAGCGCGATTTCGGGGAGAACTACGTGCAGGAGCTGCTGGCGAAGGCAAAGACGCTCGCCGACCTCCCCGAGCTGCGCTTCCACCTCATCGGCCACCTCCAACGCAACAAGGCGCGCCTCGTCGCCGGGCACGTGCACGTGGTGCAGACCGTCGACAGTGAGCGGCTCGCGCAGGAGCTCGGGCAGCGCGCGGCGAGCGCGGAGCGCGCCGATCGGCTCCCCGTGTTGGTGGAGGTGAACATCGGCGGTGAGCCAGAGAAGAGCGGCTGCGCGCCGGACGAGCTGGGCCCGCTCCTCGACGCCATCGAGCAGCAGCCCGCGCTCCAGCTGCGGGGGCTGATGACGGTGCCTCCCGCCACGGAGGAGGCGGAGGGAGCGCGCCCGTTCTTCGAAGAGCTGCGGAGGCTTCGGGATCGCCACGGCGGCGTCGAGCGGCTCCCCGAGCTCAGCATGGGCATGAGCCACGACGCGGACGTGGCGGTCGCCGCGGGCGCCACCTGGGTGCGCATCGGCACGGCGCTCTTCGGTCCGCGCCGCCCCAAGGAGCCCTGACCCGACATGGCGAAGCGCGACGACCAGCCCACGTTGCTCGAGCACGCCGGCGGCCGCGGCGAGCTGTCCGGCTCCGCCAGCGTGCCCCTGGCCGAGCGCATGCGGCCCCGCACCCTGGCGGACGTCTTGGGGCAACGGGCGCTGGTCGGGCCGGGACGGTTCTTGAGGCGGGCCATCGAGACCGATCGCCTGCCCAGCTTGATTTTGTGGGGGCCGCCGGGCTCGGGGAAGACGACCCTGGCCCACGTGGTGGCGCAGGCGACCCGGCGCCGCTTCGTACCCTTCAGCGCCGTGCTCGGCGGCGTCGCGGAGCTGCGCGAGATCGTCAAGCAGGCCAAGGAGGACCGCAAGTACCGCGGCGTGTCGACGGTGCTCTTCGTCGACGAGATCCATCGGTTCAACAAGGGGCAACAGGACGCCTTCTTGCCGCACCTCGAGGACGGCACCATCACGCTCATCGGGGCGACCACCGAGAACCCGTCCTTCGCCGTGAACGCCGCGGTGCTCTCCCGCTGCAAGGTGTTCCGGCTCGAGCCCCTCGATGAACTGGAGCTGGTGCAGCTGCTCGAGCGCGCGCTCGAAGATCGCGAAGCAGGCCTCGGTCGGCTCGAGCTAGAGGCCACCCCGGAGGCGCTCCAGGCCATCGCCCGCAGCGCCCGGGGCGACGCGCGCCGCGCCTTGGGGTTGCTCGAGACCGTCGCCCAGCTCCACGAGGGCACCCTGCTCGATCTCGCCAGCGTGGAGCAGGCCTCCGAGGAGCGCACGCTGCTCTACGACAAGAGCGGCGAGGAGCACTACAACGTCGTCAGCGCGCTCATCAAATCCATGCGCGGCAGCGATCCGGACGCGGCCATCTACTGGCTGATGCGCATGCTCGAGGCGGGAGACGATCCCCTGTTCGTGCTGCGGCGGCTGCTGATCTTCGCCAGCGAGGACGTGGGCAACGCCGATCCCCGCGCGCTCCAGGTCGTCGTGAGCGCGGACGCCGCCTTCCGACGTATGGGCATGCCCGAGGGCATCTACCCGATCGCTCACGCTTGCTTGTACCTCGCCAGCTGCCCCAAATCGGGCGCAGTCAAGGCCGCTTGGCACGCCGCCCGGGACGCCGTGCGCCGTCACGGGGCGCTGCCCGTCCCCAAGAAGCTCCGCAACGCCGTCACCTCCCTGATGCGCAGCGAGGGCTACGGGACGGGGTACAAGTACGCCCACGACTTCGAGGGCAACTTCGTGCCCGGCGAGACCTACCTCCCCGACGTGCTCGAGGGCGCGCGCTTCTACCAACCCACGAACCAGGGCCTCGAGAAGGCGATCGGCGAGCGGTTGGCTCGCCTGCGTGGGCGCGCCCGCGACGGCGCACCCGAAGAGCGCTCCGCGCCCAGCGCCGCCGAGGCGTCACCCTCTTCCACGGAGCCGCCCACGGAGCCACGCCCTCCAGAGGAGCCTCCAGAGGAGCCCGGCGAGCCGCAAGGTTGAGCCAACGCGGGCTCCGGCCCCGCGACGGCGCGGGCCCGTGACTCAGCCAAATTCCGACTCAGCCGGGGCTCTGGCCACCGGAGCCCACCGACCCGACGAAGGGCAAATTCCGGAAGCGTTGCGCGAAATCGAGCCCATAGCCCACGACGAACTCGTCCCCGAGCTCGAAGCCCACATAGCGAGGGGCCACCTTCGTGGCTCTCCGCGAGGGCTTGTCGAGGAGGGCGCACACCTCGAGGCTCGCCGGGCCCCGCGCTTGCAGGCTCCGCAGCAGGAACGCGAGGGTCAGCCCCGTGTCGACGATGTCCTCGATCAGGAGCACGTCCTTGCCCTCGATGGAGGTGGACAGATCCTGCGTGATCTTCACGGCGCCGCTGGAGTTGGTGTCGTCCCCGTAGCTCGCCACACCGAGGAACTCCACGGAGACGGGCAGGTCGATGGCGCGCGCCAGATCCGCCGTGAAGACGAAGCTGCCCTTCAACACGCAGAGGAGCACCAGAGACCGCCCCCGGTACTCGGCGGTGATCTGGCGCCCCAGCTCCTTCACGCGCTCCGCGATGCGCTCCTCGGACAGGAGCTCGCGCACCTCGGCGGCGCCGTTCGTCGGTGCGGAGTCCCTGGGCGCGACGGTGTCCATGGCTCCAACGCTACCGCTCCCCGGGGGCGTGACCAAGACGTCGCCCACCCACCCCGGCTCCGCCGACCCCCTCGAGACCACGGAGGCTCGCGCGCCCTACGTCCGCTCACCAGGGGAGCGCGGCGACGTGCCAGCGCGCGTCGCGCCCGTCCGTCACGAACTGGAGCGAGCCCGACCGATCCGTGCGCAGCGCGGCGATCCCCAGCTCCGCGAAGCTGGCGAGCGTCACCGGGCGAGGGTGCGCGAAGCGGTTGCGCACGCCGCAGGAGATGGTGGCCCAGCGGGGCGCGACCGCCCGCAGCAACGCCAAGCTGCTCGAGCTGTCCGAGCCGTGGTGGCCCGCCTTGAGCACGTCCGCCCGGAGGTCCACGCCGGACGCGATCAAGCGGGCTTCCTGCTCCCGCTCCGCGTCGCCCGTGAACAGGACCGAACGCTGCCCATAGCTCACCCGGACCACGAGGGAGTTGTCGTTGAGCCCGACGCCCGGCTGCACGGGGCACGGTCCGAGGATCTCGAAGCGGGCGCCGCTCAAGGTCACCGGTCGCCCGCACAGCTAGCCGGGGCCGAGCAGCCGCGTGCCCTGCTCCCGGGCGAGGTTCAGCAGCTCCGCGTACTGACCCACCTCGGGCCCGGCGCCCGCGGGGTGCCACAGGGCCTCGACCCGATGACGTCGCAGCACCGCGAGCAGCCCTTGCAGGTGGTCGGCGTGGGCGTGGCTGAGGATCACCAGGGCGATCGTCTCCCGGCGGCGCGCCCGGAGCAGGGGCAGGAGCACCCGCTCGCCGGGATCCGGGAAGCCATGGGCGAAGCCCCCGCCATCGACGAGGACGAGGGCTCCCTCGGGGAGGTCCAGGAGCGCCGCGTCGCCTTGCCCTACGTCGGCGATGGTGACCCGGAGAGCCCCCTGCGGTGGAACCCGCGCGCGCCCCTCGAAAATGCAGAGAGCCGCCAAGCCCGCCAAAAGCACCCAGCGGCGGCCCCGTGGAGGCGCGGCGGCGGCCAGGGCGGTCCCCGCGATGAGCACGGCCACATGCCAGGGTCCGGGCAGGGGCACCACGAAGCTGGCGAAGCTCGCCTCCGCGCTGCGCAAGGCGACCCAGCGCACGCCCAGGAGCGCGCCCGCGCCGACGAGGGCCAACCCCTGCTCGAGCCACGGCAACCCGCTGACAGCGGCGTGGAGCAGACAGCTCGGCAGCGCCGCCAGCTCACCGAGGGGAGCCGCCAGGAGGTTGGCGACGAGGCCCGCGAAGGTGAGCCGCTCATCCATCATGGCCAGCAGGGGCGCGCAGGGGATCGTCGAGGTGACCGTCGCGATGGTGCCCACGGCGACGTAGCGCAGGGGCGCGGAGCGGATCGCCCCGCAGCGCCGCCCGAGGGGTTGCCCCAGCACCAACAGCCCCCAGGTGGCCGCCGCGGACAAGGCGAAAGAGATGTCCACGGCCGCGAGCGGGTCGTACAGCGCACCGACGACGAGGGAGATCCCCAGGGCGCGGCACCCGCCCACCCGAGCACCCGCGGACCGCGCCAAGAACACCGCCGAGAGCATCCAGGCCGCGCGCCACGCCGACCCGCTGCCCCCCGAGAAGTCCGCGTACAGCAAGCTCGCCAGCACGCCGAACCCCGCCGACACCCGCGTCACGTCCCAACGCCCCGCCCAGCGCTCCACGCGGACCAAGCAAGCCCTCAGCCCCTGCACGACCAGCACCACAGCGAACACCAGGTGAGTCCCGCTCACGGCGAGCAGGTGCATGAGCCCGCTGCGCTTGAACGCCGCGTCGTCCTCGGGATCCAGATCGTTCTCGCCGAGCACGAGGGCGCGCGCCATTGGCCGGGCCAGCTCCGGGAACGTGGCCTCGATCCGCCCTCGCGTGTGGGCGCGCGCTGCGTCGATGTGCGCCGCCAGCCCAGCTCCCCGCTCGACGACGGCGAGGGACAGGACGCTGCCGCTGAGCACGGCGCCGCTGCGTCGGGCGCCGGGCGCTGGGTCCGCGAGCTCCGCGTTCCGGAAGAGACGGACCGGGGCGAGCTGGGCGACGAGCTCGATCTCGTCCCCTCGTCCCAGATCGTGCGGCCCCCCGTAGAGGCGGAGGCGCAGGGGCCCTGGGTGTCGTCGGCCCTCGCAGTCGATCCGGCGAGCGTCACCGATCCAGGCGAGGGACCCGTCGCGTAGCACCGGGGAGCGCACCACCCGGACCTCCGCCGAGCAGCGCCGGGGCCCCTGCACGTACTCGATGGCCCCACGGCGCTGGCCGGCGAAGTCCCCGTAGGCGAGCTCGGCGCGCACCCCTCCGACCAGGAACGCCAGCAGGGCGAAGGCGCTCAGGGCGGGGCCCCAACGACCGGCGAGCCCCAGCCAGCTCACCAGGAAGCCCAACGCTGCGGGCCATGGAGCCAGAGGCGCGACTCCGCCCGCCAGGGAGCTCGCAGCGAGCACGCACCAAGGGTCATCCACCAGGGCGGCGGGCTTCGGTCCCGAGTCCACGAGCCCCCAGCAATGCACGCCCCGCGCCAAACGCCTGGGAGGGCCCACGACGCGCCGTGAGCGCGGGCAAGGCGCTGGCGGCTCCGGCGGCGGCCATGGCAGCCACGGGACGAGGGGGCTCAGAGGTCCCAGAGGAGCGACAGGCTCCTACCGCCGTACTCAGTTGCGTCTTCGTGCGCCACGCCGCCCTCGCATTCTGCCGGGAGCCCCGACCTGTTCATCGCGCCCCCGTCACCGAGGGAATGGCAGACGTGACAAAGCCCCGGCGAATGCCGGGGCTCTGTCACGCTCACTCGACCGCAGTGCGGGCGACGAGGCGTGGCTCAGCCTCGTGACGCGCGCCTGTCAGGCCCCCGTCAGGCCCCACAGACGGAGTCGCAGGCGTCGCTCAGCAGATCGTCGCACAAGCACTGAGAGCAGGCGTCGCTGAGCGAGCAAAGCAAATCGCAGGCGGAGAGGCAGTCTTGGTCCCCAGCGCAGAGGGAGCGACAGCTCCCATCGCCGCCCCCTGGACCGCCAGGGCCGCCGGGACCGCCGGGACCGCCGGGACCGCCAGGATTGCCCCCGTCCTCACCGGCGAAGACCTGATCGACCGGGTGGTAGTTCTCGGGAGTGCGGATGGGAGCGCCCTCGGGGAGAGTTCCCACGCGACGGCCGTCAGCGTCGACGCCCGTGAAGCGGGCCGGCCCCTCGGGCGCCCCAGGGGGCTGGTCGGCGATGGGCCCGCCGTCACCGCACCCGACGGCCAGGCCGGCCAGTATCGCTGCAAGGTAAAATCGATTCATCGTCGGGCTCCTTCCCGATCAGAAATAGTACAGCGCCGCGATGCTGCTCGTAAAGATGTCCCAGGGGTTGTTGCCCAGGGTCGTCCCGATCGTGAACGAGTTGTCGGAGCTCTCCGCCCCACCCCGCTCCGTGCCGCGGTGCTGGTGACGCAGGTACAGGCCGATGCTGCCCTGGAGGGACAGCTGCGGGATGTTCATGAAACCAAAGTGGATTTCCGCGCCCGCGCGGGCGCCCAGGCTGAGGAGGAAGCCGTCGTGCGAGACGCCAGCAACTTCTCCCACGTTGGCGAACCCGATGGTCGCCTCCGGCACCACCTGGAAGCTGAAGTGCCCCGCGTCCGCCAGGTTCAACGGCACGCCGGCGTGGAACATCATGACGGTGACGCCCGCCTTGTCGGTGTCGTTGAGCGAGCCCGAGCTGAAGTTGAAGCCGAGGCCCGCGTCGATGCCGATCATGTTGTCGAGCCAGTAGCGGGCGCCGATCACCGGCGCGACCAAGGTGTGATCGCCGGCGCCGATCGTCTGTCGGCCCATGTAACCAACGGCGAAGCGGCCGACCATCTGCGAGTGATCGGAGTTCCCTGCGGCGGGCTGAGCTCCGGGGAGCGCCACGCCAGCGCGGCCGTCGGTGCTGGCCTGCGCCGTTGCTTCCTGAGCGAACGCTCCGCTTGCCAGCAAGAGCACCGCCGCGCCAGTTCCCATCGTCGTAAAGAGCTTCATTGGATTCATCGCCTCCTGAACACGCGCGGGCGAGCGCTCGCCGAGCTCCTCCTGGCCAGCAGGGCACACAGGGCGTCCATCGCCCTTCAGAGGAGCTTCGCCGGAACCAAAACGCCACCCGACGGCGGCCGATGGTCGCCATTCCCGTCGCGAAAGGCAACCAAACGACAAACATTCGTGAGCGACGAACGCGTGAATTACGCCTTCTCTTCAACTCACGAACAGCGTCGCTGGAATCACCGGTGCGCAACTCACTTCACGCTGACGCGCGCGATCCTGCGCAGCTCCCTCCACCGCGGTGGAGCGCTCAGTCCATCCAAACGTTCGCGAGGCAGCGGCTCGCGCGGGCCCCGTCTCCGCTTCCGAGAACGTCGACAACGAACTCAACATTTCAACACCTCAACGGCGATGCGACGTCGGCCGCGATCATCGCCTCGCGGCCTCTTCTCCGTGCCCGGGAGCGTCGAAGGTATCGGGGATGGGGTGGGGGCGGGAGCGCGTGGCGGTAGACTGCGGCTGCTCATGAACCCGACTCATCCGCGCCACGGTGCACAGCCCCCCACGAGGCCCGCCGACGAGAGCCCCGCCGACGAGAGCCCCGCCCCGGCGAAGGCGCCCAAGTCAAAGGCCGGCAAGGCGCGGGCGGACGTCCTCCTCGTGTCCCAGGGGCTCGCCCCCACCCGGAGCCGCGCACAGGCTCTGATCCTCGCGGGCGAGGTCTTCCAGGGCGAGCGGCGGGTGGAGAAACCCGGAGCGCTGCTCCCCGACGACGCCGAGCTCACGGTGCGGGCGCGCCAGAAATACGTGTCGCGAGGCGGGCTCAAGCTCGAGGGCGCCCTCGCGGACCTCGGGTTCGATCCGAGCGGCGCCCGCGCCGCGGACATCGGCGCCTCGACCGGTGGCTTCACCGACTGCTTGCTCCAGCACGGCGCCGCCCACGTCTACGCCATCGACGTGGGGCACGGGCAGCTGGCTCACAAGCTCACCCAGGATCCGCGGGTGACGGTCCTCGACCGAACCAACGCCCGTCACCTGCAGCCGGATCAGGTGGGCGGCGGGGTCGACCTCGTGGTCGTCGACGCGTCCTTCATCAGCCTCGACAAGCTGCTCCCGGCGATCGCCGCGCTGCTGCGGCCGGCGCCCACGGCCCCCCAGACCCCAAAACACCTGCTCGCCCTCGTCAAACCTCAGTTCGAGGTCGGGCGGGCGGAGGCGCAGCGCGGCCAAGGCGTGATCCGCGATCCCGAGGTCCGGCGGCGGGCGATCGAGAACGTGCTCGCGGAGATGAGGCGGGGTGGCTTCGAGATCCTCGGCGAGTGCCCTTGCCGCGTCGCGGGCCCGAAGGGCAACGTGGAGCACTTCGTCTTGGCGCGGGTCACAAGCGTGGCCAGCGCCGCCCTCACGACGCCCCTCCCCTGAGCGTCACCACCGCCAGAGCGCGGAGGAGCGCGGAGGAGCGCGGAGGAGCGCGGACAACGAACGTCGCTCCGCTGAGCACGCCACCCCCCGCGAACCGTTCGGAGCGCGCCACTAGAGCGTCAGAGCACCAGCACCCAGGCGTCGTAGAGGGCGTGGGTCCACACCGCCGGAGCGAAGCCCCGGAAGTGGTAGATGATCGTGAAGATCACGCCGCACACGGCGCGGAAGACGAAGGAGCGCGCGTCGAAGGGATCTCCGTACGGGCCCACGTAGTGCCAGCCGCTGAACACCACCGCCACCAAGACGGCCCAGCCCGCGGCCGTGAGGGCTCTCTGCAAGGGGATCGGCTGCGGGAACAGCAGGAGCACGAGCTTCAGTCCCAGGCCGAAGGCGATCACCCGGAACGCCACCTCCTCGTAGAACCCCGCCCCGAAGGACATGATGAGCCCCGCGAACCGCGCGCCGAAGCCGCCGTCCGTGACCATCAGCAGGGGGTTCACCGCTCCGGGTACGAGCTCCCAGAGCTCGGTGCTGCTGAGCACTCCCCCCTGGGCCACCGTCCCCGATCCAGGAGCGACGAAGAGCTGCCCGACCACGTAGATGGCGCTGAGCCGCATCGCCACCGCGTAGATGATCCCCTCGAGGGCCACCGTGACGAAGCGGTCCCAGTGCAGGGCGCGCCCCCGACCCAGCATGGCCAGGATGCCCACGTAGGCGGCGCCGATGGCCAGGGTCAAGCCGCCGTACGTCAGCAGCGAGTCGTTCGCGAGGGTGACCAGCTCCCGCGTCACCACGTCCGCCGCGTTCCGCATCGGCAGGAACACGACGCCGAGGTGATACCCTACGAAGATGGGCAGGGTGAGCCCGAGATCCGTCCAAGGCCCGGATTTCGCGAGATTTTCTGCGTCCTTGGGGGGCAACGAGGCGGCCACGGTGCCCGATTCTAAGCAGCCCGCCGGCGATGTCCCTTTTTCTGCAATTTCCGGGCGCCCTCGAGGGACGTGCGGGGGCGTCGAGCGCCGGGGCACTCAGCCCCGGGGCACTCAGCCCTGGGGCGCTCAGCCCTGGGACACTCGGCGCCGGGGCAGGCATCGGGCGCCGGGGCAGGCATCGGGCGCGCCGACGCCTCAGGTCCCCGGCTGCAGATGGTAGACGACCCACATCACGAGCACCGCCCAGCCGAGCACGATGGCGACGAAGGGGCCGTCGCTCAGCATCTCCTGGGTCGGGCTCTCGGCGCTGGGTCGGTTGCGGACGATGTACAAGAACCGCCACACGCCGAGCACGACGAGCGCGGTGGTGGGCCACAGCCAGTCCGTGCGGAAGAAGGTCCGCGTCTCTGGATCGAGGGTGTAGACGAGGTACGCCGTCACCGTGCAGGCGGAGGTCACGAGCAAGGCCAGATCGAGGCCGCGCTTGCTGTATCCCTCGAGGGCCAGGCGCTGTTGCCCCGCGGTCCCGTCCGCCGCGGTGGTGAGCTCGTGCCGGCGCTTGCCGAACCCCAGGAACAAGGCGAGCAGCGCGGTGCAGGCGAACAGGTACCAGGACACCTCGATCTTCGCCGCGAATCCTCCGCCGAGCACCCGCAGCACGAAGCCCGCGGCGATGCAGCCGACGTCCACGTACGCGACGTGCTTGAGCTGCTTCGTGTAGGCGATGTTGAGGGCGAAGTACGCCGCCGCGACGACGGCGAAGGGCAGCGACAGCGCGGCAGCCCAGCCGAGGGAGACGAGGACCAGCGCCGCCGCCGTGAACTTCGCGAGGGAGAGCGGGACCTGTCCGGAGGCGATGGGACGACGACGCTTGACGGGGTGCAGGCGATCTGCGTCCACGTCCGCGATGTCGTTGATCGTGTAGACCGCCCCGGCGAGCAGACAGAACACCGCGAACGCCGACCCCGCGCGGATCAACAGCTCCGGCGCGAAGATCTCCTTGGCGAAGACCACCGGCGCGAGCACGAAGACGTTCTTGACCCACTGGTGCGGCCGCACCGTGCGGAGCAGCCCCCACGCTCGCCCGAGCGCGGACGGAGGCGACGCCGCCGAGTCGGGCGCGAGGGAGCCCGGGGTGACAATCCGTGACACACCGGAGGGGCTCGTCTCCGGTCCTGACGCCGGGATTTCTCCCGCCTCGCGCTCTGGGGTCAGCTCGCCCATGTTCCGGCGAACCCTACCCGGACAAAGGCGAAAGACAATGGTAGCTACCCGCGGGAGGTCTCCGCCGTGATCGACGACTCGCCGCCCGCTCAGGACTCGCCAGCCAAGGGCTCCCCGGCCGCCCGCCATGCGGAGCTGAACGCCGAAATCCGAGCCCACGACTACCGCTATTACGTCCTCGACGACCCGATCGTGTCGGACGCCGAGTACGACGCCCTCTACCGGGAGCTCCGGGACCTCGAGGAGCGCCACCCCGAGCTGGTCTCGGCCCACTCACCGAGCCAGCGCGTCGGCGGGAGCCCCCGCGCCGACCTGCGCACGACGGCGCACGTGGCGCCGATGATGTCCCTCGACAACACCTACAACGAGGCGGAGGTCGAGGACTTCGACCGGCGGGTCCGCGACGGGCTGCCGGCTGGCGCGGAGGTCGTGTACTGCGTCGAGCCGAAGCTCGACGGGGGCAGCGTGGAGATCCTCTACCGCGGCGGGGTGCTCAGCGGCGGCGCCACCCGGGGCGACGGCAAGGTGGGGGAGGAGATCCTCGAGAACCTGCGGACCATCCGCTCGCTGCCCCTGACCATCCCTGACACCGAGCCCCTGACGCTCCGCGCCGAGGTCGTCATCTACCGGCGCGATCTCGAGACGATCAACGAGGAGCGGAGCGCTCGGGGCGAGCCCCCCTTCGCCAACCCGCGCAACGCCGCCAGCGGCTCGCTCCGGATGCTCGATCCGCGGATCGTGGCCCGGCGCCGCCTGCGCGCGCTGGTGTGGCAGGTCGTGGAGGGCCGCGATTTCGCCGACTCCCACTCCGCCGCGCTCGACCGCTGCGCCGAGCTCGGCGTGCCCACGCACCGCCAGCACCGCGTCTGTCGGAGCCTGGCGGAGGTGCACGAGGCCATCGTCGCGATCCAAGAGCTGCGCATCGGCTACCCCTACGAGATCGACGGCTGCGTCGTGAAGGTGGACGACTTTCGTCAGCAGGAGATCCTGGGCGCCACGGCGAAGTTTCCGCGCTGGGCCATCGCCTACAAGTTCGGCGCCGAGCGCGCTTACACCCGCCTGCTCGACATCAAGGTGCAGGTCGGGCGCACCGGGGTGCTCACCCCCGTCGCCCAGCTGGAGCCCGTGCAGCTCGCGGGCACCGTGGTCGGGCGCGCCTCCCTGCACAATCAGGACATCATCGAGAAGCTCGGGGTGCACATCGGGGATCGGGTCGGCATCGAGAAGGCCGGCGAAATCATCCCCCAGGTCGTCGACGTGGATCGCACGGCGCGGGACGGCAGCGAGCGTCCCTTCGTGATGCCCGATCAGTGCCCCACCTGCGACACCCCGGTGACGCGGGTCCCGGGGGAGGTCGCCGTGCGCTGCCCGAACGCGCGCTGCCCCGATCAGGTCGTGGGCTCGATCCTCCATTATACCAAGCGCTTCGCGATGGACATCGATCATCTGGGGGACGTCCTCGTCGCCCAGCTCGTCACGCGTGGCGGGGTGCACGACGTCGCGGATCTGTACGACCTGACCCCGGAGACGCTCCAGGAGCTCGAGCGCATCGGCAAGAAGAGCGCTCAGAACGTCGTGAACGCCATCCTGGCCTCGAAGGAGCGCACCTTCGACCGCCTGCTCACGGGGCTCGGGATCGATCTGATCGGCCAGGTGGCGTCGGTCCAGCTGGCGGAGGAACTCGGCTCCCTGGAGGAGCTGATGAGGCTCTCGCCGGAGGAGGCGGCGGAGCGGGCCAGTCACATCTCGGGCTTCGGTCCGAAGATGGTGGACAGCGTGCGCGCCTTCCTCGCGGATCCACTCCATCGCGAGGTGTTGAACAAGCTCCTGGCGCGGGGCGTGTCGCGCGCTCAACCGCGGCACACGGCCGTGGAGGCAGGCCCGCTGCTCGGCAAGTCCTTCTGCGTCACCGGGGTGCTGACCCGCAAGCGGGAGGACGTCCACGCGGACATCCGCGCCGCGGGCGGCACCGTCCACGACAAGATCAAGCAGGGGACCGACTACCTCGTCGCTGGGGAGAAGGTGGGCAAGACCAAGCTCAGCGCCGCTCAGAAGCTCGGGACAGAGGTCATCACGGAGGCGCGGCTGATGGAGCTGATCGCCGAGAGCCCCGCCGCGGAAACCGCGTGAGACGCGCGCGCGCCGTCCGGTCTTTCTTCTCGAGCGGCTTCTCGCGCGGGGGGCGGTCGAGCTGGAGGCGCGTGCGGCGTCGCGAGGCCGCCATCTGGCTGTGGGTGTTCGCCCTGGGGGGCGCGGCGGCGGTGGCCTGGGCAGCCCTCTTCGGGGCTTGGGCGCGGGAGGCCCCCGAGCGCTGCGCGCCGAAGACGCGAGCTCTCGGGGCCCGCTGCTGCCCGGAGGGTCAGGCGCTCGTCGAGGGACAGTGTCGTGGTCAACCGAAGGGTTGCCCTGCTGGCCTTCAGCTCGCCGTGCGGCCCCAGCTCGGCTGCGTGGCGAGCCTCGAGCCAGCGCGCGTCGCGGGGGGACGTCTGGAGCTCGCCCCCAACGACTGGGAGGCGGAGGGCGTCGTGGAGCGCCGGGTCGTCGAGGTGCGCAGCTTCCGGCTCGATCGGACGGAGGTCACCGTCGACGCCTGGCGCCGCAGCCGCGCCGCGGGCGTCTGCGATCCGTTGCCCGCGCCCGCTTCCTCCGGGGCGGACTCGTCCGCGCTGGAGTCCTCCGCTCCGTCGGGTCAGCGCCCCGCCGAGCCTGGCGTGCCCGTCACGGGGATCACGGTGAGGCAGGCAGAGCGGTACTGCGCCTTCGCGGGGGGGCGCCTGCCCGCCTTCGACGAGCTGCTCTTCGCCGCCGCGGGCCCCGAGGGGCGGCGCTTCCCCTGGGGGCCTCATGGGCTCGTCTGTCGACGGGCCAGCTTTGGGCTCGGCGATGGGCCCTGCGCCACGGGTGCCACCGGGCCGGAGCTGGCAGGCAGCCGCCCCAGCGGCGCGACCTCGACGGGCATCCTCGATCTCGTGGGCAACGTGGCCGAGTGGTCGCGGGCTCCGGACGGGGGACTGCGGCTGTTCGGAGGCTCCTACCGGTCGAAGGTCGCGTCCCAGCTCAAGAGCTGGAGCAGTGAACCCCCGCGCACCGGGGACGACGTCGGCTTCCGCTGCGCCTACGATCTGCCCGCCGGGGGGTGACCGGCCCCAGCGGGGCGAAGAGGCTCACCCGGGTGAGGCCGCAGCTTGCTCCGAGGCAGGGTCCTCCGAGGGCGTGCGGGGGGTCGCGGAGCTCGCCGGTGGAGGTGCGTCGGAGCTGGAGGGCGGGTGCTCGGGCGACTGCGGCTGAGGAGCGCGCGGCTCTGACTCCGAGCGAGGCTCCGAGCGAGGCTCTGCGGCGGGCTCTCCAGAGGGCGCTGAAGGCGCTGAGGGCGCTGAGGGCGCTGACGGCGCTGCAGAGCGCGGGGGCTCTGGGGGGAGCGCCTCGGGCAAGGCGCCGCGTGGCGCCTCCGGAAGGGCCGCGCTCGGGGGCCTTTCGGGCTCCGCCTCGGCCCGGAGCTCGGCCTCCGCTTGGGCCCGCTTCGCGGCCTCCTCCCCCTGGTTACCCACCTCGACGAGCCCGATGACCACCCGCGGCTGCTCGCCCTTCAACACCAGGCGACGGGGCACATAGCCGCTGCGTTGGACGAGCACCTCCGCCCGGCCCCCCTCGGGCACCCGCACGGTCACGGGCATGGGGCCGAGATCCCTGCCATCCTGGGTGATCCGCGCGTCCGCGGGCAGGACGATGAGCACCACGGGTTTGCCTGCCTCCTCCGACGCCGCTCCCGAAGAGGCCTGCTCCGCAGCCCGCGCTGCCTCTTCCTCCTCCGCGACGGCGGGCGTCGACTCGGGCGAGCTGGGCCCTTCCCGCTCACCCTCCGCCAGAGCCCCTTCGTGAGCCGCTTCGTGCGCGGCCGCGCGCGCGTCGTCCCGGGCGTACAAAGCGTACCCCAAGGAAGCCGACGCCACGACGCCCAGGGCAGCCACCACGGTGACCCCGCGGTTCCACAGAGACGTCGGGCGCGGCGGCGGCAACGTGGACTGCCGGGCGCGCCCCCCCTTCGCCGCCTCCGGAGCGAGCCCCGCTCGGAGCCGCTCCAAGTCCGCCCGCAGCTCCTCCATGCCGCCGTAGCGCAGCTCCGGATCCTTCTGCAGGCATTTGCGGATCACCGCCTCGAGCTGGGGCACGAGCTCACCGCCCGCCGCCGGGACCATCGCGGGCGGCTCGTCGTTGACGTGCTGCATCAGGATGGCCATCGGCTCGTCCGCGTCGAAGGGCACCTTCGCGGTGGCCATCTCATAGAGGATGACGCCGAGAGAGTAGACGTCCGTGCGCCAGTCCGTGTCTCGCCCCGTCGCCTGCTCCGGCGACATGTAGTGGGGCGTGCCGTAGATGTGCCCGGCGCGGGTGAGCTTGCTCTCCGCGCGGGCGAGCTTCGCGATCCCGAAATCGAGGATCTTCACGAACCGCGGCTCCTCCCCGCGCTTCACGAGGAACACGTTGTCCGGCTTCAGGTCACGGTGGACGATCCCTGCGGCGTGAGCGGCCTCGAGCGCCTCGGTGATCTGCGCGGCCAGGTCCAACACCTCTTCGGGCCCCAGCACCTCCCCCGAGTCGAGCAGCTCCCCCAGGGAGCGCCCTTCGAGGTACTCCATCGCGAAGTACGCGGACCCGTCCGGCAACCTGCCGAAGTCGACGGTCTCGACGATGTGCGGGCTCCCCGCCGCGGACGCCGCCTTGGCCTCCACCTCGAGGCGCCCTGCCGCTTCGGCGTCGCTCGCGTAATCCGGGCGCAGCACCTTGATGGCCACGTCCTTGTCGAGGACCAGGTGCCGACACCGGTACACCAGCCCGACCGCGCCTTTGCCGAGCAGCGCCTCCACGCGATAGCGCCCGTCGATCACGCGGCCGATGTCGACGTCCTGCACACTGAGGACCGCGTCGGGCCCCAGGGAGCTCGGTCCCAAGGAGCCCGGAGGATCTGAAGAGGACTTCGGCTGCATTCCTTCGTCGCGCACCCCGAGCCCCCGCGTCCAGGCCGCCAACGAGCCGGCAGGGGCGCTCCGCGGGGAGGATACACGGGAAGCCGCCCGGGGTGGGAAAATGTACACTCCTTGGCGATGACCTGCGCCATCGTCAGCATCGGGACGGAGATCACCCGCGGAGAGCTCGTGGACACCAACTCCCAGTGGCTGGCGGAGCGGCTGCTCGAGCTGGGGCACGACGTGGTCGAGATGGCCACCGTGGACGACGACGAGCAGCGCATCGGCGCCACCTTGCTGCGCCTCGCCGCCCACCATCGCGTCCTGGTCTGCACCGGCGGCCTCGGGCCCACGACGGACGACCTCACCGCGCGCGCCGTGGCCGACGTCCTGGGTAGCCCCCTCGTGCGAGACGAGGCCTCCCTGCACGTCATCCGCGAGCGCCTCCTCGCCCGGGGACGCACCCTCTCGGACTCCAACGCGAAGCAAGCGGATTTTCCGGACGGCGCCGCTGTCCTGCCGAACCGACGTGGGACCGCGCCGGGCTTCGCGGTCACCATCGACGGCGCCGTCGGCGCGCGCGCCTTCTTCATGCCGGGGGTCCCCCTGGAGATGAAGGAGATGTTCAACGAGCACGTCGTGCCGCAGCTCCCCGCGGTCCAAGGGGTCCGCCGCGCCCTGCGTTTGCGCTGCTTCGGCCTCCCCGAAGCGGAGATCAACGACCGCCTCGCGGGGCTCGAAGAGAAGCATGGCGTCACCCTGGGCTACCGCGCCTCCTTCCCGGAGATCGAGGTGAAGGTGCTCGTCGCGGGCGCCGAGGAGCGCGACACGGAGGCGCGCTGTCGGGCCGCCGCGGACGAGGTCATCGAGCGCATCGGCAAGCGGGTCGTCTACGGCGAGGGGGACGTGACCCTGGCGGGAGCGGTGGGGGAGCTCCTCGAGCAGCTCGGCTGGCGCCTGGCCTTGGCGGAGTCCTGCACCGGCGGGCTCGTCTCCCAGCTGATCACCAACGTGCCCGGATCGAGCGCCTACTACGTCGGCGGGGTGTGCTGTTACTCGAACGAGGTGAAGGTGGGGACGCTCGGGGTCGGCGCGGACACCCTGGGCGACCACGGCGCCGTCAGCGAGGCCGTCGCCCGCCAGATGGCGGAGGGAGCCTGCAAAGCGCTGGGGGCGGACGTGGCCCTCTCCATCACTGGCATCGCGGGACCCACGGGGGGCAGCGCCGACAAACCGGTCGGCCTCGTGCACTGGGCCGTGACCACCCCGCGGGGCACGACGGCGCGGCACATGGTGTTTCCGGGCACACGCCAGCAGGTGCAGCGGCTCGCCGCCTTCGCGGGCCTCGCCACCGTGCGCGACCAGCTCGTGGGCCCCTGAGGTCCGCCTCGGTCCGGCTCGCAAGCCCCCGACGTCGGCGCTCAACGGCAGAGCCGCTCGATGAGCTCGCGGTGCTGCGGGTACAGCGCCAGGAGCTCCGCGCGCTCACACAGCTCGAAGTCTTCGAAATCGAAGCCCGGCGCCACCGTGCAGCTCACCAGCGCGAAGTCGCGCTCGGGCTGCTCCGAAGGATCCACCAGCGCCCCGAAGACGCGGCCCCCCGGCACCCCCACCTGGAACCGCTGGCCCCCGTCGAAGTCCGGACCCAGCCGGAGATCCTCCCGGCGACCGTCGGGGTGGATCACGAAGACGGTCAGCGGGCCCCCCGTGTGCCAGTGCCAACGCTCTTCGCTGTGGAGTCGGTGGAGGGAGGAGCGCTCCGTGGACTCGATCAGGAAATAGATGTCCGTCGAGGCCACCCGCGGCCCTGTGAAGGGCGCGGGCAGGTGGGTCAGGGAGACCTCCGAGCGGAAGGTCTCCCGGTACCAACCCCCCTCCGGGTGCCGCTCGAGCCCGAGGCGTTCGATCCAGTACTGGGCCGTCTTCACCCCGAAAACCTACCGGAGACGCGGAGGCGCTCCAAACCTCACGGGCGACGTCGAGCCCGCACAGGCCACCCCTGAGCGCGAGCCGCCCGTGAGCGCGGGCCGCCCGTGAGCAGGGGCCGCCCGTGAGCAGGGGCCTCCGAGCACGGCCGTTCGTCCCCCGCGGAGGGGCTTCTCCGCGGGGGCCACGTTCTTCGGCGTGTCGTCGAGGGCGTCGGAGCAGCAGGGCGCCGCAGCAGCAGAGCGCCGGCTCAGTTCACTTCTGCGCAGAAGTTGTTCGTGCGCAGCCCTTGCCCACCGTTCCAGATCTCGAAGCCCGCGAAGATGTTGGTGAGGTAGAGGCTCGAGCTGAAGTTGCCGCTGTTCTGCACCGAGTGGTCGATGAAGTCCTTCAGATCGAACTCCAGCGCCGTGACCGGCCCGCCCTGCGCCACGTAGGAACGCACGGGACGCCCCTCGTGCTGGCTCCCCTCCCAGATCTGCCAGTTCACCCCAGCGCGACTCCAGGTACCTACCGGGCTCCCGGCGGGCTGCGGGCCGCCCTCGGTGTGGAGCCAGACCATGATGAAGCTGCGCTGACCCGGGCCGGAGTCCGCCCCGCTCGGGTGGAACCAGACGTCGTAGGTGGCGTTGTACTTGCCGCTGGCCGGCGTCCAGGACCACCCGGTGGGCACGCTGGTCAGGTCGCTGACCTGTCGCGGCAGGTTGCTCAGGGCGGTCCCGTAGCCGTCACCACCGGTGGAGCCGACGATGAACGACGGATAGGACACGGGCCAGTGGTTGCCCGTCTCCCAGGCGGTCTGGGTGGTCACCTCGAAGCTGCGCCCGTGATAGCTGATCACGTGCTGGCCAGAGGCGCCGTCGTTCCAGAAGTTGTTCTGGACGGCGTAGCGGTTGTCCGTCGTCGCGTAGGCCCGGTCGTAGCGCCCCGTGAGCGTCCCTTGGAGGCCACCCGTCGTCGCGCTGCCGGAGATGCTGCAGCCGCCCCCGCTGCCGGGGTCGCTGTCGTCGCTCTCCTCGATGGCGTCAACGCAGAAGTCGAAGGCTCGGGTCCCTCCGACGTCGCCGGGCACCATCACCGCCACGCTGACGATCGGCTCACCCGCGTAGTCGTCGCCCTCCTCGAGATCCCAGCAGTGGGTGTTGAAGGCGGTCCACGGGATGAAGAGGTCCTGACCGCCGCTGCCGATGGGCGCGCACCAGCGATCGAGCTCGTCGTTCTCCGCGTTGGGGCCGGCGATCTGCAGCCGGAGCGGGGCCGTCGTGTTGCTGGTCACGCTGATGCGGATCCCGTCGAAGGACGGCACGATGGTGCTCCCTTCGAGCTCACCCTCCTCCTGGTTGACGTTCCAGCCCACCATCCCGAGGGCGTCGTAGTCCGCGGCCACGGTGCCCGACGCGCACAGGGGGAAGTCGTGGACATCCTCGTAGTCGTCGGGGCTGATGCTGGCGCCGCCTTGGGCATGGGTCCAGGCGTGGCCGTGCCAGTGGCCCGACTCGAGGTAACCGCCTTCAGGGCTGCCACCGCTGGAGCCGCCGGAGCCGCCGGAGCCGTCGCCACCGCCAGAGCCGTCACCCCCACCGGAGCCGTCACCACCGCCAGAGCCGTCACCGCCGCCAGAGCCATCGCCGCCAGAGCCGTCACCCCCGCCAGAGCCGTCGCCGCCGGTCCCACCAGCACCACCAGTGCCCCCGGTCCCGCCCGTGCCGCCCGTGCCGCCATCCTCGTCTCCGGGCTGACCGATGGAGTGAAGGCAGAAGTCGAAGTTGCGCGGCGTGACGTTGTGTCCGGGCACGAGGATCGCCGCGGAGACGAGGGGCTCGTCGTCGTACCAGTTGCCCGAGTCGTCCCAGCAGCGGGTGTTGAACGCGGACCAGGGCAAGAACCCGCCGTTGCCGCTGATCACGGCGCACCAACGGTCATCCTCGTTGGAGTTTCCGGTCGGGCCCTGGACCTGCACCCGCAGCTCCGTCCCTCCCGGGTTGCTGACGGACACATCGATGCCGTCTTCGCTGGGGATGACGCTCCCGATCGGGGTGTCTTCCCCGCGCTCCTGGTTGAGGTTCACGCCGAGCATGGCGATGCCGCCGTAGTCGGAGAGAGCCGGCACCGTCCCGCTGACGCACCAAGGCGCCTCGTCGTCGCTGAAGTCCGTGGGCGTGATGGATCCGCCGCTCGTGACCGTCGACCACACGTAGCCATGCCAGGAGCCGGACTCGTAGTAGCCGCCTTCAGAGTCCCCAGGGCCGCCGCCAGAGCCGTCGCCACCGCCAGAGCCGGCACCGCCGCCAGAGCCGTCGCCACCGCCAGAGCCGTCGCCGCCGCCGGAGCCG
>JAEWOQ010000058.1 GCA_023460875.1 Pseudomonadota bacterium
AGGGTATCGCGGCGAGCACGGACTTGTTCGTCCGCGTCGTCGCGGCGACGCCGGGGGGAGAGGAGTGGGGAGTCGCCCACGCCCGCACGACGGGCGGTCCCCGTCGGGAGCTGGACACGCCGCTGCGCTCCGTGCACGCGCTCGCCCCCAACGTCCTGCAGCTGGTCTTGGAGACCCGCGAAACTCAGTTCGACGGCGGCGCGCTGCGAGGCGCGCGGGGCGCGGCTTGGCAGGGCGGCACCTGGCGGATCACGCGCGCCGACGGCAGCGAGCTCCCTGTGGAGCGCGTCCACCGCCGCAGTCTGCCCGTCGGACAACCGAGCTACCCCGTCGGCTTCGAACAGTGGGGCACGGACAAGGTCGTCGACGTCGACGATCACGTGTTCCTCGTGCTGAGCGAACCTATCGGTCCCCGCGACCTATTGCGGCTCGAGCACGAGGGCGACGAGGACACCGAGCTCGATGTCCTCGTCCCCTTCAGTGATCGCTACCTGGAGAGCCCGCTCATCAAGGTCAACCAGGTTGGCTACAACCCGCGCGCCAGCAAGCGCTACGCGTACCTCCATGCCGATCTGGGAGATGGCGGTCCGCTCGATCTTCGAGCGCTCGGAGGCGAGGCGCTCATCCTCGCCGATGCCCGCAATCCCCTGCGCCCCAAGCGCACCGCGCTCGAGAAGGCTCCGATTCGCCCGCGCTCCGCCGTCGACGTCGAAGCTGGCGGCCCCGTCCAGGAGATCGATCTTTCCACGCTGCCCCCCGCGGAGGGGGTCCGCTACAGGGTCCACGTGCCCGGCGTGGGGATCTCATACCCCACGGCCGTGAGCGAGGAGGCCGCCCTCAAGGCCTTCTACGTCGTCGCCCGCGGGATGTACCTGAACCGTTGGTGCGGCGACCTGGACGAGCGCTTCACGGACTGGAGCCGCGGGCCAGACCACTGCAGCGCCTACTTCGTCGAGGGACGCAAGTACACCGACGAGATGTTCCCCGAGTCGACCCCGAAGACCAACGAGCGCGCGGTCATCGGCGGCCACCACGACGCTGGCGATTTCGACATCCGGCCCTTCCACGTCGTCGTCGCCCAATACCTGATGCGCGCCTTCGAGGCGAACCGCGACGCCCTGAGCGACGGCCAGCTCCACACCCCCGAGAGCGGGAACGGCATCCCGGACCTCCTCGACGAGGCGCTGTGGAGCGTCAAGGGGTGGGAAGATCTCCAGAACGAGGACGGGAGCGTCCGCGCTGGCGTGGAGTCGAGCCATCATCCTCGCGGCTACTACTACGCAGACCAGGACGAGCTCTCCTATTGGACCTTCGATCCCGAGCCCTGGCACACCGCCTACGTCGCGGCGCTCTTCGCCCAGGCTTCTCACCTGGTCGCGCCCTACGACGCAGACCGAGCTGCGGGGCTGGTCGAGCGGTCCAAGCGGGCCTACGAGTGGGCGAAGACAGCCGGCGCGCCTGCGGAGTTTCTCCTGTACGCCACGAGCGAGCTGGCCCGCGCCACATCGGAGGCCACGTACCTGGAGGCCTTCGAACACCTGTGGGCGGAGCTCGGCGGCGATCGCCTCGGCGATCGCATGAAGAGCTGGGCGCACATCTATCCCGGCTCCTTCCTCGGCAACGCACCCGTGCTCGCGGATTACTTGATGGGCTATGTGGGCGCGTCGGGCGCCGACCAAGGGCTCGTCAACGCGGTGCGCGACGGGCTCGCCGAGAAGGCCGACGCCACCGCTCACCGCTTCCTCGACTCGGAGCACGCGATGCGCAACGGTCGGCCTGGCGACAGCCGCCCAGACTGGGGCAACTCCGTCACGACGGCACGTCACGCGGACCCCATCTTTCAGGCCCTCACCAACGCCTCACCGAGCAAGCAGGAAGCGCAAGAGTACTTTGACGCCCTGAGCGTCGCAGCCGACTACGCCCTCGGCGGCAACCCGGGCGGCATGGCCTATGTCACAGGACTCGGCAGCGTCTCGCCCCAGGAACCCCTGCACACGGACTCCCTCGCGTTCATCAAGGACAAGGACATGCCGCCCATGCCCGGCATCCCCGTGTACGGCCCCGTGGACGCCTTCCCCGGCCCCACCTGGTACGCTCCCCTGAAGGCCGCCTTCCATCCGCCGTTCGACGAGCAGCCGATGGGCCTGCACCACGTGGACGCGCGCACGGCGGTCAACATGAGCGAGTTCACGATCTGGGAGTCCCAAGCCCCCCTGACCGCCCTCCTCGCCACCCTGGCCCCGAAAATGACACCCCCCGACTCCTGGGCCGCTGGCGGCACAGAACACCGCACAGGTCTGCCCCGACACCGGGCGGATTGAGCGCGACCGCTCGTGGATTCGGCGAACGGCTGCCGAAAGCAGCGGTCGTTCGCCCCCCCTCTCATGCTTTGCTCGCTCATCCGAGCGGCATCCCCCTTGAAGCCCCCGAGACACCTGGGCTAGCTTACCCCGATCATGAGAGTCCTCATTTCTGGGAGCCTGCTGATTCTGGTGGCATCACTTGCATGCAGCAAGACCTTACGGAACTACGGAGAGCTGGAGGAACCAGGGGGCGACGGTGGGGGGGACGGCGGGGGCGGGGGCCAAGGGGGCAGCACGAGCCAAGGCGAGTGCTCCCTTGCAACCGACTGTCCGCTCCCCAACGAGGAATGCCTGGAGCCAGTCTGCGATGCCAACACCTGCAGCGTCGCCTCTCGGGAAGCCGGAACCCCCTGCTCCGCCGGTGTATGCACCGGCGCCGGAACCTGCGCCGAGTGCGTTCCAGGAAGGACGAGATGTGAGGGCGACAACCCGTTCCTCTGCACAGAAGCCGGTACCTGGGCAGAACAGCCCTCGTGTGGCCTCGGCAGCAAGTGCCACGATGGCCGCTGCCGCGGTCTGGAAGTCGAGTGGTACTTCCAGGCGGATAGCCATACTCGCGCGGAAATCCGAGGGTTGGGTGTAGACGATGCGGGGCGCGTCTACTTAGCGGGCACCTACTTCCGAAACTTCGAACTCGGCGACCATGCTCTCGATCAGGAGGAACCCTACGGCACCGAGGCCTTCGTGGCTCAGCTGTCGCCCGACGGGACCCCGACGCACCTCAACCGGCTCCAGGCGGACACTCCAGAAGGCCTATCCTCGCTTGCGGTCGCCGAGAACGGAAACCACTATATCGGGTTCTCGGACACCAACTCGTCAGCGTCGCAGCTATTGTCCTTCAATAGCCATGGCCAGCAAAGGTTCACTCAAAGGTTCAGCGTTCCCACGCCAGACGACGGACTTCCTGTGAGCTCCCGTCTAACGTTCGTCCCCACGACCAACGGAAACAACGCTTACGTGCTCGTTCAGTTCACCCATGAGGTACGCTGGCTCAAACCTTCGTCACCTGGGTACGGAGAGTTCACCAAGGACGGCGCGCACTTGCTAGTGGCAGAGCTCAGCGGCGGCACACCTTCCTGGACGACTAGCTACCCTTGGTGGAACACGACGCGACGAACGCTAGCTCTAGGAACGAACGGCACCATGTACATCGTCGGAAGGGCCGAGGGCGACAGTAGCGTGTTCGATGGTCTCCCGACGCTCGGAGAGACCACATTCGAATCCGTCGGCTCTTTGGCGTTGGTCAAGGCCAGCACCAGCGACGGCGCGATCCTCGAAGCGCGCGAGTTTCCATCGACATCCAACGGTGGAACTATTGCTCACGCGGCGGCGACCCTTCCCTCGGGCCAGCTGATCGTCATGGTGAGTTCGACCGCTGAGGTACAGCTGACGAGCGACGTCATCCTCTCCCCCTCCGTCGTGTACCTCGTCAAGTTCGATCCGGACCTGAACCCTATCGCGCACGTCGCTTTGGGCGAAGGCGACACCTCGTTCTATCCTCCTCAAGGAGCCGGCTTCGCGGTGAACGAGAGCGGCGAGATCTTCGTCGCCGGTGGTATCCGAAGCGACTTCGACTTCGGGGCGGGAACCCACGAGTATCAAGGTGACAGCTGGTATTACGGCGACGGATTCGTGGCGGGCTACGACTCCGAGCTCAACCTGCTCTTCAGCCAGACGTACGGCTCTCCCGCGAGCGATTACGTGGGAGCGATCGCCGTCGATTCCTCACACCTGTACTTGGGTCTCTACTTCGGAGACACCATCGACCTGCACGGGACGCCCCTCAGCCCGAGGCTGGATGGCAGCTCATCGGTGATCGTGAAGTACGCGCTGCGTTAGCCACGCCGCGGGACGGAGATTCATCGCGAGCCATACTCGCGCGACGGCGTGACACATCCCCGGTGAAGGGCCGTCGGGTGGACCTTGCCTCGCGAAGGGCGTCGACCACCTTTCTTCCACTGCGAGCCCGGGGGGCCACTCTTTCCGCTCCGGTGCTCGCGAAAGCCTCACCGCTGGCTATCAGGGGAGCGACCGAGCTTGACGGGCGGCGCCCGCGCCTATGGCATCGGGATGGGCACCTGCCCTCCAACTCGATTTCTGCTCGCGGAAGGGTGGTCGCGCCGTTCTCCTCGAGCCGCAACGGAAACGGCCGCCTTTCGGCAGCCGTTTCCAGCTCTTATGAATGACGCGCGTGAGTTCGGCGGCGCGGGGGCCTAGCGCTGAGCGTAGCGCCCCCCCCTGGAGCCCCACGCTGCCCTTGCTCAGTTTACGCTCGCACAGAAAGCGTCTGTCTTGATTCCGACGCTCCCGCTCCAAATTTCGAAGCCCGCGAAGATGTTCGTGAGATAGAAGTCGTCGCTGACGGCCGCCGGCTCGCGAGTCTTCGCATCGTTGATGAAATCGACCAGGTCGAAACTCCAGGATGTCAGACGGTTTGGGGCCAGGTAGTTGATGATCGGTCGACCCTCGAACTGTGTGCCGCTGTAGACGTTGAACGTCACCCCGTTGAGGGAGAACGTGCCGTCTGGGCTACCCTCCGGGTTGATGCCGCCGGTCCGATCGAACCACACCATGAGGAATGTGCGGTTGGCGACCCCCGTCTCTCCTGCAGAGCTCGTGCTGAACCACACGTCGTAGGCTGCGTTGTACTGTCCATTCGCTGGCGCGGTCCACGCCCAACCGGTTTGCACGCTGGTCAGGTCACCGACTCGCTTCGGGAGGTTGCTTCCGGCCGTGTCGAATCCATCACCGCCGCTGTTCGACCCGATGAAGATAGAGGGATAGCCAAAGGGAGCGTTATCCGTGGGCATGCTCCCGTTCACTTCCGCGATCCGGAACAAGCCGTCCCCGCTATTTCCATACGAAAGCCCGAATGCGGAGCACCCGCTGCACGCGCCGCTGTTGTAGCTGAACGCGTTGTTCTGGACGACGTATACCTTGCTGCCGGTGTTCACGGGCTTGCGATCGAACGGATTGCTCAAGCTCATCGTTCCAGCGAGCGGCGAGCCTGGCAGTCCAGCGCTCAGGTCACATCCGGCTCCACCCCCGCCACCGTCTTCGTTCGTTTCCTGGATCTTGTCGACGCAGAAATTGAACTCGGTGGCTGTCCCCGTGGGGTCTGGCCCGGGGACGAGAATGAGCGCGGCGGAGAGTGGCTCCCCAGCGTAAGGGTTACCGGGGGTGTCGGTCGGTCCGAGAGGCCAGCACTTCGTGTTGAAGGAGCTGAATGGAACGAAGATGTCTGCACCCCCTGCCCCGATTTCGGCGCACCAGCGATCGTTCTCGTCGGTACCACCGTTCGGACCTTGGATTTGGATGCGAAGCTGTGTGGTCAGGTTGTTGGTGATACTGACCGTGAGCCCGTCCGCGCTCGGGGTGACCGTCGAACCCACGGGATCGTCCTCCGGGGGTTGGTTGATGTTCCAGCCAACCATGGCCACGTTGTCGTAGCCGGGCTGCACGGCGCCACTCGCGCACAATGGAAACTTGTAAACCTCACCGAACTCCTCCGGGGTGATGGTCGCATCGCCACCAACGGCCGTCCACGCGTAGCCCTTCCACGTCCCGGACGTGATGTAGCCGCCGTACTCGCCATCGCCGCCATCGCCCCCGTCCCCGCCGTCATTGCCTCCGCCGCAGTTGGCGCCGGCGGCGCAGCCGCAGGTGCCGGCGCTGCACGCCAGGCCGCCATCACAGGAGACGCCACAGCCACCGCAGTGGTACGGGTTGGAGCCGGTGTCGACGCAGCTGAAGCCGCAGGCCTCCATCCCGGCGGCGCAGGTCGCGCTGCAGGCGCCCGCAGAACAGTAGGGGGTGTCGCCGCCGCACGCGTTGCCGCAGGAGCCGCAGTTCGCCGCGTCAGACTGGAGGTCGATGCAGCTGTTCCCGCAAGGCGCGAGACCAGGTTGGCACTGACACTGGTAGGCGCCGCTGGCTTGCTGCAAGCAGCTCGAGCCCACGGGGCATGCCCCCCCGCAAGCCGTGTTGTTATTACCTTGGTTGCCGCCTCCGTTCGAGTCGGAGGGGGCGCAGGCGCCGAAGGCGAAGAGGGAGCCCACCACCGCCGTGGCGAGCGTTGCGCAAGCGACCGAAAGTTTTGACTTGATATCGAACATGTTCGCGGACCTCCGTGGGGCCGCGACAGATCCCGCAGCGCCCTGGGAGAAGAGAAGGGAGTCACGAGAAGCCCCGAGAGGCGCTTCTCCGTCACAGGTGTAACGGGCTGCCCCAGGGGCGGCAACCCTGCTCGGCTCCCAGCTTCCGGGCTAGCGGAATGCCCAACGGGGCCTCTGCCCCCCATCGGGACCCACGAGCTCCGACGAAGAGCGCATTTTCCATTGTACCGAGAACCCCGTCCCGATCGGAGCCAAACTCCCCATGAGCCTCGCCTCGTCCGGAGGTCAGAGTCCCGCGACCACCCGGCCGAAATGCCGCGCGTAAAGAATCCCCCGAGCGGACCGTTCCTCTGCTGCACCAGCCATGTCGAACAGCGCAGCGACTTCCCGCATGGAACCCGTAGGTCGACCATCTTCGGAGGAGCTCCTCGACTTGCGCTACCTCGCGGAGGCCGCCGAAGGAGACGTCGAGTTCATCTCGAGCATCCTCCACGATTATCTCAAAGGGACGGGAGGCCAGCTAGAGCAACTGCACGGCGCCCTCCTCGCCCAGGACGGAGACGCGGTCCGGCGGCTGGCCCACTCGGTGAAAGGAGCCAGCGCCAGCGTGGGGGCGACGCGGGTGATGGAAGCCGCGTCTCAGCTCGAGGACATCGTGCGGCTCGAGGGCATGGAGCGGGCGGATGAGCTCGCCTTCGCCGTGACCTGCGAGTTTCGTCGGCTGGAAGCCTACCTCGCTGCGCAAGGCGAGGCGGCCTTTCTCGTGTCGAGTCGTCTGGCGCTCCCCGCGTGAGGGACGCCTCGCCTCGCAAGGGGCTTGGCCACGAGCGTGAATCTCGCGAGGCGGGATCTAGCAACGCTGAGCTCACAGACGAGCAGCGACGGGCAGCGATAGAGCGTCCGCGAGGCCTGAAGCGCGCCCGACCTGACGCTGCACGGCTTCCTCCACCGCCTCTCGAGAGCCGACGAGGCGGACCCGCTTCTTCGCTCGCGTGATCGCCGTGTACAAAAGCTCACGGGTCAGCAG
>JAEWOQ010000059.1 GCA_023460875.1 Pseudomonadota bacterium
CCCCCGGGGCGGGGTCCCCGAGGGCCGGCCGGGGCACGCCGATGATCGCGAACTCGGCGGCGACGAAGAGGCCGTTGAGGAGGATCAACACGAGCACGACGAGGGCCACGACCATGTTCAGTTCTCCTCCCGGGTCTGCGCCCCGTCGGGCGACTTTCCTCCCACGTCATCTGCGTCGGCCGGGCTCGTCTCCGAGCGCTCGGACCACTCCGCGTCCTCGGCCGAGCCCGCCTCGGAGGCGTCCGGTCGGGGACGCGCGACGATCCAACGTACGGCGGTGGGGCTCATCTCCGTCACCGTGACGCCGACCCCGTCGATCTCCAGGGTCTCCCCCTCGGTGGGCCATCGCCCCAGGTGAGCCAGGATGTGGCCGCCGACGGTCGCGGAGCTCCCCTCCCAGCGCGCCGCGATCCATGGTTCCGCCTCGTCCAAGGTCAGGGAGCCCGGGAGACGCACCGTCCCGTCTTCGAGTCGCTCCACGCCCGGCTCGGACTGCTTCAGCTCGTCGCCGATGTCTCCGAACAGCTGCCCGAGCACGTCTTCGATGCTGATGATGCCCTGGACGCCGCCGAACTCGTCGACGACGATCGCTTTCGAGCTCTGCTTCTCTTGAAGGAAGCGCACGAGCCGCGGCGCCCGGAGATACTCGGGAACGAAGGGCATCTTGCGCAGTATCCGCTCGAGGGGCGGGATTTCTCCGCGCACGGCGAACCAACTCACGATGTCCTTGGTGTTCACCGCCCCGAGCACCTGATCGAGCGACTCTCGGTAGACGAGCACCCTGCTGTAGGGGCTCTCGAGGATCTTCTGCAGGGCCTCTTCTGCCGGCATGGAGACCTCGACGGCGTAGACCTCGTTCCGGGGCGTCATCATTTGGCGCACGGTGCGGCTGGACAGCTGGAGCCCCCGCTCGAGGCGCTGATGCGCCGCGGGCGTCAGTGAGCCTGCTTTGTGCGACTCCGCGAGCAGAATCCGGATCTCCGCCAACGAGTGCACGTGCTGGGAACCCCCTGGTCTCACCCCGAACGGCCTCAGCAAGACGAAGCCGCTCCCGTTGAGCAGCCAGATGAAGCCGCGAAGGAGCGACACGGACCAGCGCGTGGGGACGTAGGTCGCGAGGGCGGTGCGCTCGGGGAACTGCAGCGCGAGGGACTTCGGCACCAGCTCTCCCAAGACGACCTGCAGCAGGGTCAGGACGAGCAGCACGAGGGTGAAGGCGGCCGAGCTCGCCGAGACGGCGCGCCACCCGAGCTCCTGTTCGAACCAGGCTCCGAGCCCAGGCGCGATCCGGGCTTGGCCATAGGCTCCGGCGACCAGACTCGAGAGGGTGATGCCGATCTGGCAGGCGGCGATGTAGCGATCGAGCTCGACGCGGTCCTCGTGCAAGGCGATGAGGCCTTCGGCGCGCTTGCTGCCGCCCTTGGCGAGGGGGAGGAGCTGGCTCTTCTGGACAGCCACCGCGGCGAACTCTGCGGCGACGTAGAGCGCGTTCACGGCGATCAACAGCCCGACGACCAATGCGTCTCCCGTTGGCATGCCTGACCTATCCTTAGCACAAGGTGACGCCGGTCTTCACACGCCTCCCTAACTGCACCAAGGAGCGCCGGAAAACGCCTGCGGACGGGCGGCGCAGCACTTGCGAAAGTCTGGAAATTAGGCCATCGAGCTGCCTCCTCCCCGCCCTTTCCCTGGCGACGCTGCCTGCCCCATGACGTCAGAGCCCCCGCTTCACTCCGCACACCGTTCGCTCGGGCGGCGTGATTACCGGACCTTGGCCCTCGCTGCGCTGGGCGGGGCGCTCGAGTTCTACGACTTCGTCGTCTTCGTCTTCTTCGCGAAGGTGCTCGGGGCCGCCTTCTTCCCGGACGATCTGCCCGAGTGGCTCCGTCAGCTCCAGACCTTCGGGATCTTCGCAGCCGGCTACTTGGCGCGGCCCATCGGCGGCATCGTGATCGCCCACTTCGGTGACCTGCTCGGCCGTAAGCGCATGTTCACCCTCAGCATCATCCTCATGGCGGTGCCGACGCTCGCCATGGGCCTGCTGCCCACCTACGCCACGCTCGGCGCGATCGCCCCGGTGCTGCTCCTCCTGCTGCGCATCTTGCAGGGGGCAGCCATAGGCGGCGAGGTTCCGGGCGCCTGGGTGTTCGTCTCGGAGCACGTGCCGCCGCGACACACGGGCTTCGCCGTCGGGACGCTCACGGCGGGCCTGACCTTCGGCATCCTGCTGGGGTCCCTGGTGGCCACCGCCATCAACACGCGCTTCTCGCCCGAGGAGGTGTTCGACTTCGCTTGGCGCATCCCCTTCCTGCTCGGCGGCGGGTTCGGAATCCTGGCCGTCTATCTACGTCGCTTCCTGGAGGAGACCCCGGTCTTTCAGGCGATGCAGGAGAAAAAGACGCTAGCCAGCGAGCTGCCGTTGAAGACGACGCTGCGCCGCCACCTGGGCGCGGTGGTCTTCTGTATGTTGCTCACGTGGGTGCTCTCGGCGGCGGTGGTCGTGGTGATCCTCTTCACGCCGACGTACCTCCAGGGATCCTTCGAGATCTCGGCGCAGAACGCGCTCCAGGCCAACAGCGTGGCGGTGGTTGCCCTGACGATCGGGTGCGTCGTCTTCGGCATCTTGACGGATCGAGTGGGGCCGCGCGTCGCGCTGGGCGCCGGGTCCTTGGGGCTCATGTGGACGAGCTACCGGTTCTACGGGGGGCTGGGGCAACCTGACGCGCTCTTCGTCGACTACACGCTCGTCGGCTTCTTCGTGGGGACGGTCGGCGCCATCCCCTACCTCCTCGTGCGCGCCTTTCCGGCGGTGATCCGCTTCTCGGGGATGTCGTTCTCCTACAACCTCGCTTACGCGATCTTCGGAGGGCTGACCCCGATGGTGCTGACCCTGTGGGTCGAGCAGGACGTGATGGCTCCCGCCCACTACGTCGCGATGCTCGCCGTGCTCGGCGTCGTGCTGGCGTTCGTGCGCGCACCCCAGCACGAGCAGTGAGCGAGCTGCGCGCGGGGCTCTCCGTCTCGTCGAGCTCCGCGCGCCTCGTCTTCCATGAGCGGCGTCTACGAAGGAGAGGCGACGCTCCTCTTCGCCAGCCAGCCCCGGAGCACCTCGATGGCGATGGGCAGCACCGAGATGAAGATGATCGCGAGCACCACGAGCTCGAAGTTCTCCTTCACGAAGGGCAGCTCGCCGAAGAAGTAGCCTGCCAACGTGCAGATGAGCACCCAGGCGAAGGCACCGACGACATTGTACATGAAGAAGTGTTTGTACTCCATGCGCCCGATGCCAGCCATGAACGGGGCGAAGGTGCGCACGATCGGGACGAACCGAGCCAGCACGATCGTCTTGCCGCCGTAGCGCTCGTAGAAGTGCTGGGTGCGCTCCAGATGTGAGCGCTTGATGAAACGCGTGAGCCCGGTGGGCGCGTTGTGGGTATGGAGTCGCTGCTCGATGAAGCCTGGTCCGATGATGTAGCCGATGCGGTAGTTCACGGCGTCGCCGAGGATCGCCGCGACGATGAGCAGAGGGATCACGATGCCGAGCGAGATGCCCCCCTGCGCCGCGGTCCCGGCGCAGATCGCCCCGGTGGCGAAGAGCAGCGAGTCGCCTGGCAAGAACGGCGTAACGACCAGCCCTGTCTCACAGAACAGGATCAGGAACAGCAGCACATACACCCAGGTGCCGTGGTTCGTCACGAAGGCGAGCAGGTGCTCGTCGACATGGAGGAGGAGGTCGAGAAGGCTGGAGAAATCCACCGTGCCCCTATACAAGTGACGCGCTATCTCCACCAGTCGAGCCTATGGGAGGAGGCATTTGGCGCTGGTTTTTCTCGGGTCGCCGCGGCGGATGGGTCACCGGGAGGTCACCGGGTGAGGGGGAAGAAGAACGGCACCACGATCAGGCTACCGAGCCAGATCACGAGCAGCAGCGGCAGGCCGATTTTGGTGAAGTCGCTGAACTTGTAGCCCCCAGCGTTCACGACCAGCATGTTGACTGGCGAGCTGACCGGCGTGAGGAACGCGGAGGAGGAGGCGACGGCCACGGTCATCAAGAACGTGTGGGGTTGGAGATCCAGGCGGGCCGCCAGCTCCACGGCGACCGGTGAGACCAGGAGAGCCGTCGCCGTGTTCGAGATCGCGAGGCCGATCGTCGCGGTCAGGAAGAACAGGGCGCTGAGGATGACATAAGGCCCCGTGGAGCCCAGCGCGCCGACGAGCCCTTCGACGACCACGCCGATGACGCCGACCTTGACCATCGCCGTCGCTAGGGGGAGCACCGTCGCGATCAGGAGGATGCTCTCCCAGTTGATGGTTCGCTCCGCGGTCCGAGCGTCGATGCACCCGAGCAGCACGAGGGCCAGGGCGGTGCAGATCACGATCACGACGGGGGGCATGACGTCGAGCGTCATGCTCAAGAGCATCGCGCCGAGCACCGCGAGGGTCGCTGGGATCTTCTCGGTCCGGAAGGTCGCGCGCTTCAGCGCGTCGGGATCGGCGAAGACGACGGCGCCAGACAGCTCGTCACGGAGCTTCATGAGAGCTCGCCCGGTGCCCAACAGGAGGAGGAGGTCGCCCACCTGCAGGGTGGTGTTCGCGACCGACTCCCGGAGGACCTGCTGCGAGCGGAACACGGCCATGACGGTGACGTCGAAGCGGCTGCGCAGGCGGGAGTCTGCCACCGTCCTGCCGACGAGGGACGAGCGTGGCGCCACGAGGAGCTCTGCGGTGGCGAGCACGGGGGGGAGCTCACGAGAATGCTCGAGCTCCTCGAGGCGCGACTCCTCGCAGAAACGCGCGATCGCCTCGGGGGGGCCTTTCACGAAGACCGTCTGCCCGACCTCGAGGACTTGTTCCGCTTGCGCTCGTTCCATGGGGGGGACACCTCCTCGAGCGGAAGGCTGGGGGCGGATCGCGAAGATCGAGACACCGAAGCGGGTCCGCACCCGACTGCTGGCGATGCTGTGCCCCGCCAGGGGAGACCGCGGCAAAACGCGGAGCTCGGAGATCCAGCCTTCGAGGCCGTAGCGCTCCCAGAGCTCCTGAGGGCCGGGGTGCGGGCTCGCCCCGCCGGCGGCGATGCGGGTGGGGAGCAGGCGATCTCCGTAGGCGAGCAGGAACGCGATCCCGAGGCCGAGCAGGCAGAGGCCAGGGCCCGTGAAGTCGAAGAACCCGAAGGGCGCGAACCCCGCCTTGTCGAGCGCGTTCGACACGATCATGTTCGGCGCGGTGGCGATCAGGGTGAGGAGACCCCCGAGCAGCGTCGCGTAGGCGAGCGGGATCATCACCTTGGACGGGCTCAGGCGCGCCCTGCGCGCGAGCGAGGTCACGACGGGCACCATGAGCGCCACGGTCCCGGTCGAGCTGAGGAACGCGGAGAGCAAGGAGGTGGCCAGGAGGATCGTGAGGAGCAACTTCTTGGGGTTCCCGGCGCCGACCTTCTCGAGGCTCTGGCCGAAACGATCGGCGAGGCCCGTCTCGAACACGGCGCCTCCCACGACGAACAACCCCGCGATCATATGGACGGTCGGATCTCCGAAGCCCGCGAGTGCCTCCGGCACGCTGAGCACCCCCGTGACGAGGAGCAGGGTGAGCGCGCAGAACCCTATGAGGTCCATGCGAAAGCGGTCCAAGGCGAGGAGCCCTCCCGTTCCGAGGAGCACGACGACCACGAACAGCATCTCGGAGGTCACCTCTTCTCCGTCGGCGATTCCGCGGACTTCGTCAATCGCCCTTCGGGGGGCTCCCTGCGTGGGCCTCCACCGGTCTCGCTCGGGACCCACACGCGCGGCAAACTGCGCGGCAGAGCACCGCGTGGGAAAGCACTGCGCAGGAAGGCACCGCGTGGGAAAGCACCGCGGGGCGGCAGAAGGCCCACGGCCCACGGCCCACGGCGCGGCGAAGCACCGCGCTTCAGAGCTCTGGCGGACTCACTACGGCGGTAGGCTTGGCGCCCGCGACCATGTCGACGGTGCACAGCTTGCGCAGCGGGCGAGGGGTCTCATCGTCTGCGCCGAGCCCCCACAGCCCCACCTGCAGCCGGACCTTCTGACCCCACCACAAGGGACCCTTCACGCTGCCGGAGGGCCAGCTGCGCGTGAGCACGACGTCCTGGCCAGGCTGCAGGATCTCCAGCTCGCCCGTCCGCGGACCGTCGCCCCGGGTGTCGGTGTGCTGGGCTGTCTGTCGGTCCTTCGCGTCCTTGATGAGCGCCGCGATGCTCAACGGGCCGTGTGTGTGACCCAGCAGGGTGTGCGCGCGCTCGTCGATGACCATCGCGGTCACCTCCAGATGGATGCCGTACCCGCCATTGGCGAGCTTCACGGGCTTGGCCTTGGGCAGAAAGCGGACGCCGTCCGCCTCCACCACGAGACCATCCGGGGTAACCTTGTAGATGACGTCGCGAGCGGGCGCGGGCTCGCTCGGCGCCGCCTTGGAGCCCCCCGCCTCCGCGTCAGAGGCCATGATGGAGGGCTCGGTCTCGGTCTCGGTCTGGGTCTCGACCTCGTCCGACCCCGTCGGGGCATGCTGTGCAGCGGACGACTGTGCAGCGGACGACTGTGCAGCGGACGATTGTGCAGCGGACGACTGTGCAGCGGACGAGGGAGACGCGCCGGCGGAGTCCGCTGAGGCGGGCGCGTGCGCCTCCGGGGCCACGGCGGGGGAGCACGCCGCGGCGGAGCAAGCGAGCGCGAGGAGCAGGATCAGGGGGCTCGGTCTCTGCGTCACGCTGGGCTCCTTCGTCGCGCTCGTCGGTCGCCAGCCTCTCAGATGACGCCGTACTTCTTGCCCACCTTCGCGAAGGCCTCGAGCCCCCGATCCAGGTGACTGCGCTCGTGCGTCGCCATGTAGCTGGTGCGCAGCATGGCGCTCTTGGGCGGGACGCCGGGGGAGATGAAGGGGTTCGTGTAGACCCCGTACTCCTCGAGGAGATCGCGCCACATCATGATGGTGCGCAGATCCTGTCGAATGTAGATGGGGATGACGGCGGTCTCCGTCGTGCCCAGCTCGAAGCCGAGGTTGCGGAGCTCGTCGCGCATGTAGGTGAAGTTCTCGTGGAGCTTCTCGATCCGCCACTGCTCCTCGCGCATCACGTCGAAGGCAGCCATGGCCGCCGCGATGGCGGCGGGCGCCGCGCTCGCTGCGAACATGAAGCTCGGCGCGAAATGGCGCACGTAGTCGAGCACCTTGCGCTCGCCGACCAGGTAGCCACCGATGCTGGCGAAGGACTTGGAGAACGTCCCGCCGATGAGGTCCACCTGATCCGCGACGCCGAAGTGATGCGCGGTGCCGCGCCCCTCCGGGCCGATGACGCCGAGGGCGTGGGCATCGTCGACGAAGAGCCGCGCGCCGTGCTTCTTCACCACGGGCACCAACTCGTCGAGCTTGGCGATCTCGCCTTCGGCGCTGAACACGCCGTCCGTGAGGACGAAGGCGCCGTCCTGGTCACCCAGCCGTTCCAGCGCCTTGTCGAGCGCCTCCGCGTCGTTGTGCTTGTAGCGGATGCAGCGGGCGCCAGCGGACTGGCCGAGGCGCACCCCGTCGTAGAGGGACGCGTGCACGTTACGATCGATGACCGCGACGCTGTTCTTGTTCGAGAGCAGCGCGGAGCAGGTGGCGATGTTCACTTGGTAGCCAGTGGTGAACACGAGGGCCGCTTCCTTGCCGAACCAATCCGCGAGCTTCTCCTCGAACTCCTCGTGCAGCTTCATCGAGCCGTTGACGAGCCGCGAGCCGGTCATGCTGGTGCCGAAGCGATCGATCGCCGCCTTGGCTGCCTCACGGACCTTGGGGTGCGTGGTGAGGCCCAGGTAGTTGTTCGAGCCGAACATCACCACCCGCTTGCCGTCGATCTGCGCCTCGGGGCCGTCGTTGAGGTCCAGCGGCCGAAAGAACGGATAGATGCCCCGCTTGCGGGCGTTGTCCGCCGCCGTGAACTTGAAGCACTTCTCGAGCACGTCCTTGCCGCCAATGGAGGCGAGGGACCTGCGCTCGTTCATCGACTCCTGCATGTCCTCGGAGCCGTGGGCGATGCTGGGCGCCCGCTCGGTCGCCGTGGCTCCGGAACCGTCGAGGGGCGCGTCAGCGACGAGCGTGCCGTGGCCGTTGCTCTTGGATGACCCGTTCGTGGGCTGGGCTGGCGTGTCGTCGAGGGCAGGATCGACGTTCGGCAGGTCGTAGCCATTCTTCAGGATGGCCCAGGCGGCTTTCATGCGCGTAGGGGCATCCATGAAACCTTCCGCGGCCCTCATGACGCGGTCGTCCGTGACCCAACGCATGACCGCAGGATTCGTAAGAGCGCGGCGGCCCTGCTCGACGATCTTGTTTTTGAAGCTCATAGTAGCTCGAAGATGGCGTAGGCCCGGCGAAAGCTAGGCGACCCCAGCAAGTGGGTCAACGCGCCCACGCGGCGTCTCGATAACCGATGACTGCGAAATCGCCTTCACAGGAGCGACGCGCGTGGGCGCGCTCTTCGACGTGAGTGGCGCTTCCTCCCTGGAATCGCAATCATTTCGCGCGCGGCTGTTAGGCCGCCCCCGGCAGGTTCCACCCCGCCAAGCGTCGCTGCCCCGCTCGTCCAGCTCGAGGTGCTCGAGGTAGAGGCCGCTCGCCGGTGCGGTCATGCCGAGGTCCTCGCGCCGCCCGCTGAGCAACGCTCGCTGCATCGCGCCCGCTGCCAGGTGCCCGCGACCCACGTCGACGAGGGTGCCGATGATGATCCGCACCATGTTGTGGAGGAAGCGGTTGCCGGTCACGACGATCTCGAGGCAGCGCGGCCCTTGATCGGACGGGCGGATCGTCACCTCCGTGAGCTCGCGCACGGTGGTCTCGCGACGATCCGCGGAGCTGCGGAACGCCGCGAAGTCGTGGGTCCCAACCAGGCTCTGACCCTCGCGCGCCATGCGCTCGAGGTCGAGCCGGTACCCGATCCGCCAGGCGCGCCCCGCGAGGAACGGGTCTGACACTGGCGCCAGGTGCAGGAGGTATCGATACCTCTTCCAGAGGGCGTGTCGGCGAGCGTCGTAGCCCAAGGGCACCTGGGCAGCGCGTACGACGGCGATGTCCTGGGGCAGTCGCTGGTTCAAGGCGAGCACCCAGCCGCGCGCCGCGATGATCCGTCGCGTCGAGAACGACACCGCCTGCGCGCGGGCGTGCACCCCCGCGTCCGTGCGGCTAGCGCCTTTGACCAAGGTCGCTGCCGGGTCGACGGCGCCGACGGCGCGATCGAGCTCCTCCGCGACGGACGGGCCGTTACTCTGGCGGACGAAGCCACAATACCTTTGGCCGTCGTAAGCCACGGTGAGGAGCACCCCTGCGGTCGGCTGGGCTGCTTGTTGCTGGGTCGCTCGCTGCTGGGAGGTCGCGGCGAGGGGAGCCGTTCGCCCGCTGCGCGTTTGGCTCACTGGGAGGAGACGAAGTTGAGGGGGATCTGCGCCTCGACGCAGCCGCCCTGAGGCGCTGGGAACTTACCTGCCCGATACATCTGAGTGACGCAGGTGGTGACCGAGGCGTCCCCGAGGGTGTCCTCGGTCACCTGCAGGCTGCACACGTTGCCGCTCGTCCCGATGCGCACCTTCAGGCCCAACTTGCCGGACAAGGTCGCGTTCTGCCGGAGTGCCCGGTTGTAACATCCGCGCGCCTGGCCCCCCTTGGCGCGCAGAGCGCTCTCCCCGGCCGCCGTGAGCCTCCCCTCGCAGACGCCGGCGCACCCGGAGTTGCTGGAGCTGGTGGAGGCGACCGGCTTCTTGTCGACGGGCGCTTCGGGCTCTTCCTCCGCCTCTTCCACAGGGGGAGGCGGAGGGGGGGCGACGTCGAGGACCGGCGTTGGCTCTTCCGTGCGAGCTGCGGTGGTCCTGGTCTCCTCGATCACCTCGACGTCGTCCGCGTTCAGCTTCCAGTACACGAGCCCAGCGATGGCCGCGAGCATCGCGACGATGATCACGATGTAGCCACCGCTGCCGGACTTGGGGGGAGGGGGCACGGTCGAGGACATGGCCCAGCACTATATCGAGGGGTCGCTCGGCGCGCGAGTGGGCGTCGCGGCCTCATCTCGAGGCGCGCCATCGTGAGAGGCGCCATCGTGAGCGAAGGGAGCCTGATCGGGCGGGTCTCGATGGGGGGGAGCCTCGTGCGTGGAGTCCGTGGGGCGGGTGAAGAAGGACGCGGCCGAGTCACCCCAGCTGCGTCGTTGGGTGAGCACGAGGCCGCTCGCGGGATCGAGGTCCACGGGGCGCCCCTTAGGGTGGCCGAGCACGACGCGCCCTCCAGGAACGAGCAGCCCCGCTCGCAGCAGGGTCCTCAGGGCCCGCTCCGCCGCGTCCATGTCGGTCCACGGCGGATCGGTGAGGATCAAGTCATAGGGGCCGAGGCGCTCGATGGCGCCGCGCGCACGCTCCACCGGCGCCCGCACCAACGTTGTCTGCTGCCGGACTTCGAGGGCCGAAGCGTTGCGCTCGATCGCGACCAGGGCCGCCTTGGCGTTCTCCACGAACACCACCGAGCGCGCACCGCGGGACAGAGCCTCGAAGCCCAGGGCGCCCGTGCCGGCGTACAGGTCGACCACGGCGCCCTCGAGGGGCCCCAGCATCGAAAACCAGGCCTCGCGTACCCGGTCCGTCGTGGGCCGTGTCGCTAGCCCCCCAGGGGCCACCAGGCGACGTCCGCGTAAAGTTCCAGCGATGATCCGCATGGGTCTTCGTTCGAGGTGTGGGTCATCGGGAGCGACTCAGCCGGTCTCGATCTTCGTCCACATCTGGCGCCGCATCTTCTGCCGCGTGCGGTCGCCCTTCGTGATGAGTTTGGCGGCGCCCCACGCCGCCAGGAGCTCTCCCTCTTGACCGAGGGCGGGCAACACGGTGGAGCCGACGAGGTAAGTGCCTGGGATGGGGCCACGCACGGGCTCGGCGGCGAGGCCGAACAGGGTCGTGGGCTCCGCTGTCCACTTCCACTCCATCGCCTCGGCGCCGGGACGAACCCCGCGCAGGTGGATGCGATCGATCTCGCGACGCACGAGGCGGCCGCCGTCGCGTGTGTATGTCCACGCGGGCAAACCGTCGTGGGGCGAGTCGACGATCACGAGGTGCTCGTCCAAGAAGGGGAGGTGCTCGCGCAGGGTGGTGAGCACCGCCTCCCGTCCCTCCCAGAGGGTCAAGGCGCCGCGCGCGGGGAGCAGGATTTCTGCGACCAACAGGGCCGTCTGGGAGCCGCGCTCCTCTGGGTCGTGGTTGGGCGCGTAGAGCCTGCGATCGAGGCGCTGCAGGTGCACTACGGGTCGCCTGGGATCGGGCGCGCGTGGGACGAGGAAGCTCTCGACGGGCAACGGGTCCGGTACCGCTCGCCGGTCGACGATGAGGGAGACGACGAAGCGCCCTGCCGTCGCGGTGAGGCGCGGCCAGTTCTCCTTCGCCTTGCGGGTCACCCCCTCGCCGTTGGCGAGATCCGCCAAGGTCTCCCCGCTGAAGCACGAGATGACGGAGCCAGCTCCGGTCGGCTGGTCCTCGCCGTCCTCGAGGATCCCGGTGACGCGGCCCCGCTGCACGATGAGCCGGGTGGCGCGCCCGTCCGGGCGACAAGCGCCGCCGTGGGCCTCGATGCGGTCGATGAAGAACTCCGTGAGATCGAGCTCGCCGCGGCGGAGCGAGTGGATGCCCCGAGTCCAGGCGCCGTGTAGGCGCGCGAGGGCGAAGGCGGGCATCCGCGAGGCTGGCGCGTCCAGGTGTGTCGCGAACTCCACCGGGAGCGCCACCACGTCGCGGAACGGGTGCGTCTGCGGGAACTTTCCCAGCAGATCCGCCGGCGTGCTCTCCGTGAGCGGCAGGGCGCCAGCGATGCGGCCCGTCTCCAGGCGCTCCCAGAGCGAGCCCGGCGGCCAGACCGCGTCCCTCTCGAAGGCGCCGTCGGCCGCGCCGTTCACCTCCGCGAAGGAGGCGTAGAGCTCGTCGACCAGCTGACGAATCTCCGGGAACTCGCGATCGATCTCCTGGGCGAACAGCTCTGCGTCCGGGGGGACCTCGAGTCTCCAGCCGGGGGCCAGCACGCTGAACATGGGGTCGAGCGGCTCCGTCATGCGCCGAAAGCGCTGACTTTGGGCCAGCTCTTGGGCGATGCGCCGAAAGCTGGGGGACGTCGCCGAGAGCATCGTGAAGGTGCGCCGGCACAGGGGGTGGCCCTCCACGGGATAGGTGAGCGCCGCTTGACCTTGCCCGAGCACGAGCACCCGAAACTCTCGCCGCGCGAGCAACGCCGCGGCCGCAAGCCCACCGATGGAACGACCCAGCACCACGACGTCGTAGTGTCGCGCCGTCACCCGCCCTCCCGCTTCGGAGCGACGCGGACGAGGGTGCGGCCAGTCGGTGATGAAGCCGTGGTCACCCGGCCCTCCGCGATGGCCTGCAACGCCTCCACGAACAGCGTGTGCTCCTGCTCGAGGATGCGCGCGCGCAGGCTCGCTGCGTCGTCGTCCTCCAGCACGGGCACGGCGCGCTGCGCGATGATCGGTCCGGTGTCCACCCCTCCGTCGACGAAGTGCACGGTGCAGCCCGCCACCTTGACACCATAATCGAAGGCTTGCCGCTGGGCGTCGACGCCGGGGAACGCGGGCAGGAGCGAGGGGTGGATGTTGACCATGCGCCCCGCGAAGGCCTCCAAGAAGACCGGAGTGAGCACGCGCATGAAGCCGGCCAGGGCGACCCACTCGACGCCGGCTCCCCGGAGCGCGCTCACGAGGGCGCCGTCGAACTCCTCGCGATTACCGAATTCACGATGGTTCAGGACGCGGCTGCGCACCCCCGCTCGGGCGGCCCGCTCGAGCGCCTGGACGTTCGGGCGGTTCGAGACGACGAGCCGCACCTCGGCGTCGAGTCGTCCCTGGGCCGTCGCGTCGAGGAGCGACTGGAGATTCGTCCCGCTGCCGGAGACGAGCACTCCGAGCCGCAGCGTCACCGGCGGACCTCTGCCGGATCGTCGACGTAGAGCACCTGGGGCTTGCCGCCACCCTGGGCGGGCAGGGGTGCGAGGGCGCCGAGGCGCCAAGCGTCTTCGCCGGCCGCGCGGAGCGCCTCGAGGGCGTCCTCCGCCTGGGAGCGCTCCACGACGGCGACCAACCCGATCCCGAGGTTGAAGGTCCGGCGCATCTCCTCGAGCTCGACGGGTCCGCCCTCCGCGATCACCCGAAAGATGCTCGGCCAGGGGCGCGCACCGTCGAGCCGCGCCACGACCCCGTCGGGCAAGACGCGCGGTAGGTTCTCGGGCACGCCGCCTCCGGTGACGTGACACAGGGCGTGCAGGCCCTCACCGAGCTTCTCTCGCAGCGCCCGGACGGCCCCCGTGTAGATGCGCGTGGGGGTCAGGAGCGCCTCGCCGACGGTCGTCCCGAGCGCGTCATGGTGCGCTCGGAGCTCGAGCCCCAGCTCCTGCTCGATCACGCGGCGGGCGAGGGAGTAGCCGTTGGAGTGCAGCCCGCTGGACGCCACGGCGATGAGGACGTCGTCCGTCTGCACGCGGGCCGGGCCGAGGAGCTTCTTGCGCTCGACGACGCCCACCGTGAAGCCCGCGAGGTCGTATTCGCCTTCCGCATACATGCCCGGCAGCTCTGCTGTCTCGCCCCCGAGGAGGGCGCAGCCGGCGAGCTTGCACCCGTCGGCGATGCCGCGCACGACCTCGGCGGCGGTGTCCGCGCTCAGCTTGCCGCAGCCGAAGTAGTCCAGGAAGAACAGGGGCTCGGCGCCGGTCGTGATCACGTCATTGACGCACATCGCCACCAAGTCCTGGCCTATGGTGTCATGTCGATCCAGGGCGAAGGCGACCTTCAGCTTGGTGCCGACGCCGTCCGTGCCGCTGACCAGCACTGGCTCATCGAGGCCCGCGGGGAGCCCGCAGAGTCCGGCGAACCCGCCGACATCCTCGAGCACGTGGGCGGTGCGGGTCGCGCGCGCCAGCGGCTTGATGCGCTCTACGAGGGAGTTGCCCTCATCGATGTTGACCCCAGCTTGACGGTAGGTGACGGCCATGGCGCCCGCCTCATAGCACCTGAGCCGGCGCGGACCCAGGTGGCTCGGCGCGGCGGCGCGGGGAGCTGGCCCATCAAGGGCAGACGTCCGGGTCGGCGACGACACTGCACACACCGTCGTCGCAGGAGGCCCCGCAGGGGCAGTCGGCGGGGAGCTCACAGGTGTAGGTGCAGCGGGCGCCGTCCTCGAAGGGGACACAGCGGGCGCCGTCGGTGGTGCTCGGGACGCCGCAGGCGGAGTCGGCTTCCCCCTCCGGCTCCAGGTCGGCTTGCTCGCTGCAGCCGGGGACGCCCCGTGAGAAATTAAGGAACCCAGCGCAGCTCGTGGTCTTCAAGCCGCACACGGACACGATCTCCCCGGCCTCCAGAATTTGGATCTTGTTGACGAACGGGGCGCGAGCACAGCTGGGTGTGGCCGCGGGCAAACAGACGTAGCCACTTTCGCCCGAGAACGTGGAGTGGACGCAGCGGTGCCCGACCATGCAGTGGGCGTCGGAGGCGCACGCCTCGCAGGTGAGCGCCGTGCCGTGGTCGATGTCGATGCACTCCTGGCGCTCGACGTGACACAGCCGTCCGTGGCCGCAGACGTCTTGAATCGTGGGGAGGCACTCGACGCAGGCGCCGGAGGACTCGTTGCAGAAGGGGAGGTCGCCCGCGAGCCGCTCGCAGTCGCTGCCGTGCTGACATCCGACGCAGGTGCCAGCCTCACAGACCGGCTGCGCCGCGGGGCAGTGAGAGTCCTCCAGGCACTGCACGCAGCCGCGCTCGGGATCACAGAAGTCCTCGCACTCGGCGTCGTCGCGGCAAGTGACGCACTCCTCGTCGAGGCAGGAGGGGACGTCGTCCGGGCAGGGCTCCCCGCAGCTGCCACCCTGCCCTGCGGCGCCGCCCTCGGGTGGTGGCACGGTGGCGCCCGCAGCGCCGCCGCTCGCCGCGTCCGCTTGGATCCTGAACTCGGCGTCGCACGCGGCGAACCCCACGCAGGCCATGAGCAAGGCCGCCAGCCACCCGCCGCACAGGGTGCGGGTAGTGAGCGAAAGAGGAGGGGGGGCTACTGACCTGGGCATGTCGGGGGCTTCGGGGCGAAGTAGAACCGGGGAGAGAGCAGGGTCAGCCCTGACAAGGAGCCTCGGTGGTGAAGGAGCAAACTCGATTGCCGACTGGACCCGTACAAGCGAAGCCGCATAGGCAATCGTCCGAGCTCTGACACCGGTGCGTGCAGCGCGCTGCATCTACATCGAAGAGTCGGCAAAGCGCATTGTCCGAGGTGCCTGCAATTCCGCAGGCGCTGTCGCCCGGGCTGGGCTCGTCGGGGGCAGAAGCGTCTTCTACAGCGGTGCAACCAGCTCTCGCAGTCCGGAAATGAGTAACTCCAGCGCAACTCGTCAGCGCATGGGCGCACACGGTGGCCTGACCTGCGTCAATCGTAGGTACATTCTCCATGCGCTGTACGAAGGGCCTCTGCGCAGCGCACCCAGGGTTCGGCTCCGGCAGACACACGAAGCCTTCGCCTTCGAACCGGCCCGGGAGGACACAGCGATGCCCCGCCGGGCAGTGAGCGTCGGCCACGCAAGGTTCGCAGACTACCGCGCCCCCCTCCACCCCATCGAC
>JAEWOQ010000060.1 GCA_023460875.1 Pseudomonadota bacterium
GAGGAGGCTTGGTGAGGAGCCCGACGTCAGCCTGCGACGGCGCCCCGCACCCCGTCCACCTCTCGCGACGACGTGGGCGGAGCGATGCCCTCCGCCCGCAGATAATCGAGGATGTCGCGGGTCGCGGTGGAGCGGTTGAGCGTATAGAAATGAATCCCGGGGACGCCCCGCTCGAGCAGGCCGCGGCACTGCTGGCTCGCGTACTCGGAGCCGATGGCGCGCACCGCCTGGGCGTCGCCCTCGGCGGCCTCGAGGCGCGCCAGGAGCGGCGCAGGGATCCTCGCCCCGATCATCTGAGTGAACCTCTTGATCTGCCCCACGTTGGTGATGGGCATGATGCCCGCGACGATCGGGCAGTGGATCCCCGCGTTGCGAGCGCGCTCGACGAACGCGAAGTAGTCCTCGTTGTCGAAGAACAGCTGCGTGATGAGGAAGTCCGCCCCCGCGTCCACCTTCTCCTTGAGGTGCTGGAGATCCGCCTCCCGGCTCACGGCCTCCGGGTGGATCTCTGGATAACACGCTCCGGCGAGGCAAAACTCGTAACGCTCCCGGATGAACGCGACCAGCTCGGAGGCATACGCGAAGCCCCCCTCCGGTCGCTCGAATGTCGTCTCACCCTTGGGAGGATCCCCCCGCAGGGGCAGCACGTTCTCGATGCCCCCGGCGCGGAGGTCCTGGAGCACCGCGTCGATTTCCTCCCGCGTCGAGGCGACGCAGGTGAGGTGGGCCATGGCCTCGATGCCCACCTCCTGCTTGATGCGGCGCACGAGCTCCACCGTCAGGCCGCGGGTGGACCCCATGGCGCCATAGGTGACCGAGACGTAGGTCGGCTCGTAGGGCTTGAGCTCGGAGATCGTCCGAAACAGCCCCTCGACCCCCTCCGCGTCCTTGGGCGGAAAAAACTCGAAGGAGAAAGCCGGCTCTGAGCGTTGAAGTGCCTCGCTGATCTTCATTGCAGGGACAAACGACGCTAGCAGGTCACTCAATCAGTGGCCAACGGGGGCTCGCGAGGTCCAGAGGCGCGGGTTAAGAAAGCCCCATGCGTATTCACGTCATCGCGGTCTCGGGGACGGGCATGGGATCGCTGGCCGGGCTGCTGGTCGAGCTCGGCCACAGCGTCACCGGCAGTGACACGGCGTTCTACCCACCTATGGGGCCGGCCCTGCGAGAGTGGGGCGTCCAGTGCTTCGAGGGCTTCGATGATGCCCACATCGAGCGCGCGAAGCCGGACCTGGTGATCGTGGGCAACGTGTGTCGCCGGGATAACCCGGAGGTGGTCGCGGCACAGCGCCGCGGCTACGAGCTCCTCCACATCGCCGACGCTCTGCGTCGTTTCGCGCTTCCCCACACGAGCCCCCTCGTGGTCACCGGGACCCACGGCAAGACCACTGTCAGCTCTCTGTGTGCGCACCTGTTGGACCGCGCAGGGCTCGCTCCCGGGTTCCTCATCGGAGGTGTACCCCAAAGTCTCGGTCGCAGCTTCCGGGCGGCAGGGCCGCGCAAGCTCGCCACCGTCCACGGGCAGGCTCAGGTCGCGCGCCGCACGCCCTTCGTCCTCGAGGGTGACGAGTACGACACCGCCTTCTTCGAGAAGACCGCGAAGTTCCTCCACTACGACGCCGAGGTCGCCATCCTCACATCCCTCGAGCACGATCACATCGACATCTATCCCACCTTCGAGAGCTACCGTGAGGCCTTCGTGCGGTTCGTAGACGGGTTGCCGGAGGATGGACTGTTGGTAGCGCACGCCGGAGATCCCGCCGTGGTCGAGGTGGCCCGACGCTCCCGTGCGCCGATCGCCTGGTACGCCTTGGAAGGGGAGGACACGCACGGTCAGGCGCCCCATTGGTGGGCCGCGCCCGCGGGATCGGACGCGAGCGGCACCAGCTTCGATCTGTATGCGGGGGGCGTCGCGGCCGGGCGCTTCGCGTCTCCTCTGCCGGGTCGACACAACGTCGCCAACGCCACCGCCGCCCTCGCCGTCGCCGCCCAGGGCTATGGAGTCCCCCTCCATCAGCTGGCGCGGCCGCTGGCGACCTTCGGCGGGGTGAAGCGACGACAGGAGCTCCTGGGGACGCCAGGCGGAGTCGCCGTCTACGACGACTTCGCCCATCACCCTACGGCGGTCGCCGAGACCCTCTCCTCCCTGCGGACGCGCCATCGCCAGGGTCAGCTCATCGCGCTCTTCGAGCCCCGGAGCGCCACTGCTTGCCGCCGCATCCACCAGGAGGCCTACGGGAAGGCGTTCGACGCCGCTGACCGGGTCTTGCTGGCGCCCGTAGGCCGCCCAGAGCTCCCCGACGAGGAGAAGCTCGACACACACGCTCTGGCGGAGGAGCTGCGCGGCCGCGGGAGAGAGGCAGTCGCCTTCCCGACCCTCGACGGCATCGTGCAGCTCCTGGTGAGCGTGGCCGAGCCAGGCGACACCATCGCGGTCTTGTCGAACGGCGCGTTCGGTGGCATTCACGGGCAACTCGTCGCCGCGCTCAAAGAACGCTGACGCCGAGCCAGCCGTCGAGCGGCGGCATTTCCTCTCTCGGAGAACCATCGACGTGACGTGTCCCTGCGGTAAAGGCGAATCCCTCGAGACCTGCTGTGGTCCTTTCCTCGCGGGGCAGAAGAAGCCTCGCAGCGCCGAGGAGCTCATGCGCTCCCGGTACACCGCCTTCACCCAAGGCGACGTGGACTACATCCTGAAGACCCACGATCCCGACACGGTGCACCAGGTGGATCGCGACAACACCGAGCAGTGGGCGAAGCAGTCCGAGTGGCTCGGCTTCGAGCTGCTCAGCGTCCAGGGCGGCACACCGGAGGAGTTCCAGGGGACGATCGAGTTCGTCGCCCGCTATGGTTTCAAAGGTTCGCAGCTCGAGCACCGCGAGCGAGCGACCTTTCGCCGTCAGGACGACACCTGGTTCTTCGTCGATGGGGAGCAGATCGCCGGTCCCCCCGTGCGCAGGGAGGGCCCGAAGGTCGGGCGGAACGACCCGTGTGCTTGCGGAAGCGGGAAAAAGTTCAAGAAGTGCTGCGGCCAAGCCGCTTGAATCACCCACGACCCCCGCGCGTCGGACGGCCAGGCCCTACGCGTGGGAACCCTACGCGTCGAAACCCTGCGCCTTGAAAATCCCGCGCAGCTCGTCCTCTGAGCGAGCGCCGGGGCCTCGAGGTGCCGAGACCGGACCCCCGCCGCCGTGGACTTCCGCTGGGAGGCTGGGAGACTGGACGCCATGGGTCCGTCATCGGAGCGCCCGTCGGGGTCCCCCGCAAGTGCGTCCGAGCCCTCTGCGGCGCCCCCAGCAGAGCTGCTCGATCTTCGTTTGGTCCTCGCCGACGACGATCCCGTGCGCGCCGAGGCCATCGCCCACGACCTGCGCAGCCGTGGCGCAGAGGTGCTCGTCACGGATCTCGAGCCCAGCGACGCGCGGCTGTCACGCATGCGCGCCGCCGACCCCGCCGTCCTGCTCGTCGGTGAGGCGCAGCTCCAGGAGACCGGCTACGCCCTCGTGCGGCGCATGCAACGGGACGCGCGGCTCCGCTGGACCTCCCTGCTGCTGGCCCAATGGTCGGAGCTGTGGCGGGACGACACCGTGGCGAGCGACTCGCTCTCGACGGCCCTGAGGCGCCTCGTGGAGCCCGAGCGGGAGCTCCGAGGGAAGGCAGCGTCCGCGGAGCAGTTCGAGTCGCGGCTCGAGATCGTCGGGCCGGCGCGGACCCTGCGGGCGCTCGGCGCCGTGCATCAGGGGCTACGAGTGACCGTGAGCAGTCCACGGCTCGAGGTGGAGCTCGATCTCGCGGACGGGTTGGTCGTCGGCGCCCTGGCGCGTCCGCCCCAGGACGACGGCGAGCCGTTGGAGGGCACGGAGGCCCTCGCCGGGCTGCTGCAGCTCGACAGCGGGCGCGTCGAGGTCACGCGCGTCGCCCACCCGGCGCGGGCCAACGTCATGGCGTCCCTGGACATGGCCCTGGGCATCGCGGACGGAGAGGCGCCCGCGCTGCGCCGCTCCCCGCCCGTCGCGGAGATCGATTTCGGTGGCCCACCGAGCTTGCCGAGTATCCCCGTGAGCCCCTGGTCACCAGGCGTCTCGGGGGCGCCTTTCTCCCTGCGCACCTCCGCCTCGGAGAGCCCCGCGCCGCCACCGCAACTGCTCCCTCCCGCCGGCGCCGCGGCGGGGGCGG
>JAEWOQ010000061.1 GCA_023460875.1 Pseudomonadota bacterium
CAAGCGCCGACCGCCGAGAGCCCGCCGCGCCGTGACGCCCCGCGCCCGACGCCGCCGTCAGAGCCGTCGAGCCCGCCCTCTACGCCGACACCGTCGAGCCCCCAAGACCCAGCACCCCAAGGCGCTGCACCCCAAGGCGCTGTGCCGCAGGATGCTCCTGCTCCGCGGCCTGCGGTGACGGCAGCCCCGCCCGCGCCCCTGGTTCCCTCCGAGGAGCCCTCACCCTCCATCGGAGCCGCCCCCACGCGGCTGGATCTCGTCGCCGCGCCCGGCCCCCTCGGGACCTTCCGCCCGCCGGTGCTGCCCGCCTACGCTGGGATGGATCCACCGGACGGCTATCACGCCGAGAGCTCGTCGAACCGGGGCCTCGTCTGGGGCGGGGCGCTCACCTGGGGCATCGGCTACGCCGCCGCCCTGGGCTACGGAATGTCCGACGGCTTCAGCGGAGGAGTGGGGACCCTGGCGATCCCGGTGCTCGGGCCCTGGCTCGCCATGGGCAAGCAGAGCTTCGACTGCGATGTCCCGGACACTCTGGAGAGCGCGCGGTCCTGTCAGGACCAGTCCTTCGGCACCGCGAAGACCCTCGCGGTGCTCGGCACCGTGGGCTTGGTGCAGGCGGTGGGCGGGACGCTGTTGCTCGTGGGGCTGTTCGATCGTCGTGAGCAGTGGGTGCGGGACGACCTCGGGATCGCAGAGCTCCGCCTCGACGCCATGCCCCTCGCCGGGGGAGGAGGGGCGTGGCTCCAGGGACGTTTTTGAAGAGAAGGCGGAGAGCGCGCAACCCGTTCGCCGCTCCGTCCGAAGGGGAGATACGACGTGCGGTGCGCGAGGGCCCTCAGCGTCGGGTTGTGTTCGACGCTGGTATCGGCGTCAGAGGGAGTAGGATGTAGCCATGGGTGTCGACGGGATCGGAGGAGCAGGCCCCCTGGGCCCTGGAGGACCGAGGCCGGGCGGGGGCGTCGGCGGACCCTCGTCGCTGGGGGGAGCCGCGGGGGCGGAGACGGGACGAGGCGCTGAAGGGCCAGAGCGCGCCGACGGAGCAGCCGCGGCCGATTTGGCGGCACGAGCCGACGGACCTTCGGACGTGGGGCGCGCGCACCTCGAGGGCACAGCGCTCCAGATCGACGAGTACCTGGCTGCGCAGGTGGAGCAGGCCACGGCGCACCTCGTCGAGCGGCTTCCGGAGGCCGCCTTGGCGCTGGTTCGCGACGAGCTCCGGCAGCAGCTGGCGGCAGATCCGCTGCTGCGCGCCCTCACGGAGCAGGCCCTGGGAGGCGCGGGTGGCGCCAGCGGGTCCAGGCGCTGAGACCAGGACGTGCGTAAGGGCTGGCATGAGCTCCGAGCGCTGCCTACGGGCGCCAAGCTCCTCGACGAGTTCGGCGAGGTCGCTTCGCGCTGGCGAGCCGCTTTGGACGCGGAGATCGAGCTGCCCACCACCTGGGTGCTCGACCGTAGAGCCTTCCGGAGCGCGAAGGACGAGGTGCTCCCCCCGGGCCACCGCGTCCACGAAATCGTCGTAGATCGGGCGCCGGTCCGGCGTGCGTCGAAGGCGGCGCGGGCGTTCGAGCGTCTCCGGGCTGCGGCGGAGACGTTGTCGTTACCCGAGTGGCCCGCGGATACGGAGGAGCTCGTGCTGTGGGGGAGCCCCGTGGTCCGACCGCGGGGCGTCCAGGTCCCCGCGATCGCTCAACAGGTGCAGGTCGCGCCGGACGAGGCGGCGGTGCGGGCCGCGATCGGCGAGCTCTGGGCGACCACCTACCTCGAGCAGGCTTTGCGGGAGATCGGCGCGCGGGGGGTGAAGCGCGTCGAGATCGTCGTGGGGCTCACGATCCTCACTCCGACGAGCTCTCGGGAAGCCCGCCAGCAGGCTGCGCCGGTGGCGTTGGATGGACGAGATGAACCGGAGAAGGAGCCGCCTCACGCGGAGGCGGCGAGCCCGGCGCCGTGGACCGTGTTGCTGGCGGACCAGGAGCCCACGCCCACAGGGTTTCCGTTGCCAGGGGCGTCGAAGGACTACCGGCCCATGTCGCCGCTGGGGCGCTCCCTCGCGGTGCATGGAGCGAGGGCGTGGCGTTCGGTGCTCCGGCGCCGGTGGGGCCGGCGGGCGGCGTTCATCGTCGAGGCGGGGCCGGGACGTTGGCAATGGCGAGCTGAGGCTGTGCTGCGGCTGCTCGAGCAGGGCGCCGGCCTCGATGAGCGGATCCTGCGCTCCCTGACGGGGCTCGCGGTGGATGAGCGGCTGGGGCGAGAGCGGCGCTGGGGCGCGCGGGCGGCGCTGCTCGGCGCCCGGGAGCTGACACATCAAGCGGGGCTCTTCGAGGGAGTGGCAGAGCACGAGCGTCACTGCCGGGACGTGCTGGCGGGGCTGCGAGAGCTCGATCTGGCGGTCCTCCCGGACGATGGCCTCAAGCGGACCCTCGAGGACGCGCGCGCGCTGCAGACACGCACGGTGGAGCTCCTGGCGGAGGTCACGCTCTCGTCAGAGGTCCTGGTGACCTTTTGTGAAGAGCTGGCGCCGAACAGCGGGTTGCTGGTGGACGCTGGGCTGGACGCGCTGCCTTGGGTCTCGCTGCTGGCCGAGTGGGAAGAGCGCCTCGAAGTGGTGCGCAACGACGCGGAGTGTCGCCGGGCGCTCGCGGGGCCGGCGCGTCGAGGCGACTGGACGGCGCTGCCGGATGGCCCGGGGCGCCGGGCCCTGCGGGGACTGGCGGTGAGCCATGGGTTCTTCGCGGGGCGACCCGAGGACCCCGCGTGCCCGCGGCTGGGGGAGGGGCGCGGGCAGCTCGTTGAGCTGGCGGCTTTCTCCCTTGACGGAGCGGGAGACGTCTTCGGGCGCTGCCGCGCAGCGCGCTTCGCCGCGGATCGTGCCCTCGCGGCGGAGGAGACGGCCCGAGGGCAGGTGTTCACGTTCGCCTTTGGGGCCCTGCGCGGCATGGCGCGGGACGCGATCCTGCTCCGGGAGCGGGTGCGGGTCCTCGAGCTGGAGGTGGGAGCGCTCCTGCGCAGGATCGCTCTGGACGTGGATCGGCGGCTCCACCGCTTGGAGCCAGGCTTGCCTCAGGGGGCGGCCTTCGACTGTACGGTCGAGGAGCTGCTCGAGGCGGTGGATCTGCGGGGCAGCAGCCTGGCGGCGCGGGTGGCCTGGCGGCGGACGCAGGCCGACCGGCAACGACGGCACCCGGAGCTCTGGTATCCGGGGTCCTCTGTGGGCTCCCGGACGGTTCGGCTGAGCAGCCCAGCGAGCCCCGAACGCCCCCTCCTGGTCGAGAGCCTCGACGGGTTGTGGTTATTGCGCATGGCCTATGTCCCCGGGATCCTCACCCGTTGGGCTCATCGGGGGGACTCGGGCGCCGTCCTGGCGCGCGCCCTCGGGGTCCCCTTTGCCTCCACCTCCGGGGCGGAGCTCCGGGGTCTGCCAGCAAACCGCGGTGGCGCCGTTGTCTCGGGTACGGCGCCGCGGCAGGCCGTTCATGAAAGGGAGACCGTTGGCGGACAGTAAAGTAGGAGGACGTGCGACGCTGATCGTGGGGCTACTCCTGGGCTTCGCGTGCTCACGGAGCCCCCTCGCGCGGCTGCCCGAAGTGAGCGTGCCCCTCGAGTTAGCCCCGACGCCGGAGCGGGGGGCTCCAGACAACGAGCGCGCAGAGCTCGAGGGGGCCGCGGGCGCGCCGGGCGCGGTGGGGGGAGCGGAGGAGGGTGTGGCGGAGGCGGCGCCAGCAGGGCGCTCCGGGCCGGGGCAGGGGCCCCATGGCCGCGCGCCGGATCCGCCTGCTCTGAGCTCGCGGAGGCAGTACGAGCTCGAGCTCCGCTACACGCGGGGGCAGGTGGAGCTGGTGGGCGCCGAGGAGCGGCTCTTCGAGCGCCCCCGCAGGACGGCGAGGCGGATCGGCCGCTTCGCGATCGAGCTCTGGATCGGGCTCGAGCTCGTGGATCGGGTGCGCTTCGATTTCCCCCTCCTCGGGGCCGAGCAGTCCAAAGATGGCGGCCTCGAGCGGGGTCTGGTGACGTCGCAGAAGGTGCTCGTCCCTGCTACCGATCGGCCCACGCGAGCGCTGCTGGTGGATCGGGCGACGGGCGAAGAGATCGAATTGTCCTGGCCACCCGTCGAATCGACGGACACTCCCTCGAACGAGGACGCGGAACAGTAGGCTTGCTGCCGTGTCACGATTCGGCACACTAGGCCTCCGATGAACTGTGAAAGCTGCGGGCACGCGAACCTGGATGAGGCGCGGTTCTGCGCGTCCTGCGGGATCATGCTGCCGACTCAGGGCATGAGCGAACACCCGTGGGTGGGGCGCCTCATTGGTGGCCGCTTCCGCGTGACCAGCGTGCTCGGTGAGGGGGGCATGGGCGTCGTGTACTCCGGGGAGCAGCAGATGGGCTCCACGGTGCGTCGCGTCGCCATCAAGACGTTGCACCCGCATCTGTCCCAGGATCCGTCGGTGCTCGCGCGCTTCCACAGGGAGTGCGGCACCGTCGCGCAGCTCGAACATCCGAACACGATCAAGGTCTACGACTTCGGGGCAGAGGAAGACGGGATCCTCTACATCGCGATGGAGTACGTGGACGGGCGCTCCCTCGATCGCGCGATCGAAGAGGAGGGGGCGCTCGATCCCGAGCGCGTGGCGCACGTCATCGAACAGGTGTGCGGAGCCCTCGACGAGGCCCACGGTCAGGGCATCATCCATCGCGATCTGAAGCCCGAGAACATCATCCTGTCGGAGCGCCTCGGGCAGAAGGACTTCGTCAAGGTCCTCGACTTCGGCATCGCGTCCCGCAGCGAGTCGGCGGACGCCGCCAAGGAGCAGAAGCTCACCCAGCAGGGCATGGTCCTGGGGACGCCGCCCTACATGAGCCCGGAGCAGTTCACCGGTCAGGCGCTGGATCGCCGGAGCGACATCTACTCCCTCGGCATCATGACGTATCAGATGCTCACGGGGCGGCTGCCCTTCAGCGCGGCTACCGCGTGGCAGTGGGCGACCGAGCACATGACGGCGCAGCCGTTCCCGCTCGAGCAGACCCCTGTGGGCTCGAACGTGCCCGCGCCCATGCGACAGGCGGTGATGCGGGCGCTGGCGAAGCTCCCGGAAGATCGTCAAGGGACGGCCGGCGCCTTTTACCGGGAGATCGCCGATGGGTTGAACGGAGGGGCGCAGGCCAGCGAGCCCCAGCGCGCGTCCACGGGCACCGAGGCGATGCCCGCAGCGCCCGTCGGGGCGGTGGGGCGCACGGTGCCGCTGGCCGCAGCGGCCGTGCCAGGATCTTCAGGGCCCGCGGTGACTCCGGCAGCGATGGCCGCGCCGCCTCCGCCGCCCCGAGTCGACAAGGGCGGGGGAGGCAAGGGGCTCGTGGTGGGCCTGGGCTTGCTCGGCGCAGGCCTGCTCGTGGCGATCGGCGTCGTGGCGATGAAGGG
>JAEWOQ010000062.1 GCA_023460875.1 Pseudomonadota bacterium
GTCTTCGAGCGCTCGCCGCAGAGCTTGCGCGTGCTCGGGCTGAACCGACGCTCGCGCTGAGGAAGCTCACCGCAGAGCCCACGTGTGCCGGGCCCGTGGACGAGCGACTCGGGGACGGGCGACTCGGAAACGAGGTGGTCGGTCGCGCTCGAACGAGGACGGCGTCGGCGTCGGCGTCGGCGTCGAGGCGTTCACCGCGACGCCCGGAGGGTCAGTGACCCTATGTCGCGTAGACGCAATGACATCGATCAGTCGTAGGCGACCTCCCCTCGAATGATCATGATCGCCGCGCGTCGAAGCGTCGGAGCGCTGGTGAGATCTCGTTCACGAGACGGTCACACGTTCCGAAACATAAGCCGCGGCGCCCGTCGGCGTTCACGAAGGCATCGTAGTCGTGATGGATCCGGTGAGATGGAGTCCTTGCAGCAGAAGGATCGCGCGAGTACCCTCCGGCCAACGAAACGCTGTTGCGCGTGGATGGACTCCTCGCGGCGGAGGCATGGGAGTGGGGCAGACCGGAGAGCTCGAGAAATTCTACCGAAGTATGCTGCTGATCCGCCGCTTCGAAGAGGAGGCGGCGCGAGCGTACGCGCGCGGGAAGGTCGGCGGGTTTCTGCACCTGTACATTGGGCAGGAGGCGATCGCCGTCGGCGCCGCCGCCGCCCTCCGCGTCGGCCACGACTACGTCTTCCAGACCTACCGTGACCACGGCACCGCCCTGGCGCTCGGCATGGATCCGAAGGCGGGCATGGCGGAGCTCTACGGCAGAGACACCGGCTGCGCGCGGGGGCTGGGCGGCTCCATGCACTTCTTCGACGTGGAGCGCGGCTTTCTGGGGGGCTGGGCGGTGGTCGGCGGACACATCCCCGTCGCCGTGGGCACCGCGTTCAAGTCCCGCTACGCGGAGGAGGATCGGGTCACCCTGTGCTTCTTCGGCGAGGGCGCCACGAACATCGGCGGCTTCCACGAGGGGCTCTCCCTGGCGGGGCTCTGGAAGCTCCCGGTGGTGTTCATCTGTGAGAACAACGAATATTCCATGGGTACGCCCCTGGAGCGGACGACGCCGGTGAAGGACATCGCGGTGAAGGCGGAGGGCTACGGCATGCCAGGCGAGGTGTTGCAGGGCCACGACGTGCTGGAGGTGCGGAGCCGCATCGCCGCCGCCGTCGAGCGGGCGCGGAGCGGCGGCGGGCCCAGCTTGCTCGAGATCAAGACCTATCGCTTCCGGGGGCACTCGATGTCCGATCCGGGCAAGTACCGGACGGCGGAGGAGCTGGAGGAGCGCAAGCAGCGGGATCCCCTGCTCGTCACGCGTCGGGCGCTGCTGTCCGAAGGCGTCGACGAGGCGAGCCTCGAGCGCGTCGCCGAAGAGGTCGAGGCGGTCATCACCGAGGCCATCGCCTTCGCGGAAGAGAGTGAGCCGGCGAAGGAGGAGTCCATGCACCGCTTCGTGTACGCCGCAGGCGAGGGAGGTTGAATGCGAACTCTGCGTTATCGCGAGGCGCTCCGTGAGGCGATGTTCGAGGAGATGCGGCGGGACGAGTCCGTGTTCCTCATGGGCGAGGAGGTCGGGTACTACCAGGGCGCCTACAAGGTGTCGGAGGGGTTGCTCGACGCCTTCGGTCAGCGCCGGGTCATCGACACGCCCATCGCCGAGAACGGCTTCGCGGGCGTCGGCATCGGCGCGGCGATGGTGGGGCTGCGGCCCGTGATCGAGTTCATGACGTGGAATTTCTCCTTCGTCGCCTTCGATCAGATCATCAGCAACGCCGCGAAGGTCTATCAGATGAGCGGCGGCAAGATCCCGCTGCCCATCGTCTTCCGCGGACCGACCGGGGCCGCGAAGCAGGTGGCGTCGCAGCACAGCCACTCGGTGGACCCGTTCTACACGAACATCCCCGGGCTCTGGGTGGGCTTCCCGTCCACGCCCCGGGACGCCAAGGGCATGCTCAAGACGGCGATCCGCACGGATGACCCGGTGATCTTCCTGGAGGGGGAGACCATCTACAACGTGAAGGGCGAGGTGCCCGACGAAGAGGAGCTCGTCCCCCTCGGCAAGGCGAGGGTCGCGCGGGAGGGGAAGGACTGCACGGTCGTGGCCTGGGGGCGCCCCTACTACACCGCGCTGTCTGCGGCCGAGCTGCTCGAGAAGGAGGGCATCGAGTGTGAGGTGATCGACCCACGCTGGCTGCGCCCCCTCGACATGGACACCATCATCGGCAGCGTGAGCAAGACCAACCGCTGCGTGATCGTGCACGAGCACTGGAGCTACGGCGGGCCCGGCGCGGAGATCGCCGATCGGGTGCAGCGGGACGGGTTCGACCACCTCGACGCGCCGATCCTGAGGGTGAGCAACCTGGATATGCCGATGCCTTACGCGGCGCACCTCGAAGAGCTGTGTCTTCCGACTGTGGAGCGGATCGCCCGGGCGGTTCGCCAGGTCTGTTATCGGGAGGGCTGAAGATGGCGAAGATCATCGGACTTCCGAAGCTTTCGCCCACGATGGAAGAGGGCACGCTCGTCCGCTGGGCGAAGGCGGAAGGGGAGGCCGTGGAGGTGGACGATCTCCTCGCGGAGGTCGAGACCGACAAGGCCATCATGGAGTTCCGCTCCTTCGATCGGGGCGTGCTCCTAAAGATCCTCGTGGAGGAAGGGGCGTCCCTCGAGGCGGACGCGCCCGTAGCGATCATCGGTAACGAGGGGGAGGACGTCTCCGGGCTGATCGAAGAGGCCCAGGCGGGCCGGGCGGCTCCCACGGAGGCGGCTCGACCGACGGTGGAGCTCGAGAAAGAGAAATCCGCGGTGGCGGTGGAGCCCAGTGAGATCCCCTCCGAGACGGCCCCTGGGAAGCGCGAAGGAGGCCCGAGCGCTCCCGCGCAGAGCGCGGGCCTGGCGTCTCCGGTCGTGCGGCGCTTGGCCCGGGAACAGGACGTCGATCTCCGTCAGGTGCCGGGCAGCGGCCCCGGAGGCCGCATCATCAAGCGGGATCTGGAGGCGTTCCTCCGGGATCGGGCCGCGCGCCCCGAGGTCCCACGAGCGTCTGCCAGGCCCAGCCCGGAGACGCGCGTCGAGAAGGCGAGCGCCACGCGCCGCACGATCGCCCGGCGGCTGGTGGAGTCCAAGCAGGAGGTCCCGCACTTCTACCTGACCATCGACGTGGACGCCGAGCCTCTGCTCGCCGCGCGCGCGGAGCTCAACGCCGAGCTGAAGCAGAGCGGCGAGAAGATCTCAGTCAACGATTTCATCATCAAGGCGAGCGCCGCCGCCCTGCGCAGGTTCCCGGCCGCGAACGCGTCTTGGATCGACGGAGAGCTCCACTTCCACGGTCGGGTGGACATCTCGATGGCGGTGGCGATCCCCGATGGTCTCATCACGCCGGTCATCCGGGACGCCGACCAGAAGGGGCTCGCCGAAATCGCTCGAGAAGCGAAGCAGTTGGCGCGCCGTGCCCGCGATCGCGACCTCCGACCGGAGGAGTTCACGGGCGGCACCTTCTCCATCTCGAACCTCGGCATGTACGGCGTCGAAAATTTCGCTGCGGTGATCAACCCTCCCGAAGGGGCGATCCTCGCCGTGGGCGCCATCCGTGAGGAGCCGGTGGTCAAGAACGGGCAAATCGTCCCCGGCAAGCGCGTGCGTATGACCTTGAGCTGCGATCACCGGGTCGTCGACGGCGCCGTCGGCGCCGAGTGGCTCCAGATGCTCCGGGGCCTGCTGGAGTCGCCGGCCAAGATGTTGCTGTGACCCACGAGGGCGGGCGACGTCCCTGCGCCACGGGCTGGGAGACCCTGTCGGGGGCGTCCTAGTCCGTCAGGGGTCTCGGCGTGGTCAAGGCGCTGGCTCTGCCGGCGCTGGCAGGGAGTTCGGTGGCCGCGAGATGGTCGAGAGCTCGAGGTACTGAGTGACGAGCTCCGCGAGGGACTGGTACTCCTGGTTCATGAGGTCCACCTCTGTCTCGAGGTGGTCGAGCATCGCTTCACGCAGCTCGAGGGCGCGCATGTCGTACTGTCCGCCGTCGCCGAACAGGAGGAGCTCGAGCTCCCGCCGTCTCCCGTCCCCCTCGGAGCCGAGCATGTCCTCCCAGCGCTTCTTCAGGGCCGTCTGTGGGGCTTCTCCGGACGAAGGGCGAGGAGCGAGGAGCAGGCGCCAGACGAAGGGAGTGAGCCCTCCGCTGTCCTCCCCCGTCCAGATCGACCGCAGCACGTTCACCTCATGGTCGAGCCACACCGTGGGGACGGGCCACAGCAGCGCTGCGGCGCCGAGGACCGCCGCAGCGACGCCCCCCCCGCTCCCCACGACGGGGGCGGCGGACGTGTCCGGATCGCTCACTTCGAGGATGCCTTGAGCCGTGGCAGCTGCCGCACCGACGCCGATGGAGCCCAGGGTGAGATACAGCTCGTGCTGGTTGCTCTGGTCGAGCAGCTCCCTGTGCAGCGCTTCGAGGGAGTCGTCGAGGCAATCAATGTAGGCCCCGCCCGTGGCCAGATCGCTCTTGAGCACCACGAGCCGCGTCAGGATGCCCACGGCCTCCTCGGGTGTCGGGTGGCGACTGGTCGGCAGCTCGAGGCGAGACGCGATGAACACGCGCGCCAGCTCCGGTGGGGCCTTCGCGAGCGCGGGGGGCAGCGGCTGCGCCTCGGAGGGAGACACCGGATCAGCAGGGGAACAACGCTGGAAGCGGTGCACCGTGCGCTGGTAGGGCTCCGGGGCAGACACGGGGCGCGCACAGGCCAGGGCGAGGGCTGCGCTCGAGAGGGAAGCGCAGGCGCCCTGGGCGAACCTCTCTGATCGGGATCGACGAGCCATCGTTGCAGTGATCTAGATCTCGTAGTCGGCCGCTTGTCAGTGGTCCACCCTCGGAGCTTCGACTGCGACGCTCCCGTGCTCCCGTGCTCACCGTCGATGCTCTCGTGCGGGAGCGGCCCGAACCGGCGCTGAGCGTCCCTGGCCGCCGCCCTTCGTGGGAACCAGTGAGCGGCTGAGGGGAGGCTCAACGGGACGGCGCGCCAGCGTCGGGCGGTCGGGTCGTCAGCCGGTCGGCGAGGGCCGCGAGGTCGCTGAACTCCGTGTCATCGGTGACCGCGAGGACGAGCGCGTCGCCGGAGCGCGTGAGCCCCGGGCAGCCACCGCGGCAGGTGCGGCCGAAGCCGAAGACCGTCATGGAGTCGTAGGTCCAGTAGGTGTCGGCGACGTCGTCGTCCGTCGGGTGGAGGACCAGCAGCGCGCGGCCGAGGTGCGCGTCGAGAAAGTAGACCCACTCGGGATCGGGCAGGTCTCCGAGGAAGTCCGCTTCGGCCAGGGGCACGAGGCGCCCGTCGGCGAAGCCGAGGTTGTCTTCGGGGCCGAGAGCGCCGCCCGGAGTGCCCTCATAGAGGAGGTAGTAGGAGCTCGGCGCGCGGGTGACGGTCAGGCGGGCGTGATCGGGGAAGAAGCCCCAGCGGAGCTCCCAGGAGCCGTCGTCCGCCACCGAGCGCAGGGTGACCTGCGCATCGCTCACCTCGACGACGCTGGTGTAAGCGCCCGTGTAGCCCGGGTGACAGCAAGGGCCCATGTTGGGGACGCCGCGAAATTCCCCTTGGTGCCCGGATGCGCGCGACCAGCTCACCCAGTCGTTCCCGGACACGTCGACCAGGGAGGCGAGGCCCGCGCCCTCCTTGTCGTAGTAGTAGTCGGCGGTTTCCGTGCGGACGAGCACGCACTCGACGCCCGCGTGCAGCACCCCGTCGATGAGCTCGACCCGGAGCGGCTCACCGTCGCCCCCGCTTCCGCCACCCGCCGTGCTGCCACCTCCGCCCCCGCTGCCGCCGCCTCCGCCGGAAGGAGAACCTCCTCCCCCTGTC
>JAEWOQ010000063.1 GCA_023460875.1 Pseudomonadota bacterium
GGGTAGCCGTGACCCCTCACGGAGCAGGTGGGGTGAGGGGGTCATGCGTTGGGTGCATGGCTGGGCGTTGATGTATGCGTTGAATGCATGAATGGCGGGGTTTCAGCGGGGGTCATGCGCTGAGTGCATGGATGATGGACGGCGAAGTGTGCATCGCTGGGGGCGGTTCGCTGCGCGCGTGTGCAACGCTGGCGCGTGTGTGCAACGCTGGCGCGCGTGTGCATCGCTGGGGGTGGTTCGCTGCGCGCGTGTGGTGGAACGGTGCGTGTGCATCGTTGGCGCGCGTGTGGTGGAACGGTGCGTGTGCACCGTTGGCGCGCGCTTCGCGGGGCGCGGGTGCTTTGGAGGCTAGAAGGCGCGCTCGAGGATGGTGAGGGCTTGGTCGACGTCGACCTCGATCGGGTTCATCAGGAGCGCGCCGTCGTCGAGGGACATGCGCGCGATCTCGGGGAGCTGATCGCGCCGGACCTGGCCCGTCTCTCCGAGGGTGCGGGGCAGGCCCGCGTGGGCGTGTAGCTCGTCGCGCAGGGCGCGGAGGTGCGCGATGGTGGCCTCGGCGCGTCTCTCCGTGGGCGTGCGCGCGTAGACGTCGTCGCCCGCGAGGGGGAGCAGCAGCTCGCCGATGGCCTGGCGCCGCGCGGGGAGGTTGAACTCGAGCGCGAAGGGCAGGAGCACGCTCATGCACACGCCGTGGGGCAGCCGCGTCACGGCGCCGACGGAGTGCCCGAGGGCGTGCACGAGGCCGACCATCGAGTTGGAGAAGGCGATGCCTGCCATCGTCGCGGCCACGGAGAGCTCGAGGCGGCGCGCCGCGTCGCTCGGTGTCTGGAGCACGGGCAGCAGGTTGTCCGCGATGCGCCGGATGGCCGCCGTCGCGTAGGCGTCGGAGAGGGGGTTCTTCGAGAGGCAGATGAACGCTTCGACCGCGTGGGTCATCGCGTCCATCGCCGTGGCCGCCGTGAGGCGGGGCGGGAGCTGCAGCGTCATGCGCGGATCGAGGAGGGCCACGTCGGGCAGCAGGAACTGGGAGACGAAGGGCAGCTTGACGCCCGCCTCCGCGTCCACGAGGACGAGCACGTTGGTCACCTCCGAGCCGGTGCCGCTGGTCGTGGGCAAGACGAACAGCGGGCGCAGGCGCCGGGCGAGCACCGAGGTGCCCGAGTACACGCGGATGTCGTCGCCGCCCTCGGAGACGAGCACGTTGACGGCTTTGCTGGTGTCGATGACAGAGCCGCCGCCCACGGCGAGCACCGCGTCGCAGCCGTGCTCCCGGTAGACGCGGGCGGCTTCGGCCACGACGCGCGTCGACGAGTCGGGGGGCACCGCGTCGAAGACGGGCGGCGCCGGCAGCCCCGCGCTCTCGAGGGCGCGCTGGACAGGCGCGCAGAGGCCAGCCTCCCTCACGCCGCGATCGGTGACGAGGAGGGGTCGTTCGACGCCGAGCGTTCGGAGCTCGAAGGGCAGGTGCTCGAGCGCCTTGAACCCGGCGACCACCTTGACGGGGCAGTAGAACTCGAAGAACGACGTGCTCATCGGGACCACCCCGGCGTCAGGCGCGTCGCCTGCGCAGCCAGGCGCCCGTAGACGCGCGCTGCCACGGCGACCTTCTCCGTCCAAGGGAGGCGCGGCAGGCTCTTGAGGGCGCGGCGCGCGACGAACTGCGGCAGGACGACCGCCTCCAGCCGGTTCAGGCAGCGCACGAAGCGCATCGCGAGGGCGGGGTCTCCGTGCAGGATCAGGCGCGAGCGGGCGTAGGCGAGCGCGGTGCCCTCCTGAAAGCTCAAGACGATGAACGCGTGGGTCACGTGCTTGAAGACGAGCTCGAGGTCGCACGTCGTCGGATCGTCCCGATCGAGCCGCGTGAGCTGGTCACCGATCTTGCGGAGGCGCAGCGGCGCGGGTCCTCCCAGGGTCGACAGGCCGATCACCGCCCCCTCGGGGAAGCCCGAGAGCTCCGCCCGCAACGCCGGATCCGTCGTCGAGGCCGCCTCGAGCAACCCGCCCAACAGGCTCAGCAACGCTGAGACGTAGACGCGCTGGACACCGTAACCGATCTTCATCGAGCACCTCCTGTCGCCGACGGCTGGCCGCCGACGGCCGTTCGCCCCGCCCCACAGCATAACAGCGCGCGGGCCGTGAGCGAGCGGTCGTCCCCGCCCCCGCGGGGCGTCATCGGATCGTGGAGGCGCGCCCTCCTCTCGGGTAGGTCCGCCGCGTGCGTTTTCGGCGGCGCTGGGGGGCGGGGTGACGTGGTGGGGGCTTCGTGCATGCTTGAGGGCATGGATCTCGATCTGACGACGTTGAGCCAGGGCGTTCGCTACAAGGTCTTGACCGCCCTGGTCGTGCCGCGTCCCATCGCTTGGGTGACCAGCCTCGACGCGGAGGGGCGCGTCAACGCGGCGCCGTTCAGCTTCTTCAACGTGCTCGGCAACAAGCCGCCGCTCGTCGCGTTCGCCCCGGGGGACCGACCCGACGGCTCGCCGAAGGACACGGCGCGTAACATCAAGCTCAACGGGGACTTCGTGGTGAACCTCGTCGATCGGGAGTGCGCGGACGTGATGCATGCGTCGGCCTTCGATTTTCCCGCGGACGCCAGCGAGGTCGAGGCCCTGGGGCTCGAGACGTTGCCGAGCACGCGGGTGCGGGCGCCGCGCTTGGCCATCAGCAAGATCCACCTCGAGTGCAAGCACTGGGGCACCCTGGAGATCGGCGGGAACCGGGTGGTGTTCGGCATCGTCGAGTACATGCACGTGCCCGACGGCCTGCTCGATCCGGAGACGTTCCACGTGCAGCCGGGCGGCTTCGAGGGGGTGGGGCGGCTGCAGGGGCCCGGCTGGTACTGCACCAGCGCCGATCGGTTCAACCTCGGACGGTATCCTTCGCCGGACGAGACCCCGGGCAAGGGCTGAGGTCACGCCCTGCGCTCGCCTCGCTTCACCGCACACCTCCTGCTGCTCGTGGGCGGGCTCACGTTCACCGGCGCGTCGCGAGCTCAGGAGGCGGAAAAGACCCCCCCAGACACCGTCCCTCGAGGGCAGGTGTGGCTGGGCTATTTGACCCAGACCCGGCTCTCCGAGGAGCTGTCCCTGTGGAACGACGCCCACTTCGTGCCGGGGGCCTTCTACATCCTGCGCACCGGCGTCAGCTTTCACCTGCCGGAGCGCGTCGTGGTGACCGCCGGCTACGCGTTCCTCGGGCTCCCCGTCGGCACCGTGACCCGCGCGCTCGAGCGACGGGAGCATCGACCCTGGGCGCAGCTCGTCTACCCCCTGCGGCTCGGTGACGGCTGGGGTCTGTCGAACCGGCTGCGCTACGACGCGCGCATCCAGAAGAACGTGGCGGACGGCGAGCTCGCGGCGGGGTACGGCTTCGTCAACCGAGGGCGCTGGATGGTCACGCTGCGGCGTGATGTGCCCGAGCTGGAGTTCGGCGACGGGATCGTCCCCTACGCCACCGCGGGGAACGAGGTGCTCGTCGCCTGGGACGGAGGGGGAGCGCGCCTGGATCAGAACCGCGTCACCGTGGGGCTCGGCGCCACCCGCAGGTCCGTAGCGCTGCAGCTGAGCTACATGAACCGCTTCGTGCAGGTGGGCGCGGGGCGCCCCTCACTGATGAATCACACCTTGGTCGTGTGGCTGTTCCACGAGTTCGATCTCCGCGCGGACTGACGCCGGACTGCGCGCCCAGGAGCTCGTCCCAGGCGCGCGATCCGCGGCGTGGGTCCGCACCCTGAGCCCGCAGCGTGGGTCCAGGGCGCGGGCCCGCAGCGTCACTCGCCGCCGACGGGCAGCGCGCCCATCGGTGGCTCGAGGCGCCGCCGCCGGCGCTTGACGAGGCGCCCCACCGAGAAGGCTACGAAGTACAGGGCGCCCACCGCGAACAGGGTGTCCCCGATGGCGCGCAGCCAGCGCAGCGTGTCCATGAGCGGGGTCTGGAGGAACTCCGGGCTCCGGGCGTACCAGTAGCCGACCTCCACGGAGGCCTGGGTCTGGAGCAGTCCGATCGGGAGCAAGCTGAGCACCACCATGAGCCCCAGGCCCACGTTCAAGAGCCAGAAGGAGGTCCGCAGGGGTTTCACGTTCCACTCCCGATCCTTGTCGGCGACCCGCATGCAGAACAGCATCAACGCCAGGCCGAGCATGCCGTAGACGCCGAAGAGCGCCGCGTGGCCATGGACCGGGGTCGTGTTGAGGCCCTGCATGAAGTAGAGGGCGACGGGCGGGTTGATCATGAAGCCGAACATGCCGGCCCCGACCGCGTTCCAGAAGGCAACGGCGATGAAGAAGTAGATGGGATAGCGATAGCGCCGCACCCAGCCTCGGTGGCGTGCGAGCTTCATGTTGTCCCAGGCCTCGTAGCCGATGAGCACGAGGGGCACGACCTCCAGGGCGCTGAACACGGAGCCGAGGGCAGAGATCAGCGACGGCGTGCCGCTGAAGTACAGGTGGTGCAAGGTGCCGATGATGCCGCCGGCGAGGAAGATCGCCGCCGAGATCACGACGACGCGCTCCGTCGTCTTGGACTCGAGCAGCCCCATGCGCGTGAAGAGGAAGGCGAAGACCACCGTGGCGAACACCTCGAAGAAGCCCTCGACCCAGAGGTGGACGACCCACCAGCGCCAGTACTCGGCGACGGACAAGTGCGTGTTCTTCCCGTAGCCGAAGGCGGCCATGTAGAAGCCGGCGATGGCCAAGGCGGAGAGGGCGAACAGCACCAGGAGCCCGCGGCCCTCCTCTTTGCGGCGCAGGGCCGGCCAGATGGCGCGGAGCACCAGGGCGACCCAGAGCAGGAGCCCGATCTGCAGGGCGATCTGAAAGCCGCGCCCCAGATCGATGTACTCGTAGCCGCTGTGACCGAAGAAGAAGCGCACGTCGTCGCTCGAGAAGCGATGCATGACGCTGAGCCACTGGCCCGCCATCGATCCGAGCACGACCACGACGAGCGCGCCGAGCAGCACGTTGACGCCCAGCTTCTGGAGGGGCGGATCGCCGCCGCCGCCGATGGACGGAGCCACGAACAGCCCGGCCGCGAGCCACGCAGTGGCGATCCAGAAGATCCCGAGCTGGGTGTGCCAGGTGCGGCTGATCACGTAGGGCAGCCAGTCCCCGAGGGGCACGCCGTAGAAGCCGTCGCCCTCGACCCCGAAGTGCGCCGTGACGCCCCCGAGCCCGATCTGGAGCATGAAGAGCAGCAGCACGACCGCGAAGTACACGAGAGACGCGCGCTGCGAGGGAGTGAGCGGGGCGTTCAGGAGGGGATCGCGCGGGGAGGGCTCCTTGAGCTCCACGTGGCGTGGCTGCGCGGCGTACCACCAGATCATCCCGGCCAGGGCGGCCAGCAAGATGATGATGCTGACGCCGGTCCAGATCACCGCGTCCGTGGTGACCGTGTTCGCGACGAGGGGTTCATGGGGCCAGTTGTTCGTGTACGAGATGCCCGGTTGTCCAGGGCGATCCGTGCTCGCCGCCCAGGAGGTCCAGAAGAAGAAGCTGGTGAGGAGGTGCAGCTTGTCGGGATCCGGCTGCGCCCCGCGGGGGATCGCGTACTCCGCCTTGCCGTCGCGGAACAACGCCGAGTAGTACTCCCGGAGCTCACGGAACGCCTGGGCGCGCTCCTCGGACACCACCAGATCGTTGCTCGCGGCGTCCAGCCCGGAGATCCGCACCTCTCGCTGGAGTCGGCTGCGCAGCGCCGCCTGCCGATCCTCGTCCAAGGCCTCGTAGGAGGCTGCGCCGCCCTCCTTGGCGTAGGCGTCGAGGAGCAGCAGGGCCTCGCGGTGCAGGTAATCCGCGCTCCAGTCTGGGGCGACGTAGCTGCCATGACCCCAGATGGAGCCGACCTGCATGCCGCCCATGGCCTGCCACACGCTCTGCCCCGCGAGGATCTCCCCTTGATCGATGAGCACCTCACCGCTGGAGGTCACCATCCGATCGGGGATCGGCGGGGCTTCCCGGTACACGCGCACGCCTGCGTAGAGCAGGACGGCGAAGGAACAGACGAAGACGGCGATGAGCGCCTTCCATGGACCGCTGATACGATTCACTGATGATTGCCTCCGGTCGCGCCCTAAGCAGGATGCGTACCGTCGGAGCCAAGAGGTGTGATTCACCTGCAATGGGGCGAAATGGGGGCGGCCCGCCTACCTCTCGGTCACGCTCGTGTTCCGTGAGGTGTGTTCCACCTGTTCCAACGTGTAGGTCCCGCCCCGTGTCGCCATCCCTCGCGTGCAAGCATTGCGCATTTCCGCGCAAGGGCTGCGCCCGTGCAATCGGTGCGTCAGCGGCTGAGGAGTCGGAGAGGGGGCCGTCAGTGTTCGAGCAGGGAGGCGAGCTCGGCGCAGGCATCGGCGTGGCCCGCGCGGCAGGCTCGATCCAGCGTCTGCTCGGCGCGCTTCAAGTCGGGGTGGATGCCCGACGCTCCCGTCAGGGCCATCCCGTAGACATAACAGCCGACCGTCGGATCGAGCTCGCAGCCGCGGCGATATAGATCCAGGGCCCGCGTCGGGCTCTTGACGAGGCCGGCCTCCCCTTCGAGGGTCAGGTTGCCGAGCGCGACGCAGCCGAGGCCGATCTCGCCTTCGCAGCTGAGCCGGTAGAGGCGCGCCGCCTCCGTCAGATCCGCCGCGGCCCCCTCACCGTTCTGGTACATCGCCCCAGCGCTCATGCAGGCCGCGGGTACCTCCGCGCCACAGGCCTTCACGAACAGGGGCAGGGCGCGGTCGTTGTCCGGGGGCTCCTGCTCGTCCGTGAGGATCAGCCCGAGGGCGTTGCAGGCCGCCCCGATGTCCTGGTCACAGGCGTAGGTGTAGTGCTCGACGGCGCTGCTCGCGTCCTGGGGCACACCGAGGCCCTGCTGCAGCAGCCAGCCATAGTTGAAGCAGCCCATGGGCAGGCGCCCCGTGCAGCTCTTGCGGAGCAGCTCGGCCGCCAGTCGCTCGTCCTTGGGCACACCCTCCCCGTCGAGGTACTTCACCCCGAGATCGTTGCAGCCGCGCGCCGAGCCCAGCTCGCAGGCGCGGCGATAGGCGTCCACGGAGCGGTCCGCTCGGGACGGCGCGGAGCTCTCCGCGTCGGACGACGACGTCGGAGTCGAGGGCGCCGGAGCGCGGCCCGCGCACCCTGCCAAGAAAAGCACGAGGAACGTCGCCGCCCGCCTCATGGTCCCTCCTCCGCGGAGCTCAACGCCAACAACAGCCAAGCCATGCCGTCCATCATCACGTCCGGGTGCAGCTGACCAGCGAGGCGCACCGTCACGGTCCCGGAGGCATCCCCAGGGACGCGCCGCTCGAACCAGAGCGGGATCGGGGTCCGTCCTTGGTGGGGCAGCGCCGCAGGCAGCGCGTGGAGCTGTGCGGCGGGCTGGCCTACCGCGAGACCCATGAGGCCCCGCAGGGTCGTGAAGCCGATCCCCGTGGTGGCGCGATCCGCGGCGTGGGTGAGCGCGGGGACCGCGCGCAGGCTCCCCTGGGGCTGGGCCTCGACGATGCGGCGAACCTGGGCGCGGGCAACCTCCTCGTCCGTCGCCCAGGAGAGCCAGACCTGCGGCTCGTCGGGGACCACGAAGACGTGGAGGTCGCCGTCGACCGGAGGGGTGGTCGTGGCCGCGGCGGCGGCGCTCGGCTTGGGCCGCTCGCTGAAGAGCACGTGGAGGCTGCCCGGGGGGAGCCCGGGAGGCGAGTCATCCACCAAAGAGACCTCCGTGGAGAGCTCGTTCGGGGAGCTCTCCGTCGAGCCGGGCTCTTTCGGCAGCACATCGAAGCGCCGCTGCCCTTGTCGCACGAACTCCTGCACCGCCTCGGCGTACTCCGTGCCGTTCTCCTCGACCCCGAGCAGATACCAGCGCGCTCCGGCCTCGGCGGTGCGCCCCGTGGCGAAGGAGAACCCCCCGCCCGTCGGCACGATCCCCAGGACCGCCTGCTCGATGGCCTCCTGGTCTCCGTCGGACAGGACCATGTCCTCGAAAGATTCGTCCAAGACCTCCCGGAGGAGGGGACCCGCGGTGGCCCGCAGCTGTTGCCCGTCGACCTTTCCTTTGGACAGGGCGAGCTCTGCGTCCGCGGGCAGCTTCCAGAAACCAGAGAGCACCCCGGCCCCCACCGGCTCGCTGGCGAGCCAGGCGTTCAGCGGGGCCTGCGCGGTCGTGAACGCGATCTCCAGGCCGATCTCGACCTCGCTCCCGAGGGTGACGTCCACGGCGATCCCGTCGTGCTCGCGCACGGTGTTCGCCACGAGCTGGGTGCCATAGGCCTCGGCTTCGTCGGCGCCTTCGGCGATGATTTTATCCATCACCTGCTGGAGCCCTTGGCGGTATCCAGGCCCGGGGATGGCGAGGCGTAGGCTCCCCGTCGTGGGGTGCCGAGGCGCCGTGCCCATCAAGAACGGCGCGTCGGAGGCGAGGCGCGCCGGGCCCGTCGAGCAGAGGACGCGTGGCCCGCTGGGAGGACCGCCACCCCAGAGCTCGCAGACCTGGAACGCCCGCGCCGCGGCAGCCGGTAGCTCGATGCGCCAGCGTTGCGCAGCGACCTGCACCAGCTCGAGCTCGGAGCCCTCCGCGTGGACGTCCGGGTGAGCGGTGAACGCGATCGTCCAGTCCTCTGGCTCGTCCTTTTCAGCGAGCAGGAAGTCGACGGGGGCGTCCAGATCTATGGCGCTGGCGAGCTCGGGGCCCACGAGGACCTGGAGGCTGGTGTGGGGCGCTGTCAGGGCCGCGCTGACGTCGTCGGGGAAGAAGCCGAAGGCTCCCAGGACCGGGAGATCCCGCCCGGGGGCGACCATGCGCGCCCAGAGCACGACGTCCGCCGGAGCGTCCACCACGGGAGGGGCGGGGGCAGCGGCGGCGCGCTCAGAAGGCGGGGGAACGGCGTCCGCTGGCGCGCCGACACGGTTGCAGCCGATGGTGCCGGCGCAAAGCGTCAGCACCGAGAGCCCGAACGACCAGCCGCGCATCGATTCAGAAGTACCTCCCCTGCTGGCGTGGGTCCATGGAAATCGCGAGCGCCGCCGGCTCGTCACCCGGTGGGTCGCACATCGGCCGAACACACGGCGTGACGGCGAGGGCTCGGCCGCCAAGGTCGCTGGGAGCGGCTGCCCGAACACCCAGGCTCGTCGGAGCAGGGGCTAGAGAGTGGCGAGGAAGAGGCGTCTTGTTGTCCGAGGGATCGGAGAGGGGGAGTCATGAGCGGCGCGAGGGGGAGAGCCGATCGAGTGGGGCTCGGACCAACCGAAGGGCGGGGAGCCGCCCTGTCGTTCGCGGTGTCCTTCGCGTTGTCCTTCGCGGTGGCGCTGTGCTCGTGGGGTTGTGGGGAGGCGGAGGACGCAGTGGAGGGCGCGGGCCGCGGCGATGAGTACTGCGCCAACACGGCGGAGTGGACCGCGGAGGCCGTCGCCTTGGAGGAGCAGCTCTTCGAGCTGGTGAACCACCTCCGCGCGGAGGGCACGACCTGCGGCGAGCGGCGCTTCCGGCCCCGGGAGCCCCTGCAGATGCTCGGCAGCTTGCGCTGCGCTGCGCGGGTGCACAGCGTCGACATGCTCGAGCACGACTTCTTCAGCCACACGGGCAATGACGGATCGCAACCTCGAGAGCGGATGCAGGTGGCCGGCTACGAGGGGCGCGCCGCGGCGGAGAACATCGCCGAGGGCAGCGCCGACGCCGAGGACGTCCTGCAGCGGTGGGTGGAGAGCGAGCCGCACTGCATGAATCTCTTGGGGCAGTATCTCTTCACGGGGATCGGGTACGTCGAAGGCGGGCGTCACGGTCCTCTCTGGACGCAGACGTTCGGGAACTGAGGAGGCTCCTGCGTTGCTCTCCCACCGCGAGGTGCGGCTCGATCTGATCTGCGCAGCCTGACCTGATCTGCGCGCTTTACGTGATCTGCGATGTTGGATAGGAGGAGCCTGATGCGTCTCTCGGTCCTCCCCACGCTCGTCCCCGTCCTCTTGTCGCTCGCCTGTGGCGGAGGGGAGGAGCCGAGCGGTTCCCCGGGCCCCGGCGGGGGTGGTCCCGTAGGCTCCGATGGAGGCAGCCCGGGAACGGGCGGCGGCGTCGATTTCGGTACGGGCGGCGGCGGCAACGCTCCGGGCAGCGGAGGTGGGACCACGGCCTCCGGTGGCACGGGCGGCGACGAGAACGTCGGTGGCCCCGGCTCCTACGCGCTCCCGCCCCCGAGCAAGTGCTCGAATCAGTTCGCGGTGGAGGATTGTGTCCAGGGGGATGCTAGCAGCGCCTGCGGAGGTGTCTGCTCGAACAGCTACGGTCCCACGTCGAAGAACGCGTGTGAGAGCGGCAAGCCCGGCGTGCCGGTCCAGTACGCGTGTTCGCGTCACATGTTGTTCTCGAGTGAGATGGAGCAGGCGGTCATCGACGACGGCTACGAGGGCGCCTTCAACTACGGAGTGGTCGGGCACGACCCGGATTTTGGGAACCTGGACGCGGGCCTGCCGAACTCCTGCTGCCAGTGCTACCAGCTGGTGTTCGACGCGCCGACGTACCTGACGGACTCGACTGTCACGCCTCCGCCCCCGATGGTCGTCCAGAGCGCCAACACCCAGGCCTCCGGTCCCACGGGCTTCGACATCTTCATGGGCGCTGGAGGCTTCGGGGTGTTCAACGCCTGCGACGGGAGCATCTCCCAGGGCAGCCACTTCGGGCACTCCCAATACACGGGGTATCCCTCCGTGGGGCAAGCGTTCAACGGCGGGGTCAAGCCGGGCCCCGACAGCGTGAACTGCACGAACGGCACCAACGCGCTGAGCGACGCGGTGATCGCGGAGCCGAGCTGTCAGTCGAAGATCGAAGCCGCCTGCAACGAGATCACGGCGACGAGCGCGATGCTCCAGGAAGAGACTCGTAAGAGCTGCATCCAGTCCAACCAGGCGGGCAGCTACTATCACGAGAACTGGGACGTCTACGTGCGCCGGGTGGCGTGCCCGACACATCTCACGGAGGTGACCGGATGTAAGGTCGCCCCCGAACCTGGTCTGCCGGAGCCCAACCCAACCATCCGGACCGCCGCCGAGGCGGCGGCGGCCGGCGTCGCCAGCGAGTCGAGCGGCGGTCGCTACCATACGACCACCATGCAGGACTGCTGCATGCCGACCTGCGCCTGGGCCGACAACGTGAGCGTGCCCACGGTCGACGGCTACGACTCCTTCTACTCCTGCCGGGACGACGGCACGCCGGTCACCGAGTAGTTGCGCCCAGCCTCTTCAGTTCAGTCCGCGGCTGGGCTCGCGGCTGGGCTGTGCCGCCTCGAGGCCGCCTCGAGGCCGCCTCGAGCATCGATCTCCTCGTGTCTCCTCGAGTTTCTCTCAGGGCGGAGGAAGACCGTTGCAGGCCGTGCGCCGAGGTGGTGTATTGAGTAGCTCGACCTGGGCTCCGCCTGGCGGACGCCGACTGTAGGTAGAGCGTAAAAATACAGGCGGGTGGCCCCATGTTGCGTTACGCGGTTCTGATTTCTAGCGCTGTCGCCCTCGTCGCCGCGGTTGCGTGCGGAGGGGGCGACAAGGATGGCTCCGAGGCGGGGAGCGGCAGTGGCGGGGAGGCGACCATCTTGATCCCGGGCGGGGACGGAGGTGGAGACAGGGACGGCGACGGCGGCATCGACGGCTGTGCCCCGTTCGCGGCGGAGGGGTGCTCCGGCATCACCTATGAGGGGGAGAACGTGCCCCTCGACATCTACGTGATGTTCGATCTGTCCTGCTCGATGAGCTGCACGGTGGATCAGTCGGGGTGTTGCAGGGACACGAACCCAGCGCCTGTGAGTGAGTGGCGCATCACCCCGGTGCGGGAGGCCATGCGCCATTTCTTGGAGGATCCTGCGAGCGCGGGCATCGGGGTGGGCCTGGGCATGTTCGGGGATCACGGCGTGGGGAACCCGAACGACCCGACGGTGTGCTCCGTCGAGGCCCACGCGGACGCGGAGGTGCCTGTCGGGCGCCTCCCGGGCTCGGCGCCGGACCTGATCGCCGCCCTCGAAGCGGGGGAGCCTCAGGGGGGCACGCCGACGCACCTCGCCATCGACGGAGCGTGTGTCTACACCAACTCCTGGAGGGCGCAGAACCCGAGTCACAAGGTGGTCATCCTCCTCGTGACCGACGGGATCCCGGAGCACTCCTGCAACGCCAACATCGCCTCGGCCGTGCGCGCGGCGACGGATTGCTATGACGGGGGCGCGGGACGGGAGATCTACGTGCTCGGCGTCGAGGCGAACAACAGCAACTCGCTCTCGCAGCTGAACGAGATCGCCGAAGCGGGGGGGACGCAGCAAGCCTATCTGACGGACGCGGACGACGTCGCCGGCTCCGTGCTGGCGGCCCTCAACGCCATCCGCGCGGACGCGTCGATCCCGTGCACGCTCAACGTGCCCAAGCCCGCTAGCGGCGCCGTCGACTTCGGGATGGTGAACGTCGGGATCTGTGACGCCGCCGCGCAGACGCTGCCGACCTTCTTCGTCGAAGATCCCGCGGACTGCGAGACGGGCGCCTGGTACTACGAAGGCACCGGCGACAACCGCGTCGTCCAACTCTGCGACCAGACCTGCGGCATCGTCGGGGTATCCGGAGCGTCCCTGACGCTCTCCGTCGGCTGCAACACGGTAGTGCGCTGAGCGGACGCGGGTCGCGCCCCGGTTCTGCGGTCCGGATCGCCCGCGGCGCGGCCTGGCCGCGGTCTCCCGCGTCTCGGGCGATTCTGAGGGGCTCCCGGGCTAGCTCTCGGGAGCCTGCCGGTGACCGTCCCCGTTCCCGGTGTCACGAAATGAAAGCAGGGGCGCTCGGCCGTTCTGCGCTATGACAACCTGTATGGAACACGAGAGTTGCCGCATCTGCGGGGGTGACGGTCGAGTGAGCAACTCTTTCGGAGGCAGCTCCAAGTCCTGCCCGGGCTGCCGCGGGACCGGGCGTCGCTCGATCGAGCCCTTGTTTCGCGACGTGACCAAGACGAAGCCGTCGCATCACAGCACGAGCGCGAAGGCCGTCGCTGTGAAGCCGGACGCGCCGACGACGTTCGAGGGCATCAAGCTCGCGAGCGAGGTCGAAGCATCAGACCTCTCCGGTGATGTCAAGAAGAAGCTCGTCCGCGAGATCATGGAGTACGAGGGCAGCCACGGGAAGTGCACCGCGACCTTCAGCAAGAAGGTCCGAAGGCAGCTGCGACCGCGCGCCAGCTGAAGCCGCGAGGGCGGCGCAACACGAAGAGCGCGAGCTCGTCCGAGTCAAGGGGCGCCGAGACCGCGCTCTGGGCGCGGCGCGGGGGCGGAGCGTCGCGCGTCGCTGACGGCTTCGGCCACGGGCGGGGCGAGAAATCGAGCGGCGGTGGACAAGGTTCCCGAACGGCAGCCCCTTGATCCATCCGTCAGCTCCCGTATCGGTGGCTGCTTTCGAGAGCACTTCCCTGGCGGACTCGGCCGGATCCGGGTCCGAGGTCCGAGGGCCTACACAACGGATATCGGTAGAACCATGCGACGACTCGTTACCTTGTTATGGATCGCAGCCTTGTCTCCCTCGTGCTCGAGCGCGGACGACGGGATGAACGACGGCCTCAGTGATTCGTGTGTCGATGGAGACTTGCAGTGTAGTGGCACGGGAGGGACGGGCGGAACGGGGACGGCAACCGGCGGCACGGGAGGGATGCCGACCGACGGCGCGGGAGGAGCGGTGACCGGCGGCACGGGGGGCACGTTCTCGACCCAGGTGGTGATCGAGGAGGGGGAGCTCGGGCAGTGCTCGGTGGACGGCGTCGTGGAGTCCACGAACGGCGGGTTCACCGGGGCGGGGTACCTCAACTCGGACAACGTGGCCGGCGCCGGCATCGAGTGGGCGGTGGCCATCGGGGAAGCGGGGACCTATGCGCTCGAGTTTGCGTACGCCAATGCGTCCGGGGATCGGCCGGCCGAAGTCATCGTCAACGGGAGCTCGGTCCCAGTCGCCGTGCCGTTTGCGGCGACGGGGGACTGGACGACCTGGGCGACCGTGAGCGTGGACGTAACGCTCGACGTCGGAGAACACCGCATCGTTCTGCAGGCGACGGGTGCGGACGGACTGGCGAACATCGATCGGCTGACGGTGACCGGCGCGGCCGTGAGC
>JAEWOQ010000064.1 GCA_023460875.1 Pseudomonadota bacterium
GCGATCATTCCCCCACTGCCGCCACCACTCTGGCCGTCGCTCGCGCCGCCGCTCCCGAGCTGCCCCTCGTCACCCCCTGGGGTGCCCGCACAGCCCCCCATCAGAGCCAGACCGACGAGCACCGCACCAGGGGACCAACGAAAGATCGCGTTCATGGTCCCCGTTTGATGCGCGAGCCCCCCGAACCGATCACGAACTCGACGCTAGGCCCCTCCCCATGGCCGTGAAGTGCAAGGAGGACGAGACGCTCGTGTTCCCTTGGATCCTCTGGCCCTCCAAGGAGGCGCGCGACGCCGGCATGAAGAAGTCCATGGAGGACCCGCGCATGAGTCATGAGAACACCCCGATGCCCTACGACGGCAAGCGCCTCATCTACGGCGGCTTCGAGCCGATCGTCGAGGTCTGAGGCCCGCACCGCATCTCCCCCGCCCCGAGCCGCCTGCCCCCGCCCCGCCTGAGTGGGCGCTCGACCTGCGCGAGGCCAAGGTCGCGGATCCTCGAGAGAAAAAACGGTTGATTGCGACAGCACCCGCGCGCGGTATCCTGCGATGATGTTCGCCAGCTGCGCCCTCCTCCTCGTTGCCTGCGGTGCCCTCGAATGTGGCCCCGTAGCCGGGTGGCCGTGTAACCCTTATGCGGAGGTCCGCGAGCAAATGCGACTCAATCCGTACGTGGGGCTCACGTTCGCCAATCCCTATCGCAGTGAATCGTGGTTTCGGCTGCGTGCCGGCCGCCTCCCCTCGATCGTGGAGAATCCGTACCGGAGCGAGCCTCCCCCTGCGCCTACCGTCTCGTCACGTACCGCAGCCCCCCTCCCGGAAGTTCCGTCGAACCCCTATCGGTTCTGACTCGTCCCTCGCGCCCGGACCCGACGAAGGTCACGGTGCGTACCAGCGCAGAGCGCCCCGTGTGCGGGCGGGCGACTTGACGAACTGCTCATGATGAGCTCACCAATTGCGCACGTCGTGAGACGGCCAGTCACGTCGACGGCGCCGATGTGGGCGCAGCGCGCCGCACGCCCACATTGAGGCGCGCGGAGGCGGCCGGTAACGTGCGCCGTCGGGAGGTTGTGCCATGAAGACGACGCGCAGAACGATGCTCGTGCTCTTGGGTGGGGCGGGCTGGGCCGCCGCTTGTACCAGCTCGGGCGGCGGAGGCGGAGACGATGGGACGGGAGGTGCTCCCGGATCTGGAGGGCGCCGCGACGACGATCCCAGCGGCGGAGGCGGAACCGGAGGAACCGCGGGACAGGGCGGCGCCGGGGGCCCCGACGGGAACGGGGCGGCCGGAGCCGCAGGTCATGCTGGCACCGGAGACGAGAACCTCAGCGAGGCGCAGCGCGACCAGCTCGTCCTCGGGGAGTACATCCCTGGACCGAACACGACAGGCCTGCTCCCGGGCTGGACGGTGGCGGATCTGGAGCCCGTCTATCCGTCCGCTGGCCAAAATCACATCAACATCACGACCCCGGGCCCCCACGAGAACAAGATCTATTGGGGCGAGGTCCGCATCCAGGCGCCCGCCGTGTTCCGCAATTGCATGTTCCCGGGCCAGGATCCGGCGACGTACAGCGGCCACAGCGGCATCATCCGTTGTTTCGGGTCGGGCGTGCCCCAGTGGGAGGCCCACGACTGCGTGATCGACCCGGGTCTGTGGCGAGATCCCACCGTGACCCGCCCCGGCGACGCGCCCATCACGGACCTGACGACCTGGCGGCTCGGGCTCGCCTGGACGACGGGGGTGTACGGCGGCAGCTGCACCTTACGCCGTTGTGAGATCACCAACGTGCAGGACGGGTTCGGCCTCATCCAGGCCAAGGCAGATCCCGACGACCCCTCCTTCTCGCTCATCGAGGGCTGCTGGTTCCACCGCATCGTCTTCTATCGAGGCGACGGTTGGCATCAGGACGAGGGGACCCACTCGGACGTCATCCAGACCCACGTCGGCTCGAACCTGACCCTGCGCGGCAACATGCTCGGCGGGGTCCGCGACGAGGCCGGCTACGAGGCGAACCCCGGGTACAACTCCGGCGACGACGCGAAGAACGCGGCGCTGATGCTCAAGCAAGAGGTCTCGAACGACGAGCTCGATCGCATCGAGGACGTGCTGTTCGAGAAGAACTTCTTCCAAGGCGGCGTGTACTGCATCAACCACTCCTTCTCCGCGAGCCGCCCGAACCTCTTCGAGTCCACCCAGATCCGCGACAACTACTTCGTGCGCCGCGCAGACAGTCAGTACGTGATCCGGCACATCGACTTCGCCGACTGCTACTCGAACAACCGCGTCATCGATCTCACCGACGATCGCGGCTTCGTCGTGGGCGAGCCGATCACCTACCGCAACGGTTGACGGACAAGAGGCCCCCCTGCAGGCCCCCCGCGTCGCCGACCTCACAGCTCGTAGCGCGCGCTCACGACCTCGTCTCCGAACTCGAGCTGGAACCCCACCTTCCGACAGACCCGCTGCATATCCCGGTTGTCCGGGAGGATGTCCGCGAAGATGGCCCGTAGCTTCTCCTGGCGCCCGATGTCCACGAGCCTCTGGAGCAGCTCCGTCCCGAGGCCCAGGTGCTGCCACTCGTCGGCGATCACGATGGCGAACTCCGCCGCCCGCCGATCCAGCGTCTTGCTGAGCCGACCGACCGCCAGGATCTCCCGGCGCCCAGCTTCGTCGCGGCGCTCCGTCACCAACACCAGATCCCGATCGTAGTCCGTGAAGCAGACGCGGATCAGGCGATCGTGGGCGGTGCGCTGGTCGAGCTGCAGCACCTGGAAGTAGCGCTGCCGGACGCTGCGCTCGCTCAGGCGCTGATGAAAGTCGACCATGAGAGGCTCGTCCTCCGGGCGGATGGGCCGCAGCAGCACCTGAGCGCCGTTCTTCAGGGTCCAGGGGGCGACGTATTGGCTGGGGTACGGGCGAATGGCGGAGCGAGGCAGCTCCTCCTCGGAGAGGGCGGGATCATGCAGCACCACGCGAGCATCCAGGGCGACCACCCCCGACGGCGACGCGAGCAGCGGGTTGATCTCGATCTCGCGAATCCAGCGCTGCTCCAGCACGAGCTGACTGAAGCGCACCAACACCTGCTCCAAGGCGTCGAGGGCGACCGGCGGACGGCCGCGCACCCCCTCGAGGGCACGAAAGATCCGGGTGCGCTCCATGGTTCGCCGCGCCAAGGGTCCGTCCAGGGGCGGCAGCGCGAGGGCCCGATCTCTGAGCACCTCGACGAGCTGTCCCCCCGCGCCGAACAGCAGCACGGGCCCGAACTGCGGGTCCACCGAGCTGCCCACGATGAGCTCATAGGAGCTGGCCAGCTCCACCATGCGCTGCACGGTGACCCCCTGAAAGTGGTGGGCACCTCCCGCGCGCTCCGTGCCCTCACGGATCGCCTCGAAGGCCGCCGTCACGCCCTCGTCCGTGCGGATGTCGAGCTGCACGCCCCCGACGTCCGTCTTGTGGGTGATCGTCCGCGAGTGGAGCTTGAGGACGACGGGATACCCGATCTCCTGGGCCGCGCGCACGGCCTCCTCCGCCGTCGTGGCGATCACGGTCTGGACTACGGGGATGCCGTAACTCGCCAGCAGCTCCTTGGAGTCGTGCTCGTCCAGGAGCTGGCGCCCCTCCCCCCGGACCCGCTCCAGGATCTCCCGCCCGCGCGCCACGTCGACGCTCTCCACGTCCGTGAGCGCGGGGGTCCGATAGAGCCCCTCGAGGTTGTAGGCGTAGCGCCACATGTAGCAGAACGCCGTCGCCACGTTGTCCGGATAGTGGAACGTCGGGATGCCCGCCCGGTTCAGGATCCGGTTGGCCGCCTCGATGCCCGGTCCTCCCATGAAGCTGGCCAGCACCGGCTTCCCTGGCAACCGCGCGTACTTCTGCAGCGCCTCCGCCGTCAGGGTCGGATCTGTCATGTCCTGGGGCGTCAGGATCACCAGGAGCCCGTCGCTGTTCGGATCCTTCGCCGCGATCTCGAGGGCGGCGGCGTAGCGCGCGGGATCCGCGTCGCCGAGGATGTCGATGGGGTTGGCGTGGCTCCAGGCGGCGGGGAGCACCCCGTCGAGGGCGGCGAGCGTGTCCGCCCCAAGCTCCGCGAGCTGTCCGCCAGCGCTCACCAGAGCGTCCGTCGCGAGCACCGCGGGCCCCCCCGCGTTCGTCACGATCGTGAGCTTGGGGCCCGCCGGACGCGGCTGCTTCGAGAGGATCTCGGCCATGTCGAACAGCTCCGAGATAGTGTCGACCCGCAGCACCCCGCTCCGCCAGCAAGCAGCGTCCAGGACCTCGTCGGAGCCCGTCAGGGAGCCCGTATGCGACGCGGCGGCCCGCGCGGCCTCCTCGGAGCGCCCCGCCTTGATGACGATGATCGGCTTGTCGCGGGCGACCTCCCGGGCGGCGGACACGAACGAGCGCGCGTCGCCGATGGACTCCATGTAGAGCATGATCGCCTGGGTCCGCGGATCGTCCCCGAAGTGCTCGATCAGATCCCCCCAGCCCACGTCCAACATGCTGCCCGTGGACACGATGCCGCTGAAGCCGACCTGCTCGCTCACGCTCCAGTCGAGGATCGCCGTGAGCAGCGCGCCGCTCTGGCTGATGAAGGCGATATTCCCGGGCCGCGCCATGCCCCGCGCGAACGTCGCGTTCAGCCCGCCCAGGGGGTTCATGACCCCCAGACAGTTCGGACCGATGATGCGCATGCTCCCGCGCCGCGCCTCCGCCAGCACCTCCGCCTCGAGGGCGGCGCCCGGCGGACCGAGCTCCTTGAAGCCCGCCGAGATGATGACGGAGGCGCCGACGCCCGCGTCCACGCACTGCCGGATCACCCCGGGGACGGCGCTCGCGGGCGTGACGACGACGGCCAGATCGATCTGCGCCGGCACGTCGGCCACCGTCGGGTACGCCTTCACCCCCATGACGCTCGCCCGCCGCGGGTTCACCGGGAACACGGTGCCGCCGAAGGGAGTGCTCAGCAGGTTCCAGAGAATCGTCCGACCCACCGCGCCCGCGGTCTCGGTCGCGCCGATCACGGCCACCGTCTGCGGGGAGAAGAACGCCTGCAGCGGCCTCCGTCGATGCCGCCAGATGTCGTGGGCCAAGGTGGCCGCTCGTGTGTCGTGCATAATCCAGCTTTCTGCAGGGAGGGATCCGTCGTGGTCCCCGTCCCTCGAACCCTGCGTCGCGTTCAACGGCTCGGGCGAGCCGCACCTTCCCCCTCACATACCTACAAGAGCTCCGCGCCGTCGATCGGGCGCCGTCGATCGCCGCGTCACTCGTGCCGTCGATGGTGCCGTCGATGGTGCCGTCGATGGTACCGCCGATCGCCTCCCATCGCGGTGATGATGCTCAGCGCGCGCCGCCGATCGTTTCCCGCGCGAGCGCGCCGCGCAAGGGGGCACATGGATCGCCTCTCTCTCAGCGAGCCGGGCGACGAGCGCGGCGTCTGCTGATAGGCTGGCCCCCAGTCGGGATCGATGGCGAGTGATACGAAAGTGTCTCTGACGAGGCCGCCGGGAACAGCGGCCGAAGACGCGGCGGGAGCTCCGGAGGGACAACCGCGGTCATCCCGAGCGTCGGAGCCGTCGGGCGACACCTCCTCTGAACGATGGCCGAAGCGCCCACTCTCCAAGCACGACTCCCCCCCGGAGGGCCCGGCAGCCTCCTCCGACGAGCGCGGGCTCCTCGCCGCAGTCGGGAGCGCGAGCCAGGGGGCCCCGGACGACGGAGAGCTGGAACCGGACACCCCCCGCTTCCTCACTCAGGAGGAGATCGCCCGCGGCGGCATGGGGCGGGTGTGGCGAGCCTTCGACCGCGCCCTGCAGCGGCCCGTCGCCTTGAAGCGGGTGGAGGGCGCCCTGGCGGCGAACGACCCGGAGATGACCGCGCGCTTCATCGAAGAGGCGCGCATCACCGGGCAGCTCGATCACCCGAACGTCGTCCCCGTCCACGATCTGCAGGCGCGCCCCGACGGGCCGCGCCTGGTCATGAAGCTCATCGAGGGCGAGACCCTGACGACGTACATCGAGCGGCTGCACCAGAAGGAGTTCAAGCTCCAGGAGGCGGAGACGGTGCTGCAGATCTTCTCGAAGGTCTGCGACGCGGTCGCGTTCGCCCACAGCCGCGGCGTGCTCCACCGAGACATCAAGCCGGACAACGTCATGGTCGGCACCTTCGGTCAGGTGTACCTGATGGACTGGGGCCTCGCGTTGCAGATCGTGCCGACCCTCGACGCGCGGGAGTCCGGGGAGTTCTTGCGGGGGAGCACCTTCCCGACGAGCATCGTCGGCACCCCCGAGTTCATGGCGCCCGAGCAGGCCCGCGGGGCTCTCGTCGACGAGCGCACCGACGTGTTCGGCCTCGGAGGGCTCCTCTACTTCCTGCTCACCGGGCAGGGTCCCAACGCCTGCGACGCACCCCACCGCGTCCTGACCCAGGCCCAGAGCAACCGCCCCCGGGATCCCGAGCGGCGCTTGGTCTGGGACTGCATCCCCCCGAGCCTCATCGCCATCACGAAGAAGGCCACCGCTCCAGCCCCCGAGGATCGCTTCCCCACGGCGAACGCCCTGAAGGCCGCCGTAGAGAGCTTCTTGCGGGGCGGTGGTTGGTTCCCGGTGCGCCGCTTCGAAGCCGGTGAGGCCATCGTCACCGAGGGGGAGCGCGGAGACAGCGCCTACATCATCGTGGGGGGCGAGTGTGAGGTCTTCAAGACGCTGCCGGACGGCACCCGCACGGTCCTGCGGCGGATGGGCCCCGGGGACGTCTTCGGGGAGACCGCGCTGCTCACCGGCGAGACCCGCTCAGCCAGCGTCGTCGCCCTCGACGAGGTCGAGGTGCGGGTCGTGACGGAGAAGTCCCTGCGCCTCGAGCTGCAGCGTAACCGCTGGCTCGGGACCTTCGTCGTGGCGCTCGCCGAGCGCTTCCGCGAGAAGGACGCGGAGCTCACCGAGCTCGAGAGCCAGAGCACCCCGCGCGCCGGCACGCCCCAGCCGGGCGCCGACCATCGCTAGAGCCCGGGGCGCGCGCCGACACGACGCGCCAGGATCGGCTGAGAGAACCCCTTCAACGTGAGCGTCTCCTGCGGATAGTGCTGCGCGGAGACCCCCGCCACGGCGCAGATGGCCTCGGACACGAGCGCCTCGCCCGGCCGCGCCGCGGAGCAGAGCCGCGCGGCCTTGTTGACCTCGGCGCCCCACACCCGGATGTCGGCGATGCCCTCCTCGGCGCCCCGCACCGTGCCCACGTACATGTCCCCGGCATGCGCGGCGACGCCGAAGGAGAACTCCCCCGCCGCGCCGTCGCGGCACACGGCCGCCAAGCGCTCCGCCGCTTCAACGGCTTTTTTTGCAGCGAGCGCGGCCCGGGCCTGCTCGAGCTCGACGCCCTCTTTGCCGGCCTCGTCGGGGGAGACCCCCGAGAACCCCGCTGGGAAGAGGGCGAACACCTCGTCCCCCACCACGTCGAGCATGAAGCCGTCCGCCTCCACGAACACCGCCGTCGCCCGCCGATAGAACGCGTTCATGCGCCGGACGTACTCCTCGAGGGGCAGCTCCTCCGAGAGCCGCGTCGAGTCCCGCACGTCCGCGAACACCACGGACATCGTCACCTTCGCGCCACCCGGGTTCGCCCGGATGAACACATCGCACAAGCTGCAGAAGCGCGGATTGCGGTTCGACGGCCCCGGCTGCTCCTCACTCCAGCCGCCGCGCGGCTGCTCCCCGAAGGGCGCCAGGCAGAGCCTGCAGCGGGGAGGGACCCCCGCCGCGCGGAACGCCTCCTGCTTGGCTATCAGGGCTGGATGCCCCACGCCGAACAGCAGGTGCCAGAGGTCGGTGTTGAAGCCGGGGTCCGTCGTCTGAGTCATTCGCTAGCGCCTGTCCTTCCCTGACTGCCTTCTTGCTGGGCTCCTTTTACCTTGGCTCGGACCACCTCGCGCAACCCACCGATCAATTTCGGGATCACGTTGCCGTCCTCCGTGTCCGTCAACCAAGGATCCATGGTGGTGAGCACCAGGACCTTCACGGTGCCCAGGTGCTCGGCGTCCAGCCC
>JAEWOQ010000065.1 GCA_023460875.1 Pseudomonadota bacterium
GACAGTTCGTCCCGCTGAACGTCACCGTGCGGGGCGCTCCGGTGAGCACGCAGGCGCTCGTCGGCTACGACGCCAAGTACCTCTACTTCGCCCTGAAGACCCAGGACGATCGCATCGCCCGCACCGCCAGCGCGGGCCCCAACGACGACCATCTCACCTGGCGCGTGCAGGTGCCCACGAGCCGCAAGACCTACCGGGTCGACATCTATCCCGGCGATCCGGGCAAGGTCGCCGGAGTCGTCAAGGTCGACGGCAAGAAGGTGGCTGACGCGGAGGCCGTCGAGAACCCTCAGAGTAAGGGCTACCACCTCGAGGCGCGCGTCCCCTGGAGCGCGCTGCCCGAAGCCTCGCGGGTCCGCGTCGGTCTCTCGGGCGTCCTCGAGTACACAGACGCCTCCACGCCGGGGCGCGTCCGCGCGGTCGTCGCCAACGGCAAAGGCAAGGGCACCAGCTTGCCGCTGTTCCCGCTCGAGTCGGAGGCCGGGCTCTTCCAGGCGCTGCTGGAACCCAAGGGGCTCGGCTTCACCCCGGCGCGGGAGGCCTACGGCAATGTGTTCGGTGGCGCGGAGGTCGAGCGCGTCGCCATCTACGGGCACTTCCTCAGCATCGTGGGGCCGGGCTATCGGGACGGCAAGCAGTTCTACTTCAACGAGCTGCGCGTCGGCGGCCCGAAGAGCGTGCTGCGCCTCGACCTGGTGGACTTCGACGGCGACGGGCGCTCAGAGATCATCTTGGAGCAGCGCATCGGCAAGGACGCGGAGCACCGCGACGTGCTGCAGGTGCTTCGGATCGGCAGCGACGGCGCGCCGGAGCAGGTGTTCGCCCACGAGGTCGCCATCAAGACCCCGCAGGGGCACGTCCGCAACAAGGTCACCGTCCAAGGCAAGGGCAAGAACGCGGCGATCGTCATCGCCCAGGGCACGGCGAAGGGGTTCGAGCCCGACACCTTCCGGGAGCCCACGATCGACGGCATCCCCGCCGCGCTCCTGCCGTGGGACACCGTCGCGTCGAGGACCTTCCGCTGGCAGGGGCGCGGCCTGGCCCCTGCTGGAGAGACCACCTGGACCCCCAAGGTGAAATCACGAGGCGCGGGTTCTCGCAGCGTGCCGCCGCCGAGCAGCGCCGCCGCGGCTCCGGGGCCCCTCGCTCCACGGCCCCCGAACGCCGACGAGCTCCTCGAGCGAGTCTATGACCTGTATCGGCGCGATCGCGGCGTCGGCAGGTCCACCGCGCGCTTCGATTTCGTGACGGACGTCGTCGAAGACGAGCGCCCAGAGCGGGTGCTGGTGCACGGAAAGGACATCGTCGTCTTCGGGAAGGGGTTCCGGCGGGGTCTCACGTACACGTTCATCACGGTGGGGGTGAAGGAGCCCGAGCACATCTTGGATGCCACCGCCCGTGACCTGACCGGCGACGGCAAAGCGGAGATCTTGGTGAGAGCCCTGCTCGAGGCCAAGGCGAGCAAGGAGCTCGGCGGCGACACCGTCCAGCGAGAGGTGCTCTACGTGTACAAGGTGCTGGGCGAGAAGCTCACCCGCATCTTCGCGGCAGAGACGGGCCGCGCCCTGGGCGACCGACGCGTCGCCGGCGCCGTCGCCTTCACGCCTCGCGGTTCAGGAGTGGACATCGTGCTGCGCCCCGCGCGAGCGATCGGCTGGAGCGAGCGGACCTATCCGTTCCCCGAAGATCTCCACCCCGCAGGAGGGGTCGAGCCCTTGCTCTTACCCTGGGGTACTCAGCGCTCCCGTTCGTACACGTTCCGCGACGCCGCCTACGAGCTGCGCTGACCTTCCGTGACTCCAGTCGCGGCCGACGCTTCCTCACTCCGAGGCCGCGGCCCGTCGCGTTGCGCGGCACCAACGCCGTGGTAGGCTGCACTTCGGCCCTTCGCTGAACCCCTCGGGGCTCCCCGCAATGGGTCGCTCCGTCGGCTCCTCTCCCGAGGTGCCAGCGGAACCAGTCGCTCCTCGCGAAGCTTTCGCTTCTCGAGCTCCCAAGACGCGCATGCATCCCCTACCCGTCACCGTGCTGTCGGGGTTTCTCGGAGCCGGCAAGACCACTCTGCTGAACCACCTGCTCGCCAACGCCGAGGGGCTTCGAGTCGCGGTCCTGGTGAACGACCTGAGCGAGGTGAACGTCGACGGGGCCTTGATCAAGGCTGGCCGGACCTCCGTCCGCGGGCTCGTCGACGGCATGATCGAGCTCCACAACGGCTGCATCTGTTGCACCCTGCGAGACGACTTCGTTCGACACGTCTCCGAGCTCGCCCGGTGTGGTCTGTTCGACTACCTCATCGTCGAGGCGACCGGCGTCGCCGAGCCCATGCCCCTGGCGATGGCGTTCGATCAACCGGATCCCGAGGGCAGCTTGCTCGGCAGCGTCGCCCGGCTCGACACGATGGTCACCGTGGTCGACGCCTGCAACTTCCTGCATGACTGGGAGCGCGCCGAGGAGCTCGCTCAGCTCGGCCTCGCCGTGGACGACCAAGACAACCGCACGCTCGCTGATTTGCTCGCCGAGCAGGTCGAGTTCGCGAACGTGATCGTGTTGAACAAGACCGATCGCGTCACCGCGCGGGAGCAAGAGCGCCTGCTGCGGATTCTGCACTGCCTCAACCCCGAGGCCGAGCTCGTCCCGGCGATGTTCGGCGTCGTGCCTCTCGAGAGCGTGCTCCACACCAGCGCCTTCGACGCGGATCAAACTGCGGAGGCGACCGCCCCCCGGCCCGCGCTGCCCAGCCCCGCGCTGCCCAACCCCACGCTGCCCAACCCCACGCTGCCCAGCCCCGCGCTGCCCCGGGAGAGCTCTTCGAACTTCGAGGACCTCGGGATCACCTCCTTCGTCTACCGCGCGCGGCGCCCGTTCCATCCGCAGCGGCTCTGGGAGCTGCTCCACGAGGATTGGCCGGGGGTGATGCGCAGCAAGGGGTTGTTCTGGCTCGCGACCCGCATGGGGGAGGCGGGCCTGTGGTCTCAAGCGGGCACCGCCTGCTGCCATCAATCCGGCGGCCGCTGGTGGGCGAGCCTGCCCGAGACCCTGTGGCCCGATGACGAGACCATGCGCGGCGAGCTGCGCGCGGATTTCCGGGGGCCCTACGGCGATCGTCGCCAGGAGCTGGTCTTCATCGGCCAGGCCCTCGACGAGCGGCTGCTCCGGGAGCGCCTCGATCAATGTCTGCTCGATCAGCATGAGATGCGTATGGGACCGCTCGGTTGGAGCCAGCTGCCCGATCCGTTCCCTGCCTGGGAGGCGGATACGTCGGAAGATCCGGACATCCCCCAGCTCCTGAGGCGGGAAGTCCCCTCCGCCTGATGCCCTTCGCGCGGCCTGCGTCGCGCGACCACCCCTGACGCGCCCATCACCCGTGACCGCTCGTGTCGCGCACGACGGAGCCGGGCTGCCCACGGCTGCGCCGTCCAGGCTGCGCCCTGCGGCGCCTCGGCGCGCACGACGAGGCGGAGGCCTTGTGTTCCACGGCGACCTCCGGTCTCCTCCGCGGTCGGATGCACGTCCGCGGCTACGTCCTCTACACCGCCGGTCAGCTCGGCATCATGATGCTGACCCGGTACTTCTTCCAGTGGGTGATCCGGTTCACGGACGGTACCGCCCCCGGCGCCACAGCAGCGCTGTTCTCCGCCACCCTCGTCGGCCTGGTGTTCTTCGGCTTTCGGATCCTCGACGGGCTCACGGATCCCCTCGCCGGCGTCCTGGGTGATCGCTGGGTGAGCCGAGGCCGAGAGCGGCGCTCGCTCCTATGGCTAGCGCTGCCGTGGGCTCCCATCGGGCTCTGCCTGGTCTTCGCGCCCGACCTCGGGATGACGCCAGCGGTGCGCTGGGCGGTTCTGGTGACGGGCATGTTCGCCTTCTTCGCCGGATACACCCTGTACGCCATCCCCTACTGGTCACTCATCGACGACTACTCGGCTGGAGACGCCACCGTCCGCACCCGCCTCTCCAACGCCCAGGGCGTCGGAGTGTTGCTGGCCACAGGGGTTGGGTTCGTGCTGAGCCCGCTGGCCATCGCCGAGCTCGGCTTCCTCGGTGGCGCGGCCTTGTTCGGCGTCTTCGGCCTCCTCTTCATGGTCCTGCCCTACTTCGCGGCCCCGCCCGGCCTCGCCCCGCGGCCCACGACGGACAGCTTGCCCCCCTTCGCTGCGTTGTTTGGGGCGCTCAAGGACCGGCGCTTCGTGGCGGTGATCCTGTTGTTCGCTGGGGCCCAGATGTCCTTCACCGTGATGACCGCGTCTGCGCCGTACATCGCCGAGCGCCTGCTCGGAGGCACCCTGAAGGACGTCGCGGCGCTGCTCGGCCCGTTCCTCCTGACGGCCCTCCTCAGCTTCGCCATCGTCCCGCGCCTCGCCCGCAGATTCGGCTGGGAGCGGCTCACCGCGGGCGCCGCCGCCCTGCTCGGCGTCGTGTACGGCGGCGCCGGGCTCCTCGGCAAAGGGATCGTGGGGACACCCCTCACCACCGCCATGCTGGTCTTCGCCTGCGCCGGTCCGGCCGCCGCGGTCATCCTGGGGATCGAGGGGGAGGCGATCACGCGCTGCGCCGTCGCCAGCGGACGACAGGTCACTGGCACCTATTTCGGTGTCTACAACTTGATCGTGAAGGGGCTCAACGGGCTCGCCTTGTCGGTGACGGGGCTGCTCGCCGAGTGGGGCCGCGAGTCCCACGCCGCCGTGCGCGTGATGCCCATGTTCGCTGGCTGCCTCTGCGTCATCGGCGTCGCCCTCTATTGGATGGTGCGCCGCGCGCCCGCTCCGCCCGCCGCGAGCGCAGCCTGAGCTCTCGCAGCGGGCGTCGTTGCCGGGCCCATCGCCGTCACGCCGACGGCACCGGCGCGCGACAGCGCCGTCTCAGCCGGGGAAGCGCACCGCGAGCGGAGGCGCCCAGCGCTCGCCGGATCGCGGGCTCTGGTGCACGACCAGGTCGTAGAGCCACTCCGTGTTGGGACGCATCCGATGACGGATGCTCCGCTTCGGCGCGCGCATCATCTCTGCGTCCCAGCCGATGAGCCGCGGGCGCCCGGAGTTCCCTGCGAGGAGGATGGGCATCCCGGTCACGGGATCCGACTCGTAGATGAAGAACGTGTGGGTGTGATCGAGGATCCTGTCCCAAGGGGTCTTGCCCTTGATCACGACGACGTCGCCAGGGCGGAGATCGTCGCGCCGGTCCCGGGCGAAGCGGAAGAACGTCCACTCCTTCTCGTAGGGAACCCAGTCCCCCCGCGCGAAGAGCAATGGCGCGAACTGCTCCGGATGCTGCTCAGCGTAGTCCCGAAAGCCGCTCTCCCGGCGTCGCTCGCTCCCGAGCAGCTCCGTAAAGTCGATGCCGCCGAGCACGTGCTCTGGAGCTTCCCCGCGGTGTGCCCAGTGCATCCCCGTCGCGCGCTCAAAGGTCTCGGTGATGAAATCGATGCAGACCTGCGGGACCATGGGGATCCCCTGCCGATCGAAGACGCGGTACTCGTCCCCATTGAACTCGTAGGTCGTCTTCCCCGCGAGATACGCCTGACGCCAGGGGCGGCGCAGCGCGCCGTCTTGCTGCCCATACTCCGTCCTCGGCTCGTCGAAGGGGAGCTGCGCGTCGACCTGCGCGAGGATCGCTTGTCGCAGCGCGCGCAACACGGCGGCCCGGCGATAGGCCTCGTCCCGAGCGCGCCCCTGGACGGCCGCGCGCTCCGGATCGATCACGTGGCACCCCAGCTCGAGCTCGGCGCCGCTGCGCTCCAGGAAGGCCGGCACCCACTCCTCACCGTAGCGGAGATCGGCGACGATGTGCTCGTCTCCTAGGTGACGCACGCGCATCTCCAAGAAGCCGAGGCGGTTGGCCAGCTCGCGCACGTCGACGTGGAGCGGCGGACCGTAGTCGGCGCCCTGCGGACCAACACGATCGAAGAGCAACAGCTGCGCCGGGAGCCCCTTCTCCGGGCCCGTGGCGTAGATGTAGCGCCCCTCGGCGTTGCGCTTGACGATGAACCGCTCGGAGCCCCGCTCGAGCCAGAGCTCCTTCTCCAGGAACAGGTGCTCGAGGGTGATGAGCACCGTGAGCACACGGGCGGCGCCGGGGTCGTCCGTATAGAAGTAACCGTGCCGCAGGAACACGTCGCGCCCCAAGGGGACGGCGCCGCGGAAATGCCGCGCGAGCTTCAGGTTCAACTCCCGGGGCGTCGAGGTCGTCAGCAGGTTCTTGCGGTGCGCCTCGATGCCGGGGGTCTTCTTGCCCTGGAACTCTGGCTCCTGCACGAACAACACCGGCTCCGCCTTACCGCGGGCCATCACCAACGCTCGTTGCTTTTCCAGGCGCGGCGCTCCCAACAGGGAAGGCGACGCGAGCGCGGCGTCGATGCGCCCCTGGCAGCGCGCGCTCTCCTCAGCGACCGTGGGCAGGCGCGACGCGGACACCGCCGTCACCGACCCTTCACTGCTCCGCGCCGCGGGGACGACGGCGCTCGTCTCTTGGCCGCTCTCTGCGGGCTCCACCACCGCAGGAGCCGCCTCGTCCTGCGGACGCTCTCCCACGC
>JAEWOQ010000066.1 GCA_023460875.1 Pseudomonadota bacterium
CGCCACTCCCGGCTGGTCCGCTTCGGGCTGGTCCGCTTCGGGCTGGGCCGCTTCGGGCTGGTGCACGGGACTGGAGCGCGCGGCGTGGTTGTCGGGCGAGGTCACGGTTGATCGGGCGTTGCGGGAGCCGTCGGCGCTGCCGGGGGGGGCGTTGCTGGAGCGGGAGCTGCTGCTGGGTACGGCGCTGTCGCGGCTGGCGCTGCCGCGGCGGGTGGATGGGGGGCTGCACGATCGGGGGCCGGGCGGTCGGAGGCCGGGCGGTCGGAGGCGGGGCGATCGCGGTTCAGCAGGCGAACCAGGCGGATCAGCCCGTCGACCGTCTCCTCGGGCAGATGAGCGAAGCCTGGCATCGCCCCGCGGCCTCTCGTAATGGTGCGACGCATGTGGTCGTCCATGGCGTTCTTCTGCCACACGGGGTTGGTGAAGTCGGGCGGGCGAACCATTGGACCCTGGGGACCGTCGCCTCGCCCGACGGGGCCGTGACAGGTGACGCAGTTTTGCTTCCAGCTGGCGAGGATCACGTCCGAGAGCCCATGCTCCTCGAGCCCGGGGCGCTGTTGGCTCGTGTCCACCTGGCCAGCGCTGGGCGTGGTCTGGTGGTCATGGTCTTGGGGACTCCACTCCCGCAGACCCTCGCCGTCGCGGTCACAGGCGGCGGTGAGGACCGCCAGGGCGGCGAGCGCGGCGAGCGGGCGCCAGCTTGCTCTCCTCGAGGTGCGCGTCATGGGGGTGCCCATACCACACGAGGGGCGCAGCCGGTGGTTTCCGTTGCCAACCCGGCCAGTGGGGGGTACTCGACCCTGCCGTGGCGGTCGAGTTCGTCCATTTACACGTCCACACCCAGTACTCGTTCCTGTCGAGCTCGGTGAAGGTGGGGCAGCTCGCGGCGCGAGCCAAGGCGCTCGGCATGTCGGCGGTGGCCATGACGGACCGCCACAACATGTTCGGGGCGATCCGGCACTACAAGGAGTGTCGCAGCGCTGGGCTCCAAGCCATTTTGGGGGCGGAGCTCAACGTGGCACGGGACGAGGGCGGCCACCTCGACCACCTGGTGCTGCTCGCCGCGACGGAGCGGGGTTACAAGAACCTGGTCAAGCTGGTCTCGAGGGGCCAGTGTCAGCCGGTCAGCGACGCTGGGCCCAGCATCGGCCTCGCGGATTTGGAAGGGGCGACGGAAGGCCTGATCTGCCTCACCGGGTGCCTCGGAGGGGTGGCAGCCCAGCGGGTGATGGAGTCGGGGGAGGCGCAAGGGGAGGTGGTGCTCGCCGAGCTACGCGACCGCTTCGCACCCGGGCACCTGTTCGTCGAGCTCCAGAACCACGGCTTCGCCGAGCAGCCAGTCGTCAACGGCATCCTCGCGGCGGCCGCGCGGAGGCTCGATCTACCGATCGTCGCCACCAACGACGTGCACTTCATGGCCAAGGAGGACGCCGCGGCGCAGCTCTACCTGGAGTGCGTGCGCCTGGGGCGGACGTATCAGGAGGCGCTCCCGACCCACCACGGCTCCTCGGAGATGTACCTGAAGAGCCCCGCGGAGATGGCGGCGAGCTTCGGGGAACACCCGGAGGCTCTGAAGAACACCCTGCGCGTCGCCGAGATGTGTTCCGGGCTGGAGCTCAGCCTCGGCGTCCCGATGTTGCCGCGGTTCCCCGTCCCCGAGGGGCACACTCCGGAGAGCTATTTTCGCCATGTAGCGGAGCAGGGCCTCCAGCAGCGCTTCGAGCAGAAGCGCGCCTTGGGGCAGCCCTTCGACGAGCAGGAGTACCGCGAACGGCTGAGCCGGGAGGTCGACGTCATTCTGCGGATGCAGTACGCCGGCTACTTCCTGATCGTCTGGGACTTCATTCGTGAAGCGAAGGCGATGGGGATCCCCGTCGGTCCGGGGCGGGGGTCCGGCGCGGGCTCGCTGGTCGCCTTCAGCATGGAAATCACGGAGATCGACCCGCTCCCTTACAACTTGCTGTTCGAGCGCTTCCTCAACCCCGAGCGCGTCAGCATGCCCGACTTTGACATCGATTTCTGCATGTCGCGGCGGGACCGGGTGATCGAGTACGTCGCCGACAAGTACGGCAAGGAGAGCGTCGGACAGATCGCGACGTTCCAGAACTTGAAGGCGCGCAGCGTGATCAAGGACGTCGCGCGAGCCATGGCCATCGCGGCCCCGGACGCGCAGCGTATCGCGAGCCTCGTGCCGGATTTGGGCCAGGGCAAGACGGCGACCATCGCCCAAGCCCTGGAGATGGAGCCGAAGCTCAAGAACCTCGTCGACACGGATCCGCGTATCGCGGAGCTGGTGCAGCAGAGTCAGCGCCTCGAGGGGCTGACTCGGCACGCCGGGATGCACGCGGCGGGCGTCGTGATCAGCGAAGGGCCCCTCGACGACCACGTGCCGACCTTCCTGAGCGACGCTTCGATCGTCACTCAGTACGACAAGAACGACGTCGAGGAGGCGGGGCTCGTCAAGTTCGACTTCCTGGGCCTCAAGACGCTCACGGTCATCGACGTGGCGCAGCGCCTCGTGAACGCACGCCCCGATCGTAAGGGGCGCCCGCTGGACGTGCGCACCTTGCCCCTCGACGACCGCGCTACCTACCAGCTCATCTCGAGCGGCGAGACGACCGGCGTGTTCCAGCTCGAGTCGAGCGGTATGCAGCAGCTGCTCCGGAGCCTCAAGCCGGACTGCTTCGAAGACATCGTAGCCGCCGTGGCGCTCTATCGACCGGGCCCCCTCGGCACGGGCATGATCGACGACTTTATTGGCGTCAAGCATGGCCGCAAACCCATCCGCAAGCTCCACGAGCTGGTCGACGAGGTGCTCGCGCCCACCTACGGCGTCCCTGTCTACCAGGAGCAGGTCATGCAGATCGCCCAGCGCCTCGCCGGATACTCCCTCGGCGGCGCGGATCTGCTGCGCCGCGCGATGGGCAAGAAGAAGGCCGAGGAGATGGCCGAGCAGAAGCAGCTCTTCGTCGAGGGAGCTGTGAAGAAGGGCGTCGATCCCGCCCAGGCCGAGGCGATCTTCAACGAAATCGAGGGCTTCGCGTCCTACGGCTTCAACAAGAGCCACTCGGCGGCCTACGCGCTCGTCACCTACCAGACCGCCTATTTGAAGGCGCATTTCCCGACAGAGTTCTTCGCCGCCGCCCTCACCACGGACAAGGACAAGATCGAGAAGGTGGTGCGGACCATCGCCGAGGCGCGCGCCTGGGGAGTCAGCGTGCTGCCCCCGGACATCAACGCCAGCGAGACCGATTTCACAGTGGTGTATCGCTTTCCTGACGGCTCTGGCAGCGCGCGGGGGCCAGGAAAGCTGCGGGACAAGTATGGCCCGCAGATCCGCTTCGGGCTCGGCGCCGTGCGTGGGGTGGGGGAGGCGGCCCTCGCCAGCATGTTCGAGATCCGCTCGGCAGGGGGCCCCTTCCGGGATCTGTTCGATTTTGCTTCACGGGTCGACGCCAGGCGGTTGAACAAAGGTGTGCTCGAGTCATTGGTGCAGTGCGGTGCCTTCGACTCGGTGCTCGATCCCATCGGGATCCCCCGCTCGCGCGCCTTCGAGGCGGTGGATCGGGCCCTCGAGCGCAGCCGCAGCGCGACCCGCGATCGTGAGCGGGGTCAGGCGACGCTGTTCGGGTTGTTCGAGCAAGCGGCAGGGAGCTCGAGCGGCAGCGACGGGGGCGCGGGCGTCAACGACGACTATCCCCAGGTGGAGGCCTGGGATCGCTTGGAGATGCTGCGGCGGGAGAAGGCCGCCCTTGGCTGCTACGTCTCGGGCCACCCGCTCTTTCGGTATGGGACCAAGATGACCCGCCTGGGGGCGGTCAGCTCGATCAAGCTGCGAGAGGCGGAGTCCTGGAGCGTGCAGAGCGTCACCGGCATGGTCGAGAACTACCAGGAGCGCCTCTTCAAGGGGGGCGCAGGGGGCAAGGCGGCGTTCTTCGAGATCGAAGACGCCTTCGGTCGCGTGAAGGCAAAGCTGCGCGGGGACCGCATCGACACGTACTCGCACTTACTCACGAGTGGAGAGCCGGTGCTCGTCTCGGGCAAGGTGAGCTTTCCCATCAGCGATGAGCCGGACGAGGAGAAAGAGCCGACGCTGCTCGTGGACTCGGTGGACCCGCTGGCGGACGCCGTCATGGCAGCGACCCGATCCATGTCGATTCGGCTGCATTCCGATCGGCTGGGGCGAAGCCAGCTCGAGGCTCTCCGGGCGCTGCTCTCGAGCTGCTCCGGCGACTGCCCGGTGGACTTGATCATCTCGCTCCCGGATGGGGCGGAGGCGACGTTGGAGCTCACCCAGTTGCGGGTGACCGCCAGCGATGTGGTGCTGTCGGGCCTCGAGCGGATGTTTGGCGACACTGTCGCGGAGCTGCGCTGAAGGGGCGGAGGCGGGGCCCCGGCGGGTTCGCCGCGGGGGACGGCCGTCCGAGGGCTCCAGCCCCAACGTGCACCGGAGATTTCGCGCCGGCGTGAGGTGCGCGGCGGTTCTTGGCGGTGCTTCTGGGTGGTGCGCGTCGGCGGCGGTTCTTGGCGGCGGCGCTGGGCGGCGGGGCCGAGGATCCGGGAACGCGCTGGAGGTTTTCCCTGGGGGGGCGGTGTGCATTAGAGTCATGGTGGTATGAGAGACGCACGCGACGAGCTCATCCGCATCGACGCCCAGGGGGTGGCGCACCCGATCGGTACGGTCGCGAGCCAGCGCATGCGCCCTCACCGGGGGACGTACCGCCTCTTGCCAGCGCCCGATCATGTCGTGTTCATGCGCTACACGGGGGAGGACGGCCGCGTCGACGAGGGGGACGGCGCTATCGTACGGCTCGCTGGCGAGCTGACGGCGCCCGGCACGGTGTGCGACGTGCTGGCGCTCGTAGCCCAGACCGGCTGGCGCGGCGTCCTGAGCGTCCACGAAGGCGACCACTGCAGGCGCATCTTCCTGGACCAAGCCCAGGTGATCGGGGTGCAGACGACCGTCCCCACCGAACGCCTCGGCCAGGTGATGTTTCACTACGGCTTGCTGTCGGAGGAGCAGCTGCGTGAGGTGGAGCAGAGCACGGCTCTGGGCAAGCGCTTCGGAGAGACCGCCGTCGAGCGAGGTTTCTTGCAGAAGGAGCAGGTCTATCACGCCATTCGGCGCCAGATCGAGGAGGTCGTCTTTGGCGCGATGACCGTCTCCGACGGCACGTTCTTCTTCCTCGACGGCCTGGACGACAGCCGCATGCCGACGCGGCAGATGGTGAGCGTCAACGCGCTCCTCATGGACGGCGTCACGCGCATGGACGAGGTGCGCTACTTCCAGGAGAAGATCCCTTCGCGGGACCACGTGCCGCAGCGCGTGGACGGCGTCGAGGAGGTGGCGGCCGAGTACCAGGACGTCTGGGTACACATCGATGGGCGCAAGAGCGTCGAGGCGATCGGTCGAGCGACGGGTTTCGGCGAGTTCGAGACCACCAAGAAAATCTACGGCCTCGCCCAGGCCAAGCAGGTGGTGATCCAGGCGCCACGACTCACGGGCGGCATCACCGCGGTGGTGGAGGCGGCGAACGACGTGCTCGTGGCGGTCTTCCGCGCTGCGGTTCGCGCAGGGCAAGGGGAGGAGCTGCGCAGCAGCCTGAGCTCCTTCGCGGTGGGCGCAGGCGTCGTCTATGACCTCCTGTTCCGGGGCGCGGGCCCCGACGAGCAAGGACGCCTGAACCCCAGGCGCGTCGCCGCAAACCTTCCCCTGGTCGCCCCGGGGGAAGATCCCGAGACGACCGTGCGCCAGCTCCTCTTCGACTACGCGAGCTTCGCGCTCTTCAGCATCGGGGCCTTCCTCGGCAAGGAGGGAGAGGCGACCCTCCAACGGGAGATCGGTCCGGCCCTGTCGCGACTTCGACCTCGCGGGACCCCGTGAGGAGTGGCGCGCGCGGCGGCTTTCCGCTACACAGCGCCCCCAAGGGCTGATAGCTCAGTCGGTAGAGCAGTGGATTTTTAATCCATAGGTCCAGGGTTCGAGTCCCTGTCGGCCCACCAGGAACACAGCTGCAGTCGCCTCCGACGTGGAGCGCGACGGCGCGGCGTACCCGGAGCGCCGCGCTCGATGGGGGCGTTTACTTTCGCGGGGGTTTCGACGCTTGGGGGAGCTCCGCGAAGGCGCGGCGAATGTACTGGCGGACCATGTCCGACTGACTCAGGCCGGCGTGGGCGGCGAGGGCGCGCAGCATCGCGGCTTCGACATCGGTGATGCGGACGTTGAGGGTGCGTTCCCGGCGCTGTTCTCCCATGGCGGGTCGCAGTGTAATGCAAACCGCTTCACGTGCCAGCGGAGGTCCTGACCGTTCGCAGCGGGGCGCCAGAGCGCGGTGGTCGATGGCGCGGCGCCATGCGAGAATCGGCTAGCCCGTTAACCCTACGGAGGACGATCTTGGCTTTGCGCTCCCTACTCATTCCTACAGTTGCCCTGGCACTTCTCACGGCGGGCTGCTTCCGGCGAGCCCAGCGGCCGCGGGGAGGGCCCCCTGGGCTCGAACGGTGGCAACGGCGCGGGCGGCAGCGGCTCTGGCGCGGGGCCTGCTGAGGGCAGCGGCGGCGGTTTGATCCCGGTGCCGGACGAGGACGAGCCCCCGGACGAGGGCTGCGGCACCGTGCTCCCTGTCGTGTACCGAGACTTCACGGAGGCTCATCCGGATTTCGAGACGCAGTTCTCCGGGGACGAGGTCCGCCTCCAGCTCGTCGAGGCGACCCTCGGACCCGATTCGAAGCCCGTGTTTCGGGATTCGGTGGGCTGCCCGTGGGGGATCAACGAGGATCCCCCGACGCCGCGAGAGTGCGATCCGTACTGGTCCCCCGACATCCCCGTCATCACCAGCGCCGAGACCTTCGACCAATGGTACCGGGACGTGGAGGGCGTGAACCAGACCTTCGTGAAGGAGCTCGAGCTCACGGAGAGCCCGACGGAGCCCGGCAAGCTCGTCTACGAGAGCAGCGAGTTCTTCCCCCTCGGCCCCGACGAGGGGTTCGGGGTGAGCCCGGCGAACAACTCGAAGAACTACCTCTTCACCACCGAGGTCCACCTGCAGTTCGGGTACGTCAAGGGGCAGGTCTTCAGCTTCACGGGCGACGACGACATGTGGATCTTCGTGAACGGCAAGCTCGCCCTCGATCTCGGCAGCATGCACCTGCCCAAGACCGGCGAGATCGACTTCGACGCCGTCGCCGGTGAGCTCGGTATCGTGCCGGGGCAGACCTACTCGATGGACATCTTCCACGCCGAGCGGCACACCTCCGAATCGAACTTCAAGATCGAGACGAACATCTCCTGCTTCGTGCCCGGGCCGATCGTTCGCTGAGCCGCGAGCGCCGTTCTCAGTCTTGCGTCCGTGCGCTTCGCCCTCTCCGTTCTCTGCCGCTCGCCCGCCGAGCGGCAGAGGATGAGGACCTCCGGGAGGGGCGCCCTGTGCATCTGCCATCGTTGAGTTCGGCTGACGCGGGGCGACGGGCATGCAGCAGGAGGTCCACCCGGATGAGCGCTCACCGCTGCGCGCTGGGCCAGCCTACCGGCGGCGGCGCGTAGTCGTTGTTGCGTTGATGCGGCGGGGGAGGGAGCTGCTGCGGAGGATCGTAGGGCCGAGGCACCGGGAGCGGGGCGGGGCGGACCGGCGGTGAGGGGCGCGCTGGGGGAGGCTCGACGGGCGTGACGTAGCGGCCACAGAACTTGTCCCAGAGGCTCTGGACTCGGAGCACCTCGGGATCCTGGGGGAGGCCGCTCGCGAGGGCCGCGAGCTCCCCCCGCACGGACTCACAGGTCCCCCACGCCCCGTCGTCGTACCAGGATGCCGGGCGGTAGGCGTAGCGCGAGGGCACGGGGCGCTCTGCGAGGGCTTGCACCGCGCGGATGAAGCGATCCACGAGCCGCGCTTTGCGCACGTTCCTGGACTCGCCGAGGATCGAGCCGAGGTTGAAGGCATACTCCTCGACGCGCTTCTCCAGGCTCTCGGGATCCTCGTACTCAACGGTGAGCATGATGTCGTCTTGAGTCGAGAGGACGCCGTGGCGGGTCTTCAAATCGCTCAGGAAGAGCTGCGAAGTGTTGGCGAAATAGTGGATCGCTTGCACGCGCGCCTTCTCGGTGGAGGCCTCTTCTCCGTAAAACACGCTCATGGCGAGGGAGGGCGGCAGGTGCAGGCGGAAGTGTACGTCGTTGGCGGTAGTCTCGATGAGGGACACGAAGCGGCTGCCGAACACCGCGTCCACTTCCGCGTCGCTGCCGAGGAAGACGTAGGCGCCCTTGCCGCGCTCCGTCAGCTCGTCGAGGAGCGCGTCGTTGAACTCGCTGCCCACCCCCACGCCGCTCAGCCGGATGCGCCTCGCGTCGAAGTGCTTCGCGACGATGGAGATCAAGCCCTGATCGGTGACGCCGGTGTTCGTCAGGGCGTCCGTGGCGAGCACGACCCGGTTCGTGTAGGAGGGCTGGTAGGCCGCGTCGGCGGCCGCGTAGCCCTGGGACAAGCCGTCGTTCAGGTTCGTGGAGCCCCGGGGCTCGATGCGGCGGATCATGTCCGCGAGGCGCTGGTGAGAGTCGCGCCCGACGACGAAGTTCTTGGCGGCCGTGCACGCCGTGCCGTCGAAGAGCACCAGGTGGACGATGTCCCCGTGCTTGAGCTCGGCGAGGGAGCGGAGCAAGCCGCGCTTGACGTACTCCATGCGCCCCTCCGCGGCCATCGACCCGGAGCGGTCGATCACGAAGGCGAGGTTGGCGTTGCGACGCGTGTCCGTGGTCAGCGGGCGACCCTGTACGGCCAACGCCAGGGAGTACACGCCGCCGTCGTCGTCTCGGGGCTCGATGTTGGCGACGACGGAGAAGTCGCGATCCCGAGGCACCTCGGTGGTCTCGAAGGAAAAGTAGTTGAGCAGCTCATGGGGGCGGATGTGAGCGCGAGGGATCGGCTGGTAGCGGTCGATGGCCCAGATCACCCGCTGCGCTGACGACAGACTCATCGAGTCGTCATTGGATAGGTAGATGGCCGCGCCCCACTCCGCGGAGGGCACGCTGGGCGGCGACGCCTCCGGAGCGTCCGGCGGGAGCAGGGGCGCGCGGGACGCGTCGCCGTAACCAGGAGCTGGAGCTTGGGGCACCTTCGCCGCGGGTTTGCCCGCCGCGCGCTCTTTCCGAGCTTGACGGGAGCTCTCCTCATGGACGGGCCTCGCGTCCTCCCGCGGCGTCGAGGGACGGGCAGCGCCAGACGCTCCGGACCCCCATCGAGAAGCGCCCTCGCTGGGTTGCGGGGCCGCGGCGCCCTTGGGTTGGTGGCTCCCCGCGGGCCAACGGGGCGGTGGGTGCGGCATGGGGCGAGGGGAAGGGCTGACGGCGACGGGTAGGCAGCGCGCCGAGCCGTCCACGAACGCGGGGAGCGTGTGGACGTGGGGCGGCGGCAGCGGCGGGGGGCGGTGACGGGGCGCCGGCGTGCGGGCGACGAAACGATGCGGGGCGTGGGCCTCCGTGACCGGGGCGACGTCGTCACCGGGAGGACGACTGACGGCGTCTGCTCCCGTCGCCGCGACGACGCTCGAAGGCAGCGAACCGCCGAGAGGAGGGGCGCTGCCCGAGCACCCGGAGTTGCATCCCACACCGAGGCACACCCCGGCGAAACCCATCCACGATAGCCAGCGCATGCACCGTTCGACGCACGGCGCGGCAAAAGGTTCTCGGATCGAGTTCGAGAACCTCACCAAACGCGAGCGCCCGGGTTCTGCGGACATCTGCGCCCCGCAACGCCTCGCCCGCAGGCGGCGGTTCGAGGGGGCACCACAGGGGGCTTCCGAGCGGCGCCGGGAGCTTACAGGGGCGTGACGGTCACGTTGTGCCAGGTCACGTCCGCGTGGTGAGTGACGAGGAGCACGGAGCCGTCGTGGAGGGGCGCTTGAGTCTCGAGGAGCCAGTCACTGGGTTCCTCCGAGCTCACCGGCCAGACGCGCAGGGAAGCCCGTCGGGTATTGCCTGTCCCCCGCGTGGTCCTCGTGCGCAGGAGGTAGGTGTCGCCCTCGACGAGATCGAACGCCCGGCGATCGAGCACGCCCCCGCTGTAGGCCATGATCTGGAGCTCCGGTTGGGGCACGACCTTGCGCACCCAGCCCAGGGCTTCCAGAGGCCAGTCCTCCCGCGGGTCCTGCGTCCCCGCGTGCCCTTGCCACCCGACGGCAACCCCGACGGCGCCCCAGTTGCGCCAATAGTGGAGCGTGAACTCCGCGAGGACCTCGTAGTCGCTCGACCAGCCTTGGGAGCCGAGCGCGATGAGGCGATCGTACCCCAGCTCGGCGGTCCGCACTCCGTCCTCGGTGAGCTCCCAGAGGCCGTCGACCACCGCCGCCACTTGGTTGAGCGCGGTGACGTCCGGGAGCGCCGAGAAGTCCACGTACAGGTCGGGCGCCACGGTGTCCGGGGGGTGCACCTGCAGGTGGACACGACGGAACAACGGCTCGTCGCTCCCCGTCTGGACGAGGATGTCGACGCTGTTGAACTCCGGTGCCGGCAGGAGGGCGGTGCGCTCCACCTCCAGGTTGAAGTCCCCCGTCGCCAGGAGGCGCGTGGTGCTCGGTCCGAACGGAAACGACTGCTCCGGACCGCCGTTGACCCGGTAGGTCGCGCTGCCGGCGGTGGGTTCGGTGATCCGTCCCAGGACGTTCACCCAGCGCTGCGGCGCGGGCTCACCCGGTCCGCCGATGATCTGGTCGTCGCCGTACCACAGCTCGATCTCCGGGGAGTTGTCGGGGTTCGAGGGCCAGACGACGGACCCACCGCCCGTCCCTGGCTTGGCCCCTGCGCCTCCCGTCGAGCCCGGGGTGAGGTCGCCACCGCTGCCGCCGCCACCAGACGGCTCAGAGGAGCCTCCACCGCTGCCCCCGCCTCCCATCGGGTCGTCACTCTGCTCGTCGCTGCAGGCGACCGCAGCGACGAGGAGGGAAGCGACGGCCCAGCCCAAGTACTTGTTCTGTGCGGTGACCATGGACGACGCCCATGCAGAACGGGCCGCGGGTCACCGGAGAGAGGGCGTCGCTCGGATCGGGACCCGTCAGCGGCCGGGGAGCTCGCCCTTGTGGTCGTGCAGGGCCTCGCCGGTCGTGTCCACGACGTCGTAGGGACCGCGCCCACGGTGCATCGATGGGGTGCCGGGGGGCGGCGTTCCGATGAAGTGCACGCTCCTGTGAGTGACCTGGGCGTCGACGGCTCGATGCAGGGGACGCGCCAAGGCTCGGCGGGTGGGGGGGAACAGCAACAGCAGCCCCACGAGGTCCGTCAGCACCCCAGGGAGGATGAGCAACGCTCCCCCGATCAGAACGAGCACCCCCTCGAAGAGGCCGCGCGCGGGTGAGCGCCCCTCCTGGAGAGTGAGCACCCACTCCTTCCAGACGCGCAGCCCCTCCCAGCGAGCCATGGCGCCGCCGAGCACGGCCGTCGCCACCGTGAGGGCCACCGTCGGGCCGAGCCCGATGAGGCGCCCGAGAGCGAGCAGCAAGTACAGCTCCGCCAATGCGAGGAGCACGAGTCCGAGCGGGAGCCAACGCAGCACGAGTTCAGCGTAGCAGGATCCCGGCGCCGCATCAGCGCACGCTCGTGGTGCCCGTCGCGCTCGCGCCGAGGATCCCTCGAGCTCCCGGAGCTCCCGAGGCGGCGCGCCGGAGGCTCCGAGGCGCCTCCGGATCCAACGCGGCGAGGTGCCAGACGACCTCCGTCGCGCCGACCACGCCCACGGGGAGCAGCAGCAAGGACAAACAAGGCACCCAGAACACGAGGGCGAAACCTGCCCCGAACCCGAGGCACACCCGCGCGTGGCGCCGCAGGAATCGGAAGCGCTCCCGGGCGCCCACGCCGCGGAGAGTCAGTGGATAGTCCAGTAGCCCCCACGCCACGCCGAAGGCGGCGCCGAGCAACGACAGGGGGACGAGCACAGGGGCCGCAGCGGGCGCGAGCAGACCACCGATCCAGGTCAGGAGCAGGACGGGACCGAGCACCAGCGCACCGAAGAGCTGCGCCCGCAGTCCGCACAGGAGCTCTTGCCAGAAGCTGCTGGGCCCCCGCTCCGGCACGTCTAAGCTGCGCTCCCGCAGGGCGACGATGCCCTCGAGGGCGGGAGAGGCGAGGGGAGGAGCGAGCAGGAGCGCGATGATCGCGCTGGCCGCGCCCGCGACCAGGGTGGCGAGCCAGGCGAGCGCCTCGTTGCCGAAGGACCGCCAGCCGGAGAGCGGCGTCTCTGCGTTGGCGCCGAGCCAGCTCAGCACCCCAGGCCGGAGGAGGCCGAGCGACAGGGCGAGGCCGCCAGCGAACAGGAGAAAGAACACCAAGACGGGCACCAGGGCGCGTGGCCAGGTCGCTGGCGTGCGCGCGAGGTACACCGCACCACGGATGACGCTGAGCAGTCCCCAGAGCATGAGTCGCCGTTCCTCCGACGGCTTCTTCTAGCCCCGAGGCGGCGGCGGCGATAGCGTGTCGCGGAGCAAGCTCGACGGAGCCGCGCGGTGTCGTTGGGTTGGATGGTCGCGCATGGTGGAAGATCGCTTCGGCATCCTGGGCAAAGTCATCGCCGGCACCTACCTGGTCGAGGAGGTGATCGCCGAGGGAGACTTCGGCGTCGTGTATCGGGCCGAGCACCGGGGCTTTCGGGTGCGGGTGGCCCTCAAGTGTCTGAAGATCTCCGCGGACCTCGCGACGGACGAGCGCTTCCTGGAGCAGCTCCGCGCGGAGACGGAGCCGCTATTTCGGCTCGCCGCCGCGAGCCCTGCGGTCGTGCGCCCGCTGCACGTCGAGACCTTCCCGAGCGGGGGACAGCTCGTCCCCTTCATCGTCTTCGAGTGGCTCGAGGGGTGGACCCTCGACGTCATCATCGCCCAGCGCGTCGCTCAGGGGCGCCCGCCGATCGGCTTGCGCAAGCTGGTGCGGATGCTCACACCGGTGGCCCGGGCGCTGGAGCACGCCCACGCGCTCCCGGTGTCGGCGGGCATGGCGCCGATGATCCATCGCGATCTGAGGCCAGAGAAGCTCTTCGTCGCCTTCATCGGAGGTGAGCAGGTCGTCAAGCTCCTCGACTTCGGTTTCGGCAGGTTGAAGGAGAACACGCGAGCGCCGCACCTCGGCGCTGGCGAGCGCTCCGGGGCTACCTTCTCGCCCGCCTACGGGGCTCCGGAGCAGTGGGCGCCGGATCGATACGGGGCGACCGGCACGTGGACGGACGTGTGGGGATTGGCGCTCACCCTGGTGGAGGCGATCCGCGGGGGGCGAATCTTCGACGGCGATCCTCCCGCTCTGCGCCGGGCCATCCTCGATCCTGCGCAGCGGCCGACGCCCCGACGGCGAGGTGTGCGCGTCTCCGACGAAGTGGAGGCGATCTTCGAGCGAGCGCTGGCGGTCGATCCGAGGACGCGCTTCCTCACGCTCCGGAGCTTCTGGGATCAGCTCTTGGCGGCCTTGGATCTCGACTCGAACGGGCACCCCAAATGGTCGCGCCGCGAGGATCCCCGCGCCGAAAGCCAGAGCAGCGAAAGCCAGCGCGGCGAAAGCCAGAGCGGCGCAGAAGGCCACGTGGGCGGGTCCGTCGAGCACCTCGGAGGGACCGCTGCGCCGCGGCTCACGGGGCTGCCGCCGCCAGGCTCGTCGAACCTGTCGGTGGATTGGGATGCGCTGCGGGAGAGCCAGCCACCGCCTCCACCGCGCCGACCTCTGAGACGCAGGTGGCAACCACCGCCGGCCCTCGACGCCCTCGAGTTCGAGCCACCGCCGCGCTCGGAGTTGCCGCCGGTGCTCGGGGCAGCGCCGTCTTCCGGGAACATCCCGGTGGTCCCTGCCTTGGAGATCCCCGGGGCGCCACCGCTGCCCGGTGATTTGGACCGTCGGGACGCCCCCGCCAGCCCGCCCCGGGCCGAGCTCGACGAGCTTCTGCTGGAGTCTTCCCTGGAGTCGACCGCGCCTCCCCCTCTGCCCCCGGCCCTGTACCCGACCACCTCCGCTCCGCCCCATCCATCGGCTCATCCATCGGCTCATCCATCGGCTCATCCATCTGGCTCTCCGATCTATGTGTCGGAGATCTCCGCTCGGGAGCAGGTCCCCTTCCGGCCCTCTTCGACGCCACCAGGGCGGGCGACGGTGCCTCCTGGAACACCCTCCGCCCGGCCCGGGAACGTGCTCCTGGAGCCTCTCGACGAAGGCGAGTCCGGCCGCGCCGTCGGCTCCGTCGCGCCTCCGAGGGCCCACGGCGTCTCCGCTCGTCCTCCGCTCGGCGCTGAGCCCTCGAGCTTCCCCCCATCATCACCGCCGCGCCCCGGCTCCCGACACCCATCCGGGCGAACACTGTCGGGGCGAACACCGTCCGGACGCACCTCCGGTCCCCCTGCTGCGGCCCAACGTTCCACCGTGGCTTGGGGACGCCTCGCTGGATCTGGGGTGCTGCTCGTCGTGGCCGTCGTTATCGCCGCCCGCAACCAAGCCCACGCTGCCGCGAGCGGTGGCGAGAGTCTGTCGTGGGGCCCGCTGCCCGCCCTCTGGGTCAGCCTGGGCTCGTTCGGGGTGGCGGTCGTTCTGGCGGCCGCGTCGGTGCTCGGTCGCTCCGAATGATGCCGTTTCTGCACCCAAGCCGGGCTCTGGTGTGTCATTCTAAAAGTTCGGGGGTCTCTCGCGGCGCGAGGCCCGGGAGGGGGATCGATGCGCGGCGGAGGAGCAGGTCGAGGTGAGTTGTCTCGGGGGCCGGCGAAGAAGCGCGCGCGACGGGCTCTGCCCGGCGCGCCTGCGCGCGGCGCGGCGAGCGAGATTGTTCGGAGGCTACGACGTGAGGGGATCCGGCGCGCCAAGATCGGGAGCTTCGACATCGACGGGGTGCTCCGGGGGAAGTACGTCTCCCTAGAGAAGCTCGAGTCCGCTCTGACGAAGGGCTTCGGCTTCTGCGACGTGATCTTCGGCTGGGACGTAGGCGACAGCCTCTACGACGGCGCGCAGGTCACCGGATGGCATACGGGGTACCCCGACGCGCACGCGTGGCTGGATCCGGCGACGGAGCGCCGGATCCCGTGGGAGCCTGGCGTGGCGGCGTTCCTGGCGGATTTCCGAGACGCGAGCGGGCAGCGACACCCTGCGTGTCCCAGGAGCTTGCTGAGGCACGTGCTCGCGCGCCTCGAATCCCTCGGGCTTCAGGCCAAGGTCGCGTTCGAGTTCGAGTTCTTCGTCTTTCGAGAGACACGTGAGTCTTTGGTGAGCAAGAGCTTCACGAACCTCGAGCCCCTCGACCCTGGAATGTTCGGGTACAGCTGGCTGCGCACTGGGCAAGACGCGGACTTGATGGCAGATCTGCAGGACACCCTCGCGGCCGCGGGTATCGCGATCGAGGGCTTGCACACGGAGACGGGCCCGGGCGTGTACGAGGCCGCCCTGACGGTGAACGACCCCCTACGGGCAGCCGATGACGCCGCCCTGTTCAAGACGACCGTCAAACAAATCGCTCACCGGCATGGCTTGACGGCGACGTTCATGGCCAAGTGGAACGCGAGCCTCCCCGGCTGCAGCGGGCACATCCACCAGAGCCTCTGGAGAGGCTCCAAGAGCGCCTTCCACGACCCGCGCGCAGAGCACGGCCTGAGCCCGCTCATGCGGCATTTCATCGGCGGGCAGCTCGCGCTCATGCGGGAGCTCACCGCGATGATGTCGCCGACCGTGAACAGCTACAAACGCTACGTGCCCGGGCTGTGGGCGCCGCTCGCCCCGTGCTGGGGCGTCGAGAACCGGACCTGCGCGCTGCGGATCATCGGACCGCACGACCCGGACGCCGCGCGGGTGGAGCACCGGCAAGGCGCCGCGGACATCAACCCGTATCTCGGGCTCGCCGCCGCCCTCGGCGCGGGGCTGTGGGGGGTCGAGCACGAGCTCGAGCCTGCGGAGCCCGTCCGCGGTGAGCCGGGCGGCGACGCTCCCACGTTGCCGGGGACGTTGGCCGAGGCCACCGACTCCTTCGAAGGGAGCTGCGCGGCACGGGAGCTCTTCGGCGCCGAGTTCGTCGAGCATTTCACGATGACCCGGCGCTGGGAGTGGGAGTGCTACCGGAGGGCGGTCACTGACTGGGAGCTCCGGCGTTACTTCGAAACCATCTGAGCCGCTGCGAGCTCGAGGAGGACTCACACATGGCCATCTGGGCGTTTCCGACGCGCATCGTCTTTGGGGTAGGGGCAGCGCGCGCCGCGGGTGACGAAGCCCGCGCTGCACGCATCACGCGGGCGCTCCTGGTGACGGATCCCGGGGTGCTGCAAGCCGGCCTGTGCGAGCCGGTGCTGGAGTCCCTCGACGCCGCGGGCATCCGGGCGGCGGTCTTCAGCGGGGTGCAGGGCAACCCGACGGAGAGTGACGTCGAGCAGGGCGCGCGCGCCTATGCGGAGCAGGGGGCCAACGGCGTCGTGGCGGTGGGTGGGGGCTCTGCGCTCGACGCAGGCAAGCTCATCGTGCTGCGCTCGGCGACTCGTTCGTCCTTCGAGGAGCTCGACGACGCGCGGGGCGGCGAGCGCCTGGTGCCCGAGCACGTGCCGCCATCCATCGCCATCCCCACGACCGCGGGCACGGGGAGCGAGGTGGGGCGCAGCGGCGTGCTGACGTTGCGCTCCACGGGCCGCAAGACGGTCGTCTTCTCCCCCCGGTTGATGCCGCGGGTCGCCCTCCTCGACCCCGAGCTCACGCGGGCGCTGCCGCGCCACCTGACCGCCGCGACGGGGTTCGACGCGCTTACGCACTGCATCGAGGCTTACCTGTCCAAGGGCGACCATCCGATGGCCGACGCCATCGCCTTGAGCGGCATCGATCTGGTCGCGAAGAACCTGGAGCGCGCGGTGGAGGACGGCGCGGATCTGAACGCCCGCGGCGCCATGATGAAGGCGGCGATGATGGGCGCCGTCGCCTTCCAGAAGGGACTCGGCGCGTGCCACTCCCTGGCCCATCCTTTGGGGAGCGAGCACGACGTGCATCACGGGCTCGCCAACGCCCTGTGTCTGCCCGCCGTGCTTCGGTTCAACCTGGAGGTGTGCCCGGATCGCGTCCGGGACGTGGGCGTTTTGCTCGGGGGGAGGGCGGCACGCGACACGGCGGAGCGGGTCGAGGAGCTGCGTGGTCGACTCGGGCTGCCTAGGGGTCTGCGTGCAGTGGACGTCGGGGAGAAGGAGCTGGAGCGGCTCGCCGATCTCGCCATCGAGGACGCTTGCCACGCATCGAACCCCCGCCCGTGTACGCGGGACGATCTGCTGGCCTTGTATCAGGCGTCACTCTGAGCAGGGTGGCGGTACGCGGCCGTGGGGCGCGCGCACGAGCCTCCAGCCCCGACGTCGAACGTCGGAGGACGCGCGCGCGAGCCCTGCGACCGTCAGGCGCTCTGATGGGGAACGGAGGCTTCGGGGACGTCCTCGAAGACGAGCGCTTCGCCGTCGAAGGAGCGCAGGGTGTTGCGCCCACACAAGGCGCAGAGCCAGACGAGGTGGAAGAGGTCACCTTCGACGCCCGCCAGGGTGCACGGCGACACCAACGTTCGGTTCCGGAGGTCACGGCTCCAACCTCGGAGCACCTTGCGCTCCTCATCGAGCTCGGCTCCGAGCCGCGCCTGGCACTCACAACGAGACGAGACTTTAGCGGTCTTCATGGCAAGCTCAGCGACGCGCCTTCTCCGCTTCCTGGGTCACCGCGCTGACCAGGCTCACCACGCCGAAAAACAGGAAGGGCAACCCTGGCAGGAGAATCAGGGGCAGCATGGAGTAGAAGAACGTGACCATGGCGAACATCAGCCATGCCGCCGCGATCATCACTATGGAGCCAAAGGGCAGGCGGCCTCGTGGGGCCGGCTGGGCTTTCGGGGTGGGTGAGCTCATGTCCCTGTGTTTTCCCTCGTTCAGTCCTGACCGGGGTACCCCGGCTCGCGCCACCTACCACCCCGAGGGCCGCGAAATCAACTGGTGTGGGCCTCGCTCGGCGTCGAGGCCGAGCTGAGGCCGTCGACCGGGCGCGGTGACGAAGCGCCCCTTCGATGAGAGACGGCCGCCGCCAAGCGACGGCGAACTGGAGCTCGCGCTGAGGCAGGCACTCGACGCTGCAGAGCAGTGGCTCGCCATGGCAGGCGGCGGCGACTCCCTGACGGAGGTTCCCCGATGGGCGTTGGGTGTCCCGTTCGGGGATCGTTCCTGTCCCGTGCGAAGAACAGCCCAGGGTCGATTCTCGTCGCCGGCGTGGTACTAATAACGGTACCATTGGAGCTTGGGTCAGGCCGAGAAGCTGCTGGAGAAGATGCGACGGAACCCCGACGGTGTCCGCTTCTCGGAGGCGCTCAAGGCCGTCGACAGCCTCACGAAGAAATGAAAGTGGAACACTACACCTACCGAGTGACCTGGTCCGAAAAGGAAGGGGAGTTCGTCGGGCTCTGCGCTGAGCTCCCGTCGCTCAGTCACTTCGATGACACGCGAGAGCAGGCCCTCGCTGGCATCGTGGAGCTCGTCCGTGTGGCGGTCGAGATGATGCGCGAGCAGGGGCAAGAGCCGCCAGAGCCCATCGCCAGCAAGGACTACTCGGGCAAATTCCTCGTTCGCCTGCCACCGCACGTGCACCGCACGCTCGCCATCGAGGCCGCCGAGCAGGGCGTCTCGCTCAACCGGCTTGTCGCCTCGAAGCTGGGCTGAGTTACCCTTCCGCGCCGTGCGGGGTGTGCGCCGGGGGCACTTCCTCAGCTCCGAAATCCCCGGTGTTTGCGTCAGGGGTTCGGGCCGGGGGAGGGTGCCCCGCGGCTCGCTGGTCTCGTCTCGCGCCCTGCTCGGCGTCCTGAACCGATTCACCGGCGCTCAGGCGGTCAGCCAGCGCCGTGAGGTACACGCGGCAGTGGGGGCGAAGCCGGGACATCAGGAGCCTTTCTTGGCGGCGTTCTTGGCGGCGAGCTCCCGGGCGAACTCTTCGTCCCAGAGCTCGAGGTTGCCGCCGTCGCCGTGGATCTGCTTCTTTGGGTCCGCTGGCCTCTTGAGGGCCTCGAACAGTTCATCGTCCGAGACCACGCCAAAGTCTTCTTCTTCGTCGTCTGAGGTCATGACTGCCTCAAGAGTACCACGCGAACACCCGCCCCGGGGCGATGCTCCTGACGGGGCACTCCGGCAGCAAGACCCACCAGCGCTACCGAGATCGCCTACTGGCCCGGGAACTCCCGGTCGCCGCCGTCCCGCTTCTCAGCATCGCTCATGCAGAATCGCTGAGGCGGAAGGGGGGCGAAGTGACGAAAACAGCATCTTTTCTGGAGCGGGAAATGGGGCTCGAACCCACGACCCCGAGCTTGGGAAGCTCGTGCTCTACCAACTGAGCTACTCCCGCAGAGAGTGAGCGGAGCATAGTCACACCGCGCCGGTCCGCAACGGGGAAAGTGGTCGAGGCGGGCGGGGGCGTTCTGGGGGAGTCCACGAGGCGGGAGGCGGGGTCGTCCGTTGGCTCCCCGTGGAGCGGAGGAGCGCGTGGCGCTGTGAGCTTGAGGCCTCCACGGGCTGGGCCTTCTTCGGCGGGCGGCCGGGGGCTCCGCAGGGTCGAAGCTCCGTGCGGAGAGGGCCCGGGTGGCGGTGGCGTGTGGGAGCGGCGATCTGAGCCGGGGTTGATTTTTCTTTCGCGCGGCCTTCGCGGCGGGCGTTGGTTACTACGAACGCAGCGCCGCATTGCGGATCTGCGACGCGCGAAATAACCCATATAATATCGCTCACTATCTCCTGTTTGCACTTCCTGTGCACGAGGTCGCATTCCGGCGAGATGAAAATGTGGCGCGAACACCTTCGTCGCCTCACGTGCGATGTCAGTGCACTCTGCGCGGACTAGCGCCACGCGTGACACGACGATGTATTGACGAGGGTCGCGAGCTGCGCTGTGTTTGCGCCGCGCAGCGCACTTCCCCGTCTGAGCGGCACCCGAAAACGGTGTCAGGCATGTTCGGTCGCGGGTGAATGGATAGAGCGTGCGGAGCGCGTGAAGCACCGAGCGTGAGGGTGGGGGACTGAGTTCGATTCATGTGTGTCCAAAGAGAACGAGGGTCGGAGCGCCCGCAGCTGCCGACTCGTCAGCAGGGCGCCCGAGCAGCGCCGAGAGCAGCACCGAGAGCAGCACCGAGAGCAGCAGGAGTCTCACCGCTCTGGATAGGAGTCGGTCGCCTTGATCGATGCAGGAAATCCCCTGCGGACGACCTCGAGTCGCGGGCCGGCGCGCCGCCTCTGAAGTCGTCCGCGAGCGGGGCCGTTGGAGGGGGACGGAACGGGGAGACCGCGCGAGCGCACGACCGGCTCGCAGGAGTCGCGATTCGGCTGATGGCCCTCCAGGGCTACCCAGCGAGGTCGCTTCTCGGCAGCGGTTCTCGACGGAGAAATGGGAGCGAATGATGTTGAAAGAGTCTCTACTCGCGGCCGCAATGGCCTTTCCTGCTTGGCATGGTGACCAGGAAAGCACCGAGGATCGAGAGGTGCGATTGAACGTGATCGCTCAGGCGATCGACGAGGCTGTCGCGGTCGCTACCTGTCGCAACGTCGACTCGAGTCAGGAGCGCTCCGCTTCTCAGGCGAGCTCCGAGTCGGGCGACGAGGCCGAGAAGAAGGAATCACAGAGCTGTAAGCGCTTTTGGCATGGGACGCCCCGGGAGCTCGGGTTCTTGCTGCTGGGACAGGCGTTCTTCGAGACGCGGCTCGCGCTGCATGTGCACGCCGGCCAATGTCGCGTGGAGATCGGTGAGTGCGACGGGGGGCGCGCGATCAGTCTCTGGCAGCTCCACCACGGCTACCAGCTGCCCGTCGAGCGCTGGCGCAGCCTAGCGGGGACGGATCTCGAGTCGACCCGCGAGGCGGCGCTCGAGGCGTCACGGGCTCTCTCGCGGGGGCGCAACTTCTGCAAGGGCTCCCTCGAGGGCGCTGTAGCCAACTACGCGACGGGCAAGTCGTGTCAGTGGAAGGGCGCGGCAAAGCGTGTGCGGTTCGTGAAACGGATGTTGTCGAAGTACTGAGGGGCCACGGCTCCCGATACACGGGCGCGTTCGATGGTTCATCGCGCCCGGTGAGGTGCTCGTGGCACCGGGCGCGGCCTGGTGCCACGGCTCAGGAGCGCGCGGCGGCCCAGCGCCACGTCGACTCAGCAAGATATATCGGCAATGTGCGGTGATGGCGCCGAGGCACCCGTCACGGCCTGGCGACTTGGGTCGGCGTGTCAGGTGTACAGCGGGACGGCACCGGTTGGCCAGAGCACCCGCCGGCCAGAGCACCTGCCGAAGGTGAAGCCGACCGGCCGGACTGTCGGGGCCTGGATCCCATCGAGCAGGTGCGATAAAAGTTAGGAGCATGGCCGAGGACCAATCGAGTCGGGGAAGGGAGCGCGCGGACGAGGGCAACCTCGAGGCGGGCATCCCGATGAAGAAGACGAACCCGCTGGTTTGGGTGGCCCTGGGCGGGGCCGTCGTCGTCGGAGCGCTCGTGATCGTGGGTTCGGGCGGAG